>NZ_JAMPTM010000307.1 GCF_025403375.1 Frankia gtarii
CCGACGGGCTGACCGGGACGCAGCTGCTCGCCGCTGGGGCCGCCGGTGGCCATCTTCCGCAGGATGAGCAGCAGTGCGCCGGCGAGCCCGAGGTAGAGCACCAGGGTGCCCGCGAACATCGGCGCCACCGCGTTGCCGCCGCTCACGCCCTCGACGACCCGCATGTGGTCACCGACGATCCATGGCTGGCGGCCACCCTCGGTGACCTCCCAGCCGGTGAGCATCGCCAGCATCGCCGCCGGCCCGGTGCACGCGGCGGCGATCAGCCACGGCTTGCTGGTGGGTAGCAGTGGACGATCCCCGCGCCGACGGCGCAGCAGGACGACGAAGCCGGTGATCAGCGACAGCCCGATCAGGGCGGATCCCGCCCCGACCATCGTCGTGAACGCCCCGTGCACCAGCGTGCCGTTCGGCCGCTCGTCCGGCGCAGCGCCGTCCAGGCCCTTGATCACATGGCCGGTGCTGAAGCCCTCGAGCAGCGAGAGCCCGCTGGGGATCTCCAGGCCGTAGCGGATCTCACCGGTCTTGTTGTCGTAGATCCCGCCGATGGCGAAGGGCGCGTGCGACCCGGTGTGGTACAGCCCCTCCATCGCCGCGAGCTTGAACGGCTGGTTGGCGCCGGCGACACGGGCCGCCCAGTCCCCGACGATGAGCTGCAGCGGCGCGCAGAAAAGCACCACCGCGAGCCCGATCTTCAGGCCACGCTGATGGTAGGTGTCGCGACGACCGCGCAGCATGCCCACCGCATAGATGGCCGCGACCACACCGCCGGCGCACATCAGTGCCGCGATCAGCATGTGGACAAGCTGCGGCGGGGTACCTGGGCTGATGAACGGGGCGTACGGCTTGGCCTCGAGGAGCTTGCCGTCCTGCTCGACGATCCCGCGCGGCACGTTCATCCAGGCGTTCACCGTGATGATGAACAGCGTCGACAGGGTGCCGGAGATCGCGATCGGCCACAGCGTCAGCCAGTGGGCCCGCGGCGAGAGGCGCTTCCAGCCGTACAGGTACATGCCGACGAAGATCGCCTCGGTGAAGAACGCAAAGCCCTCCAGGGTGAACGACAGCCCGAGGGCGCCGCCGTATTTGGACATGAACGCGGGCCAGAGCAGCCCGAACTCGAACGACAACACCGTTCCCGAGACGGCCCCCACCGCGAAGAGAACGGCGAAGGCACGCGACCACTTCTTCGTCAGAGCCAGCCAGACCGGATCCCCGGTCTTGAGCCAACGTCGCTCGGTGTAGATCAGCAGCCATGGCAAACCGACACCGAACACGGCGAAGCAGATGTGGAACGCGAGGGAGAACGCCGTCTGGGCACGAGCGAGGTCGACGGCGTCGGCGGCGAGAACCATGCGCACGGCTCCTTCGAAGGACCGCGGGAAGAAATCGACCGGGATTCAGTCGACCTTCTACCCAACGTAGAAGGTCCTAAGTTACGTAACGGGGTGATCCGGTCGGCGATCGGGCCTCCGTGAGGTCCACGACATGCGCGACGCCGGCCGGCGGGGCAGAGCATCGCGCGTCCCCTCTATGTGCATACGCCATCTTCCGGCGCCTTCCCCCCGCAAATCCCGTGTGACGTGCCCGTCAGCGGCGGACCTTGGCATTTACCGCGTTCGCCGCGGCACCAACGGGCCCGTCCCGCGCAATTCGCGCCACTGGTCACAGCGGCCTGGAACGATTTCACCCCCGATCGGGGTCGATCGGCTCCACCGAAAAAATAACCTTCAGATAACACAACCACGCCGCCACCCGGGTAACCCGGCACAAGACCACAGGGAACGGCGGCGAATGCAATTGCCGACGCCTTCGTCGGGCCGGCCGGATGCCGATCAGTCGGGACGGTCCCGAGGGGGTGCACCCGGCCGGGGGCTGCGGGGGAAGAATGTGCCGGTGTCGCGCCGAATAGGGCCGGGCGGAAAGTCCCGACGCCGCGCGGGCGAGGGCCGACGGCGACCGACGGCGACGGTGCGACCATCGGGCCACCGGCCGGTTGTGACGTTGGCGGCGTCGGCGCGGGCCGACCGCCGGGGGACCGCGGCCGGCGCCGCCCGCCATCGCGAGGTGAACACCCAGGTCCGGCGGCCGTGTGACGCAGGATGCCACGCCAACGAGACCGTTCGGCCGCACTGAACTTCTACGCGACGTAGGATCGACACATGGCGCGCCTGGGTGACCTCGAACGGTCGGTCATGGACGTGTTGTGGTCGAGCGAAGGCTGGCTCACGGCCCGCGAGGTCGCGGCCCGCCTGGACCATGAACGCGACCTCGCGTACACCACCGTGCTGACCGTGCTCGAAAGACTGGAACGCAAGGGTTTCGTCCGCCGGCAGCGGGCCGCGCGGGCACACCGCTACGCCGCGTCCGACAGCCGTGAGGCCGTCGTAGCCGAGGCGATGATGGAGGCGCTGGGCACCGCGGACGACCGCGGTTCGGCGCTGGTCCGCTTCGTCGGATCGGTCTCCGCCGAGGAGGCGGAGATCCTTCGCCGGGCCCTGGAGCCCCTCGGCGCAGACCCGATGGACGCGGTCGGCGACCCCGATCTCGCGGCCGCCGCGGCGGCGGATCCATCCATCCCGTCCCCGCTCCGGACAGCCACCGACGAGCCGGACGGACCCGCCGCGGTGAGCACCGACTCGGATCGAACGGTTCAGATTCCACCGGACGGGCGGTAGCGTTGCCGAGGAGATGACGACCGCGGCCCTCCTCGCTCTTTTCGCGGGCGTGCTGGCCTGGCCGGTACCACGCCTGCTGGCCGCCGCGCGCTGGCCGCACGGCTGCCCGCGGGCGGCGATCGTGCTCTGGCAGGCGATCGGGCTGGCCGGCGGCGTCTCGGCCCTGCTGGCCGCGGTCGCGTTCACCGTCTCCCCACTGTCCACGCACACCCCGACCGCGATCACCGATCATCTCGGCAACATCGCGGCCGGGTCCCCCCTTGCCGGCCTGCGCTGGGTCAACCTCGTCGGCCTCGCCGCGGCGACGGTCCTGGCCTGCCGCCTGTTCGGCGTGCTCTGCGCCTCCACCGCGGCCACCCTGCGCGAACGGCATCGGCACCGGCACCTGGTCGACCTCGCCGGCCGCCGCCACCGCGGGCACGGCGCGCGAGAGTCGACCGACCACACCCACCTCCACTCGCCCGCCACGGCCGACGGTCCCGGCGATGGCGCGAACCCCGGCGGGGACGCGAACCCCGGTGGTGATGGGAACCCCGGCGGTGATGGGAACGACGCCACCACCTGCTGCCTGTGCGAGCACCGCGACCGGGCCGGCATCCTGCTGCGGATCCTCGACCATCCGATCGCGGTCGCGTACTGCGTCCCGGGTGTGCGTCACGCCAGGGTCGTGGTCTCCAGGGGCCTGCTGAACACCCTCGACGCCGCCGAGCTGGACGCTGTGCTTGCCCACGAGGCGGCGCACATAGCCGGGCGGCACGATCTGGTCATCCAGCCGTTCGTCGCCTGGGAGCGCACGTTCCCGTTCCTCCGACCGGCCCGGGAGGCGACGGCGGCCGTGTCCTTACTCGTCGAGATGCTCGCCGACGACGCCGCCGCCCGCGAGACCAGCCGCCGCTCGCTCGCCCGGGCGCTGGCTCGGCTCGGCGTGGCCCGGGCCCCGGTCCCCGCCGGGGCACTCAGCATCACCGGCCACCAGGCCGCCGTACTGCCCGCACTCGGCGCGGAGGATCCCCTGACGGCCACGGCGGCCCGGGCGGCGAGCCGGTTCGCACCCGGATCCGGATCCGGATCCGGAGTCGGAGTCGGATCCGGAGTCGCCGCCACGACGGCGCCGGAGGCACCCGGTCACCGGCTCGGCACGATCAATCCGGTCATCTCCCGGATCGCCCGGCTCCTCGACCCCCCGGGGGTCCGTTGGTGGCTGCCCGCGGGGGCCTACCTGGCCGCCGCGGCCGTCCTCGCGGCTCCCCCAATGATCGTCCTAATCGGCTGATTGCGCAGCTCACCGGCGGTTCACGATTGCCGAAGGAGGGTCTGCCCACCGAAGCCAGAGCGCGCGGGAGACGATTTATCTCTCTCCCGCCATCTCGCCGTATGCAAGGCGCGGGCGAGTCGGCAGACTAGGCCGCGCCGGCGCAGGACAGTCCCGCCGGCCCCCGGCGACATCATGGTCGCCGTGTCCGGCAGCTCGGCGAACCCAGGCAGATTCAGGCAGATCCAGGCGAACCCACCGGAGGCAGCGTGACGACCGAGCGGAGCGTGAGTACGGCCCTCGACGAGCTGGCCCCGGATCCCGGCGCCTTCGCCGGCGGGGTCTCCTCCGATGCTCGCCACGCGGCCGTGCGGGCGGGGGTCCGCCGTCTCGGCGATCTGCTCGGCCAGGCCCTGACCCGGCATGCGGGCGCGGCGACGCTCGCGCTCGTCGAGCAGGTCCGCGCGCTGGCCCGCCGGCCCGACAACGGCGCCGAGCTCGGTCGGCTGCTCGCCACCGTCGACGATCAGACGGCCATCGTGCTCGCCCGCGCCTTCACCGCCTACTTCCAGCTCGCCAACATCACCGAGCAGTTGCACCGGTCCCGGGAGCTGTCCGACCGGGCGCAGGGCCCGCTGGCGGAGACCTTCGACCGGATGGCCGCCGCGCTCGACGCCGGCACCCTCGACCGGGAGCTGGCGGCATCGATCGCGCGGCGCCTGGAGCTACGCCCGGTGTTCACCGCGCACCCGACCGAGGCCAGCCGCCGGTCGGTGCTCGACACGCTGCGCCGCATTGCCGACCTGCTCGACGCGGACAGCCCAGACCGCACCGCCCCGCGCCCCGTCGACCGCAACCGCACCCAGCGGCGCCTCGCCGAGATGGTCGACGTGCTGTGGCAGACCGACGAGCTGCGGGTCGAGCGGCCCAAGCCCGCGGACGAGGCCCGCTCGGCGGCCTACTACCTGGAGCTGATCGCCACCGAGGTGCTGCCCGACCTGCTGGAGGAGCTCGACCTGGCATTCGCCCGGGTGGGCCTCACGCTGCCGGCCGGGGCGCATCCGCTGCGGTTCGGTTCGTGGGCCGGCGGCGACCGGGACGGCAACCCGAACGTGACCCCGGCGGTCACCCTGGAGGTGCTCACCCTCCAGCACGAGTTCGGCATCCGACTGCTGATCTCCGCCGTCGACCAGCTCATCAAGGAGCTGACGGCGTCGACCCGGGTGGTGGGGGTCAGCGACGAGCTGTTGTCCTCGCTGGCCGCGGACCGGGCGGCGCTACCCGAGGTGCACGACCGCTACATCCGGCTCAACGCCGAGGAGCCGTACCGGCTCAAGTGCAGTTACATCCTGGCGAGGCTCGCAGGCACGCGGGAACGGCTGGCCGCCGGCGCGCCGCACGTGCCCGGGCGGGACTACCGCGGCCTCGCCGAGGTGCTCGACGACCTGACGGTGATGCGCGCCTCGCTCGCCGCCGGCGACGGCTCTCTGGTCGCGGACGGCCCGCTGCTGCGCGTGATCCGCACCGCCCGCGCGATGGGGCTGTCGCTGGCCACCCTCGACATCCGCGAGCACGCCGACAAGCATCACGCGGCCCTGGCCGCGGTGTACGACCAGGTCGGCGAGCTCGACCTCCCCTATGCCCAGCTCGACCGGACCGCGCGGCGCGCCCTGCTGTCCGCGGAGCTCGCCCGGCGTCGGCCACTGCTCGGCACCGTGCCGCCGCCGCTGCCCGCGGCGGTGCTGGGCACGCTGGAGCTGATGCGCACCGTGCGGGAGGCACTGGACCGCTTCGGTGGGGACGTCATCGAGAGCTACATCGTCTCGATGACCCGCGACGTCGACGACATCCTCGCCGTGGTGGTGCTCGCCCGGGAGGCCGGTCTGGTCGGCCTCGGCTTCGCCGACCGCCCAGCCTGGGCCCGCATCGGCTTCGTCCCGTTGTTCGAGACGGTGGCCGAGTTGCGGGCGGCCGGCGAGCTGCTCGACGGCATGCTGTCCGACCCGTCCTACCGCTCGCTGGTGCGCGCCCGCGCCGACGTGCAGGAGGTCATGCTCGGCTACTCGGACTCCTCCAAGGACGCGGGGATCACCGCGTCCCAGTGGGAGATCCACAAGGCGCAGCGGGAACTGCGCGACGTCGCCCGCCGCCATGGCATCGTCCTGCGGCTGTTCCACGGCCGCGGCGGCTCCGTCGGTCGCGGCGGCGGCCCGAGCGGCGAGGCGATCATGGCGCAGCCGTTCGGCACGCTCGACGGCCCGATCAAGGTCACCGAGCAAGGCGAGGTGATCTCCGACAAGTACACGCTGCCCCAGCTCGCCCGGCACAACCTGGAGATCACCCTGTCGGCCGTGGTCGAGGCGTCGATCCTGCACCGGACCTCACGGCTGAGCCCGGCCGTCCTCGCCCAGTGGGACGAGACCATGCAGGCGGTCGCGGACTCCGCCCGGACCTCCTACCAGACGTTCGTCGGCGATCCCGCGCTGGTGCCGTTCTTCCTCGCCGCCACCCCGGTGGAGGAACTCGGCAACCTCAACATCGGCTCACGCCCGTCGCGCCGGCCCGGCGGCACCGGGGGGCTCGCCGACCTGCGGGCGATCCCCTGGGTGTTCGGCTGGACGCAGTCGCGGATCATCCTGCCCGGCTGGTTCGGCGTGGGCACCGGCCTGGCCGCGGCCCGGGCCGCCGGAGCCGGCGACACCCTCGCCGAGATGTACCGGTCGTGGCACTTCTTCCGAACCTTTCTCGGCAACGTGCAGATGACCCTGGCCAAGTCGGACCTCATGATCGCCCAACGCTACGTCTCCACGCTCGTCGGCGACGACGGCGGGCCGATCTTCGAGGCGATCCGGGCCGAGCACGCCCGCACGGTCGCCGAAGTCCTCGCGGTCACCGGCCAGGCCGAGCTGCTGGAGAACGCCCCGACGCTGCGCCACACCCTCGAGGTCCGCGACGCCTACCTTGCCCCCCTGCACGCCCTGCAGCTCTCCCTGCTCGCGCGCGCCCGCGCCGCCGGGGAGGGCGCCGATCCCCACCTGCGCCGGGCGCTGCTGCTGACGGTCAACGGCATCGCCGCCGGCCTGCGCAACACCGGTTGACCCCACCCAGCCCGGCCTCCGAACCGGACCGCCCTTTCGCAGCTTCTCAATTGACTTGATTGACAACCTGTTGGGTCCTATCTACCGTTGGATGCATGAGCCGGCGCCTTCTCCTGGTATGCCGTGCCCACATCGACTTTCATCGCGTCGCGAGCGCGCTCTGTCGACCTGGCCGCTGATCCTTCGGAGTTTCAGGGCCACGCCGTGCGCCGCGGTCGGCCGCGTGAGCCGGAACAGTCGGGAAGGGCGGGGCGGCTCCTGCCGTTGAGGCAGCCCGACCGGTCCGAGCGTCACCGATCGCCGCACTGGTCGGGCGCTCCCATTGATCCGGCTACTCCCACCCGGCCGGCCGATCATGGCCGGCGACCACGGTCACCGCCACGCGCCGCGGTCACGGCATGTCCGCCCATGGCACCCGGGGGCTGCCGGTGGGATCCCGCCCCGGTCATCCACCCGAGACGCCGCCACGGCGTGCGCCTCGGCACGCCTCACTCCCGCGCCGCGGAGCAGCCGCACGTGGCCCGGCTGTGACGCGAGGAGGTTCCCCGTGTCCATCCAGCGCAGCGTGTCCGTCCGCAACGAGGTGGGTCTGCGCGGCGAGCCGCCGACCAC
>NZ_JAMPTM010000308.1 GCF_025403375.1 Frankia gtarii
AGGCAGACTCGCCCATGCCACCCGCCACGTCACCCGCACCGCCATCCACACCCCCGACGGCGGCCGGCTCAGCCTCGACGACTCCCTCCACGCCCTGCTCAACCCGGAACAGGGGACCCCCGACCGCAGCCGCGAGGGGAGCCGCGAGGGAAGCTAGGCGACGCGGGGCTCGGCTGCGGTCGACAGCAGGGTCTCGGTGAGGGACGTGTCGTGCTCGGCGGCGCGGAAGCGCGGGTGGTCGAGCGCGTCGGCGAGGAAGCCGGCGGTCGTCGCCACACCGGCGCCGACGACGCGGGTCTCGGCGAGCGCGCGGCGCATCCGGGCGATCGCGCCGTCGCGGTCCGGAGCCCAGACGACGACCTTGGCCAGCAGCGAGTCGTACAGCGGCGGGATCCGGTAGCCGGCGGTCAGGTGCGTGTCGACACGGACGAACGGGCCGCCGGGCAGGTCGAGCTCAGTGACGAGACCCGGGGTGGGGCGGAAGTCGCGGGCGGGATCCTCTGCGTTCACCCGGCACTCGATCGCCACGCCACGCGCGGTGATGTCCGCCTGCCCGTAGCCGAGTTCCTCGCCCGCCGCGACCCGCAGCTGCTCGGCGACCAGGTCGAGGCCGGTGACCATTTCGGTGACCGGGTGCTCCACCTGCAGCCGGCAGTTGACCTCCATGAAGTAGTAGCTGCCCCGCGCCGGGTCGTAGAGGAACTCCACGGTGCCGGCGCCGACGTAGCCGGCGCCGAGCACGGCCTGCACCGCCGCCTCGCCGAGCTGCGCCACACCGTCGGGATCCACCCCGGGTGCCGGCGACTCCTCGACGAGCTTCTGGTGGCGCCGCTGCAACGAGCAGTCCCGGGCACCCAGGTGGACGCCGTTGCCGTGGCCGTCACACAGCACCTGGATTTCGACGTGCCGGGCGGATTCGAGGTAGCGCTCCAGGTACAGCCGGCCGTCGCCGAACACGGCCAGGGCGGCCGCCCGGGTCTCGGCGTAGGCGACGGGGAGGTCCCCGCGGTTGTGTACGACGCGCATCCCGCGGCCGCCACCGCCGGCGACCGCCTTGAGGATCAGGGGGTAGCCGACCTCGCCGGCGAGCGCGAGGGCGGTGTCCGGGCCGTCGAGGGCGTCGCGGCTGCCGGGTAGCAGCGGCAGGCCGGCGTCGCGCATGATCCCTCGGGCGACGGCCTTGTCCCCCAGCCGGGCCATGACGTCGGCCGGCGGCCCGATGAAGACGATCCCCTCCTCCTCGCAGACCTCGGCGAACTCAGGGTTCTCCGACAGGAAGCCGTACCCGGGGTGGATCGCCTCGGCGCCGCGGGTGCGGGCGGCCTCGACCACCGCGGGGATGTTCAGGTAGCTGCGCTTCGCCGGCCCCGGGCCGACCTGCACCGACTCGTCGGCGAACCGGACGGCGGCGGAGTCCCGGTCAGCGGCCGAATGCGCGACGATCGTGCGGATGCCGAGCTCGCGGCAGGTGCGGACCACCCGCAGCGCGATCTCGCCCCGGTTGGCGACCAGGACGCTGCTGAACATCAACGACTCCCGTTCGGGGACTGCTCCAGCGGGGCGAGCAGGAACAGCGGTTGGCCGTGCTCGATGGCGGTGGCGTCCTCGACGAGGACTTGCACGACCCGCCCGGGATGCTCCGCCTCGATCGGGATCATCAGCTTCATCGCCTCGACGATCGCGACCTGCTGCCCGGCCCGCACCGTGTCACCTTCGGCGACGAACGGTGCCTTCCCGGGTTCGGGCGCCCAGTAGAACATGCCCACGGACGGGGAGACCAGCGGGAACGTCCCGGCCTGCGCGGGCACCGCCGACGCTTCGGGCTGCGCGGCCACAGCCACGGCCACGGCCGCGGGGGCAGGCACCACCGCGGGCGCCACGGCGGCCGGAGCCACGGGGGCGGATGGGGCGGCCCAGCGGGTTCGGGCGGACGCGGCCGGCGTGTCCGCGAAGCTCTGGCCGGTGCTCGTCCAGCCCATCTCGACGCTGACGTCGCCGGCCGACACGCGCACGTGGCTGGGCGCGACCCGGGCCCGCACGGACAGCTCGAGCACGTGCGCGCCGAGCACCGCCACCATGGCGTCCACGGCGGGGGCGGGCACCCGGCCGTCGCCGGCGTCCGGGTCGATGTTCCCGGCCGTTCCCGCCACCTGGTCGAGTGCCGTCGAGTCGGTCGTCATCGGGTTGCCTCCACGTTCCGGTCGGGCTGGGACTCGTGCGCGTCGCCGCTCGAGACCGGCGTCGACACCGGCGCCGCGACGCCGAACTGCCGGAACCGCGTCCGGCGGCGGGTCACCAGGTTCATCTGGTCCAGCGGCAGCAGCTCGGCGAGCGCGCCGCGCAGCGCCTCGCGCAGGCGGTCGGCGGTGCCCGCCGGGTCTGCGTCGGCGCCCCCGTCGGGTTCACCGATGACACCGTCGACGACGCCGAGCCGCAGCAGTTCGCGGGAGTCGATCCGCAGGGCCGCGGCGGCCGTCGGCGCGGCCGCCGGGTTCTTCCACAGGATGGCCGCGCAGCCCTCGGCGCTGATCACCGAGTAGACGGCGTTCGCGCACATCAGGACGCGGTCGGCGAACGCCAGCGCGAGCGCGCCACCGCTGCCGCCCTCGCCGGTGACGACGGCGACCACCGGCACCGCAAGCCCGGCCATCAGCCGCAGGTTCTCGGCGATCGCGACGGCCTGTGCCTGCTCCTCGGCCTCGACGCCAGGATAGGCGCCGGCGGTGTCGATCAGGGTGATCACCGGCAGGCCGAGTTTGGCGGCCAGGCGCATCACCCGGGCGGACTTGCGGTAGCCGGCCGGCGTCGGCATGCCGAAGTTGCGGTACCGCAGCTCGTCGGCGGTGTGGCCCTTCTGGGTGCCGATGACGGCGACGGGAACACCGTCGAGGCGGCCGAGGCCGGCGACGAGCGCGGGGCAGTCGGACGACATCCGGTCGCCGCGCAGCTCGGTGAAGTCCTCCAGCAGCATGCCGATGTAGTCGAGCGTCGACGGCCGGCCCAGCCGGCGGGCGGCGCGGACGCACTCCCAGGCGTCGCGGCGGGGCAGCAGCTCCGGGTCGGTGACGACCGCGTGCTGCGGGCGCCCCGTCTGGCGGGGGATGCCGTCGGGGCGCCGGCTCGACACCGACAGCAGCCGCGCCAGGTTCGCCCGCAGCTCGTGGCGGGGGCTGATGAGGTCGACGACGCCATGGGTGAGCAGGAACTCGGCGGTCTGGAAGTCGGCGGGCAGGGTCTGGCGGATGGTCTGCTCGATCACCCGGCGCCCGGCGAACCCGAGCCGTGCGCCCGGCTCGGCGATGATCACGTCGGCCAGGGTCGCGAAGGACGCCGCGACGCCGCCGAAGGTCGGGTCGGTGATCAGGGAGACGGTGAGGATGCCGGCCTCGTCGAGCTGGCCCAGGGCCTGGCTGGTCTTGGCCATCTGCATCAGGGCGATCGCGCCCTCCTGCATCCGCGCGCCGCCGGAGGCGGTGACGGTCAGCAGCGGCGTGCGTTCCCGCAGGGCGAGTTCGGCGCCCCGGGTGAACACCTCCCCGACGGTGGAGCCGAGGCTGCCGCCGAGGAAGCGGAAGTCCATCACCACGACCACCACCGGGTTGCCCTCGATGGTGCCGCGCGCGCACACCGCCGCCTCGTCGAGGCCGGTGCTGGCGCGGGCGTCACGCAGCCGGTCGCGGTAGGGGCGGGTGTCGGTGAACTCCAACGGATCGCTGTCCATCGCCGGGACGTCGACTCCCCGCGCCGAGCCGGAGTCGAGCAGCAGGTCGAGGCGCTGGTGGGCGGTCATCGGGGCGTGCCAGGAGCAGTCGGGGCAGACCCGCCCGGCACGGGCGAAACGCCGCTCGTAGAGCATCGCGCCGCAGCCGCCGCACAGCAGCCACGACGATCCCGCCCCGGCTGCGCTGGCCCTGGTCGTGATGGCCTCGGTCGTCATGATCGATTACCTCTCCTCAACGAACGGGTCCTCGACGAACGGGGTGGGCAGGTATCCCGCGACGGAGGCGGGCAGGCGTAGTCCGGCCGCCCGCAGCGCGGCGACCCGGTCGGCGTAGGCCGCCCCGCGCATCAGGTGGGTGGCCAGGTCGACGACCCGGCGGTTACCCACCTGCGCCAGGTAGGTGCCGGCAACCCAGCCGTTGAACGCCCCCATCGCCGGGCCGCACCACACCTGGTAGTCGGGGGCACGCTGCGGATCCCCGGCGATGCTCCAGCCCGACGAACGGCCCAGGTACCACCGGAACACCAGGGCCATCCGGCGACGCGGGTCGTCCGCGGCCCGGGTGATCTGGTCGGGGTCACGTTCGGAGAAGAAGCGGATGCAGTCCTGCCAGACGTCGTCCAGGGAACGGCGGAACACCCGGGTTTCCAGGGCGGACCGGATGTCGGCGGGCAGCTCGTCGACGCCGGCGTAGGTCCGGTAGAGCTCGTGGAGCTGGCGCGCCCGCCCCGGGAACAGGGTGCCGCGCCGCAGCACCTGCACCTCCACCCCGAGTTCGAACATGTCCGCGGACGGCGCCATCACCGTGTCCGCGACGCCGGTCGCGGCCAGCAGCCGCTTCGTCGTGTCGGACTGGTCCGCCTCGACCGAACTCTGGTTGATCGAGCCGGTGACGACGTACGCGGCGCCGAGGGCGAACGCCGCCGCGGCCGCCGCCGGCGTGCCGATGCCGCCGGCCGCGCCGACGCGCACCGCGCTCGCGTAGCCCTGTTCACGGCGGACCCGTTCGGCCAGCGCCAGCAGTTCGGGCAGCAGCACCAGCAGCGGACGGCGGTCGGTGTGCCCGCCGGAGTCCGCCTCGGCGGTGAGGTCGTCGGCGAGCGGCACCGAACGGGCGAGCTCGGCCTGCTCGGCGGTGACCGCGCCCGCCTCGAGCAGCTGGCGGACCAGCTCCGGCGGCGCCGGGCGCAGGAACCGTTCGGCGACCTCCGCCCGCGACACCTTGCCGATCACCCGGTGGCGGGCCACGACGCGACCCGCCACGTCGCGTCCGAGGCCGGCGAGACGGTAGCGGACGAGCTGCGCGGTGGGTTCGACGAACGCCGACGCCTCGACGCAGCCGACGCGGTGACGCAGGCAGGCGTCGACGATGGCCGCTTCCAACGCCGGTTCGCTCGGGCTGTGGATGAGGTTGCAGGCGTAGGCGTTCCCGCCGGCGTCGCGGCCGATCTGGGCGAGCGCGGCGTCGATGCGGGCCGGCAGCACCCCGGCGGCGCCGAACGAGGCCAGGTAACCCTCGCGGGCGAGGGCGGCGACCATCGAGGCCGAGGCGATGCCGTTGGCCATCGCGCCCGCCATGTAGGCGTGGCGGACACCGTGGGCGCGGCGGAACTCCGGGTCGCCGAGCGCGTGCGCCGGGCGCGGGCCGACGGCGGCGAGGACCTGGCCGCCGCCGGCGACGATCCGCGCCACCTGCGCGGCGTCGGAGCTCGTCCGCACGCCGTTGCCGTCGCGCAGCACGTAACAGGGCTGGTCGAGGGCGAGCAGGTCACGCTGCACCTGCGCCAGGCCAGCCGGCGCCGCGCCGACCGAAACCGCGGCCGCCGGGGTGGTCGTCACCACGACGGAGCTCCGTTCTCGCGCAGTTCGATGGCGATGTCGAGGAGTTCGTAGATCCGCAGGCCCGGCTTCCAGACGCTGGCGTCGGCGGTGACGCGGACCCGCCCCGGCGCGCGGCGCACCTCCTTGAGGTGCACCTCCAGGCGGGTCTCGCCGTCGGTCGGGAGGAACTGCCCGCGGTACTTCCAGGTGAACGGCGCGTCCACCGGCAGGATGAAGGCCGGCTCGACGAGGCCGTCGGCGTGCGCAGAGTCGAGCAGCCACTCCTGCATCGCCTGGATGACCGTCTCCACGCCGAGCGAGCCGGGGATCACCGGGTCGAGGTGGAAGTGGCGGGCGAAGAACCAGTCGTCCGGGTCGATCGCCCGCACGGCGTGCAGGTAGCCCTGGCCGTACCGGCCGCCGCCGTCGACGACGTCGACGGTGTCCAGCAGCGCCAGATGGTCGCGGGCGCACAGCCGCGCGGCCGGGTCGGCGCGGCGGGCGGCGACGTCGAGGGTGCGCGCCGTCGGCCGCGGCGACGCCGACTCAAGCGACGCCGACTCAAGCCAGGTCGGCACCGACCGGCCGGCGTCCAGGCCGCTCTGGTTGGCCAGCGCCGCGTCGCTGAAGTAGCCGAACAGCGTCTCGCCCTCGTAGAACGGTTCGCCGTCGACCGACAGCGTGTACTCGAAGCTCTGCAGCGACGAGCCGGGCATGTCGGTCGTCGACAGCAGCTTCGAGTGCTGGCGGATGGTCGCGTCGCGCAGGTCGACCTCGCGCAGCACGCGGGCGGTCCCGCCGAGGTTGCGCAGGCTCACCACCGCCGCCGGGTCGCCGAGCGTGGCACCCATGTAGTAGCCGACCATGAGCGCCGCCTGCAGCGACGTCTCCATGTAGACGCAGTTCGGCATCGACGCGTTCGCCGTGTCCGCGAAGTACCAGGAGTCGGCGGGCGCGTCGTACTCGGTGATGTGCGAGGCCCCGCCGTCGAGCGACTTCGGGTCCCCGCGGGTGCCCTCGACGGCCAGCACCCGGTCGACGAGCAGCAGCCCACCGGACGGCAGCCGCGTCGCCTTGCGCCCGGTGTAGCCGGCGAACTCCGGACCGAGGGCGATCACCTGGTCGCCGCGGCAGAAGTGGGCCATGTGGAACTCGCTGAGCATCGCCCGGTCACCGGCCGCGTTGCGGCGGCCCAACCAGACCGGGGTCGTCCCGCCGAGCCCGGGGCCGACCGGGCGGCCCTCGCCCTCGCGCACGCCGACGGCGACGTCGGTGATCCGGGCGAGCACCTCACCCTCGCCGACCCGGTCCCCGCCGACCCGGCGGATCTCGGCGTCGGCGCGCAGCGCGGGCCGTGGCACCAGGTCGAGGTCGACGACCTCGAGGACCAGTTCCAGCTCCCCGGCACCGGCCAGGTCGGCGCCGGGGAGTTCGAGGGTGGCCCCACCGGCGGCACCGGGCGCGGCGCCGTCGACGAGGTGCGCGTCGAGCAGGCACAGGTGCAGGCCGACGTACACCGCGAACAGCCGGGCGGCCTGGGCGGCGGCCTCGGCCAGCCCCGCGCCCTGCGGTGCCGGGTTGGTCAGCCGGGCGCGGACCAGGCCCCGGCCGGCACGGCCGCCGCGCAACTCAACGGCGTCGACGGCGGCCAACAGCAGCCCACCGGGGGCGATGCGCACCGCGCGGTCGTGTCCCTCCTGGTCGTAGGCCGGGCCGAGGACGTCGGCGATGGCGCCCCGGGCCAGCCGGTCGAGGTCCGCGGCGCCCAGCGCGCCGACGGCGCTGCGGGCCAGCGGCTTGAATGACGCCTCGCTGCTCACCCGGGCACGCGCCGGCGCCGCAGGCAGGCCGACGAGCGCCGTGGGTGCCGGCAGGGGGGATGATGCCGGCAGCGGCGTGGCCAGGGGGGCGAGCAGGCGCCGCTGCAGGGCTGACTGGGCCCGCAGGGCGCTGGCGTGCGCCGCGGCAGTCGTCACTCGCAGCTGGCGGATCAGCTCCAGGGCGGAGGTGGCCGGTGCGGGCGTCAGGCCCGCCGGTTGGGTGGACGGAGCCGGGGGCGGGAAGGC
>NZ_JAMPTM010000309.1 GCF_025403375.1 Frankia gtarii
ACCCGGTCCAGGGTGGGAGATCGGGCCGAACCGCGTCGACACCCTGGCGGGTGGGAGGGCGGTCCATCCGGGGCGGTGCCGTCTCACCCGGACGGGTGAGGCCGGCTGCCCGGCCGGGGGGTCGCGCCCGCGACCCGGCACCGGTCACGATGGAGCGTGTCCTCGCTCGCGACGATTTCCGACGCCCCGGCACTATGGGCGGACCGCTCCGACGCTCCCGAGGCGTGGCTGGCCCGCGCCGCCCGGTGGGCGCGCCCGCATCAGGCCGATGTCTGGCTGGCCGTGGGCCTGGCGGCGGCGGCGACGGCCGAGACCGCGGTCACGCCCTTCGACTCCGGGTACCGCGTGCCGGGTGGGTGGGGCGTCGCGTTGGTCGCGGTCTCGGCGCTGTCGCTGATGTGGCGCCACTCGGCGGTGCTCGTCGCTGTCGGGGTGTCGTCCGCGGTGGTCGTGGTCAACGCGGCGGCCGGCTTCCCCGTCGGTGCCGCCCAGTGGCCGCCGTGGATCGCGCTGTTCAGTTGCTTCGCGTTCGGCGGCCTCGCGGTCCGGCTTGCCGGCGCGGCGATGTGCGTCGCCGCCGTCACCGGATACGTCCTGCTGGATCACGGCCAGACGGTGACGGCGGACCTGGCCGGGGTGGTGATGTGCTTTCTGATCGCGACGATCGGCGGGGACGCCGCCCGCAGCCGGCGTGCCTTCGCCGCCGGCCGGCAGGCCAGGACCCTGGGCGAGGCTCGGGAACAGGCACTGGCCGCGGAACGCGTGCTGCTGACCGAACGCGCCCGGCTGGCGGGGGAGCTGCATGACGCGCTCGGGCACACCGTCAACGTCATGGTGTTGCAGGCCGGGGTCGCGCGGCGGGTGTTCGAGGACAACCCGGGTTTCGCCCGCCAGGCGCTGGTGGACATCGAGAACGCCGGGCGCGACGCCCTCGGCGAGCTGGACCGGCTGCTGCGCATACTGCACCCGCGGGAGACGGACGTGGGGGGTTCGCCCGACCTGGGTGACCTGGCGGCACTCGCCGAGCGGATCCGGGCGACGGGCCGGGAGCTGGACATCGCCGTCGAGCCCGTCGCACTGTCGCCTTCCGGTAGCCGGACGTCGTACCGGATCGTGCAGGAGGCGCTGACGAACGCGGTGCGCCACACCCGCTCGGGTCGGATCCGGGCCCGGGTCACCTCCGTCGCGGACCTGGTCCGGATCGAGGTGTTCAACGAGGGTGTCGGGTTCGCCGCGCCGGTGGCGGGGCGGGGCTTGGTCGGCATGCGGGAACGGGCCCGGCTGGAGGGCGGCTCGTTCGACGCCGGCCCGGTGGACGGCGGCTTCCGGGTCCTGGCCACGTTGCCCGCTCGACCGGACACCGCATCATGATCACCGTGCTGCTCGCGGACGATGACGGCCTGGTGCGCAGCGGGCTGCGGGCGCTGCTGGACGCTGAGCCGGGCATCACCGTCGCCGGGGAGGCGGCCACCGGCGACGAGGCGGTGCTGGCGGCCCGCCGGCACCGGCCGGACGTCGTCCTGATGGACGTTCGCATGCCACGCCGGGACGGGGTCTGGGCCACCCGGGAGATCGCCGGCTGGCCGCCGCCCCGACCGCGGGTGCTCGTCCTGACCACGTTCGACCTCGATCAGGTGGTGGAGGACGCGCTGGCGGCCGGCGCCGACGGGTTCCTGCTCAAACGGGCCACGCCGGAGCAGTTGATCGAGGGCATCCGGACCGTGGCCGGCGGCGACGCCCTGGTGGCGCCTGCGGTGACCCGCCGCCTGTTGGCGGTCCTGGCCCGCCGGCGGGCCCCGCAGCGGGAGCTGCTCGCCCACGCCGAGCAGCTCACCGAGCGGGAGACGCAGGTGCTGCGGGCGCTGGCCGCGGGTCGGTCGAACGCCGAGATCGCGGCCGAGCTGAGCGTGTCCGCGGAGACGGTGCGCTCCCACCTCAAGCGGGTGCTGAGCAAACTCGGAGTCCGGGACCGCACGCAGGCGGTGGTGTGGGCCTACCGCAGCGGCTTCGTCGACACCACGGACTCGAACTAACTCGAACTAACTGGCGACCGGCTCGGAGAGGTTCAGCCGGAGACGATGCGGTCGGAGAGGCGGACGAAACGGTAGCCGGAATCCGCCAACCGGGGTACTGCCGCGGCGATCCCCTCGGCGGTACCGCCCGAGGGGTGGTTCATGTGGCCGATGACGATCGATCCGGGTCGTGCGGTCAGCACGGCGTGTGCGACCTGGCCGGGGGTGAAGGTCGCGCCGGCGTCGCCGTTGACGTCGAAGGTGACGACGTGTTCACCGAGATCAGCCGTAATCCTCGTGGCCACGTCGTCGCAGTGCGCCGTGCCCGATCGGAAGAACCGCGGCGGATGGCCGAGGAGCGCACCGAGCCTGCCTCGGTTGCCGTCGATCTCGTCGAACACCTCGCCGACATCGTGCGTACCCGTGATGCCGTAGGCGGACCGGCCGGACACCGACAGCGGGCGGTGCCGGGTGCCGTGGTTGGCGATCTCGAACAGTGGGTCGGCGGCGAGATCGCGGGACACCCGGGGGTTGGCATCGATCCAGCGGGAATTGAGGAACAGCGTGGCCGGTACCCCGTGGCGGCGGAGAAAGCCGACCAGCGCCTGGTCGTAATCGCTACCGTGCGGACCACCGCATGCGTCGAAGGTCAGCGCGATCACCCTGTCGCTGGTGGGCAACATCGTGGTCACGCCAGGTACGTCCATGCCCCAGGCGGTGGGATGGACATGACCGTAGCGGGCGATCATCTCGTCGCGGGTCGCCGTACCGACCGCGGGTGCCGGGCTGGCCGAGGAGCCGACGGCGATCGGGGGGGCCGGCTGGGTCAGTGGCAGCCGCGGGCTCGGTGTGGCAGCAGACCTCGGCGCAGGGTTCGCGGCGCCTGGCCGGCCGGCGCAACCCGCGAGCACGGGGAGCGCCAGCAGCACACGGCGGCTCAGAGACAACCGTCATCCTTCGCCGCGCCGACGGGTCGCAACCGTCGTCCGGCTATTGCCGTGATGCACCTGTAAATGGCATGCATCCTGAGTCAGTGGGTCGAAAGCCGACTTATGACTCTACTTGATTACATTCAGTGACTTCGAGAAGGCGACCGAATTTTCTGCGTCGAGACGGCCAGCGCCCAGCTCCACCGCCGCCGCGGAAACGGCGTCAGGGTGCCCACCGCTGCTCGCCCGATCGGCTATCGCGGGAGCCGCGCCCGCCGCCGGCGGAGTAACCGCTGGGCCTGGCCCGCTGCGAGCCGGGTCCCCTGCCGGGCTTGTCTCCCGGCTCCTTCCCCTGGGCGCGCTCGGGCTGTCCGAAGAAGATGATCGGGGCGCACCGGCCGTCGGCGCCCGGCAACGGTAGGAATCGCAGTGCGTCGGCCGCGAAGCAGGCACTCGACGTGGCGGCCCGGCCGGACGAACCCCGAGGCGGAGCGCTGCTCGAGCGCGTGCCCGCGGGCCGAGGCCGCGCTGCGGGGACGACGCGGGCGGCGGCCGGAGCGGCGGCCGCGGCGGGCTGCGGCCCGACGGGTAGGGGCTGCGTGGCGGTCGCGCCGACCAGGGAGACCGATGCCGGGCTCGGCGCTGCGGGGCTGGCCGCGGGCGGGATCGTGGTCGCCGCCGCGGGGCGCGTGGCGGAGCCGGTGGGGAAGGGCTGCGTGCTGGCGGTGGACCGGGTCGTCTCACCCGGCGCCGCCACGAGGACGGCGGTGATCGCGCTCGCCGCGGCGAGGACCGTCACCGCCGTGGCGATACCGCGGCGCTGCGCCGGGCGCAGCGCGGGAAGCAGGGAGAGTACGGGGACGATGAGGGCGGTCCGGTGGTCGCGGCCCGCCGGTGACCCGGCGCCGACGGGCGTCGTTGCCGCGCCGAGGGCTGCGCCCCGCGCGAGCGGGGCGGCGGGGAGCCGGTCGAGGAGCTGGCGGGCGGTGGGCCGGCGGTCGGGCCTTTTGTCGAGGGCCTTGCCGACGATCTTTCCGAGCCGGGTGGGCAGCCCGTCGACCGCGGCGTTGTCGTGCAGGGTCCGCAGGAGCAGGGCCTCGAGGGGACCCTCCCCGAACGGCGGTCGCCCGCTGGCCGCGAACGCCAGAGTCAGGGCCCAGGAGAAGATGTCGGAGGCCGGTCCGGGCGGCCTGGTCGTGGTGAGCAGCTCGGGCGCCATGTAGCCGACGCTGCCGAGCACCGCGCCGGTGACCGTGACGGTCCCGGGCACCCCGGCGGCGATCCCGAAGTCGATCACTTTGGCCCCGTCCTCGGCCAGCATCACGTTGCCGGGCTTGAGGTCGCGGTGCACCATGCCCGCGTCGTGGATGGCGGCCAAGGCGATCGCGAGCTCCACCGCGAGGGTCTGCAGCGCCGCGGCGGACAGCGGGCCGTTGCGCGCCACCTCGGCCGTCAGAGTCGGGCCCTCGATGTACTCGGTGGCAAGCCATGGCGTCTCCGCCTCCGGGTCGGCGTCCACCAGCCGCGCCACCCGGGGGCTGTCGACCGCTGCGGCCGCCCGGACCTCACGGGCGAAGCGGTGCAGGAACATCTGGTCGCCGGCATGCTCGTCGCGCAGCACCTTCACCGCGTACCGCCGGCCGGCGGCGTCCTCGCCGAGATAGACCATCCCCATGCCGCCGCTGCCCAGACGCGCGGTCAGCCGGTATGGCCCCACCGCCTGCGGATCGGTGGCGCGTAACGGCCTCACCGACATCGGAACCCTCCGCTTGTGGCCCACCGTCACCGATGAGCTGTCAGATCGCGGCATGGGCACGTACGGCATCGCCACGGTGCCCACGCCGCGGTCAACGTCTACGAGCGAACGCCCGCTCTGCCGCATTCCGTCTGCATGTCCCCAGTACTGCACCCGATAGTCCGATTATGTCGGACGAGTCGGTGGAGGCTGACTCTGCGGGGCGGTTCCTCGGGGCGGGGCGGCTGCCCCACTGCTTGCCAGGAAGGGCCCACCATCTGCGGTGACGACCGAACGCGCGATGGACCGGATCCGCGGCATCGCGGCCGGGGAGCTGATGGTAAAGCTTGGGAAGCGTTCCTCCACTCGCCTTGATGTTGGTGATCAGGCTGCCGCGTCGTCCGGTCCGTCGGTCGGCGAGCAGCCCATGCTCGCGGGTATGGCTCGTCGAGCTTGACGGAGTACGTGCCCGCCCGCGGTGCAGCGAACGACTGGGCCTTGGGATGGGCCACCGGACTGGCACGCCTGCACGCGGTGATCCGGTCCGGCCGACGCGAACGCGCTACGACGAGACGCGGTTCGTCGACCTCGAACAGGCCAGCCCGGGCAGTGGCCGGGGGGCACCGCGACCGCCCGACAACGCCGCACCCACCGGTTCGCCGCCGTAGCCACGATGACCACCGGCAGCCCGGACCTCCCCGAACTACACCAGCTCACCACGGCACTGCACGACCGGATCCTGCACCGCTGGCCCCGCACGAAACCGCTGCCCGCCACCACCGGCAACCCCACCCACGACTCCTGACGATGTCGCTTCACCCCAGCCTGCCGCGAGCGAGTGGTCAGGAACCTGGATCGCCGAGGTGGTCAGTACCGTCGACGAGGTGGCCCGCTCGGCGTGGTCGACGGGCCTTCGTTTGACGAGTGGCTGGTGTGCTGACGTCGACCCGGTGCTGGTGATGCGGACGAGGTGGCTTGTAAGCCGGGTCCTGTGGCCGGGTCGCCTTGCGGCTCACCGGTGGCGGCCATCTCTCTCGGGCTGCCGTTGCCGGCAGCCTCCAGCGGTCTACCCGCAGACTCGGGCGGGCAGCCCTCGAACGCCTGCGCGGCTCGCGACCGGTTACGGCCGCGAGCCTTTCTGACCTTGCTCCGGGCGGGGTTTACCGAGCCGCCCAGGTCACCCTGGGCGCTGGTGCGCTCTTACCGCACCGTTTCACCCTTACCAGCGCCGTTACCGGCACTGGCGGTCTGTTTTCTGTGGCACTGTCCCGCGGGTCACCCCGGGTGGGTGTTACCCACCGCCCTGCCCTGAGGAGCCCGGACTTTCCTCGGCGACACCGGCGTGAACCGGTGCCGACGCGACCGCCCGGCCACCTCGTCCGCGTCTTCAGCATAGTGCACGCGCCCGCCTAGACTCCCTGGCACAGGGGACGGAACTGGACGGCGTGGGACACGGTCGCCCAGGCGATCATGATGGATGGGGCGGGACGATGGCGGGACCCGAGCAACCGGACAAGAGGATCGACTACACCCGGCCCGCGGGCCCGCCGCCGGCACCCGGCAGCCCCGCGGTCCCGGTGCCCGGTGCTGTGCCGGGCGGCACCTCGCCGGGCACGGTGCCACAGCCCTACCCGACGGGCACCGCCTACCCGACCGGCACCCCGGGGGCTCCGGGGACGCCCGGCGCTCCGGTGGCGCCGGGGATGCCGGCGGCACCCGGCACGCCGGCCGATGGGCCGCCGCCGCGGCGCGGGATCGCCTACACCACGTACGCGATCACCGTGGTGGTGCTGGTCATCGCGATCCTCGTCGTCGTCTTCGTGGTCAAGAACGACGCGCGGGTGAGCATCTGGCTGTTCGGCTCCACGCAGCGGATGTCGGTCGCCGCCGCGCTGGCCGCCTCGGCCGCTGCGGGGCTCGTCATCGGTCTGCTCATCGGGGTGATTCCGCAGATCCGGCTGCGCCGCGAGCTGCGCCAGCTACGGAAGGCGGCCCGCGGCCGGTAGGACATCGAACAGGCAAACCATTACTCCCGCGCGGACGGCCGTCGATGCGGCGGCCGTCAGATGAGTGCCGGTTCGCCATTGTTGATCGTTCCGGCCTTGTTCCGGGTAACCGTCGAAGGTCGATGAGCGGCGAGGGCGGACATACCGGATCGACGCCGAGGTCCGGCCGCCGGTCTCGGCGATCAGCGATGCGCGCCGGCGGCCGGCCGCCGGCGCGCATCGCTGAGTTCTCCCTGCACCGGGATGCGAAGAAGCGCGACCTTCCCGCGTCGCCGGCGCTGGTATACCCGCCGCCGCCTGGAACCCTGCTGCGGCGAAAGTAGCAGCGCGGCGACGACGGGTCGATTACCGGCTTGCCGGTCGAGAGGGCAGTCCTTCACCACCATTCCACCCGGCCGTGGGCGAAGAACGGGATCCACGTCTACCCGGCCGCCGGTGCACGGCCTCTTCGGCCACCGCCCGACCGTTCGAGAGGCTGAACCACGGGGCCCGGGCGGAGCGTGGGAGGCGCCGGAGATCCTGATCCGGTTCGCCGGCGAAAACGTCACCGCAACGGAACCGGAAGCGACTTCGCGGTGCTGCTTTCCGGCGACACCGACGCGCGTGTTCACGAGCATCGGATGGCAGGCGAGATCGACGACATCCCACGCGTCCACCCGGCGGGGCGTGCCAGCGGAAAGGCCGAACCGGGCGGCGTCCGCGCGGGGGAGTCGCGGGCGTCGGCCTTCCCCCGGCCGGGGTGACCCGGGCCGTCTGGCGGTGCCAGGCGGGACGGATGACCCGTTCCAGCTCGGGTCGGGCCCCGGGACCGGCCACGCGACGCCCGAATGGGCCATCGGCCCAGGGTGGATGCGACGCGTCGGCCCCGGCGACAGCAGGTGTTCGCTGCTAGGGCGGGTGGGGTG
>NZ_JAMPTM010000030.1 GCF_025403375.1 Frankia gtarii
GTCTGCGGGGTCTGTGGGGTCGGAGACGAGGATGACGGCGAGGGTGCGGGGGCCGTGGACGCCCTCGACACGGTCAAACTCGATGTCGCTGGTGGCCGACGGGCCGCTGATGAGCGTGATCGGACGGGCCGGGTCCAGGCGGGCGAGCAGGTCGGGGACGCTGTGGACGACCTGGTCGGCCCGGACGACGCAGACGTGGACGTCGGGCACCAGGGTGATCGCGCGCCGGCCCTGGTCGGGGGAGCCGTCGAGGGCGATCGTCCCGGTCAGCGCGCAGGCCGCCGCGCAGCCGGTGACGACCGCCGCGAACCCGTCGAGCTCGGCGGGGGTGAAGCCGCCGTCGACGACGCCGTCCGGGCACCAGCCCGCCGGCAGCCCAGGTGGGACGAGCACTTCCCCGCCGCCCCGCCCTGCGGAACCGGGCGGGTGTTCGGTGGAGCGGGGTGAGTGTGCCGCCGAACCGGGCGTGGGCCTGACGGAGGCGGCGGCCAGGGCTGCGCGGATCGCGGCCGGCTCGTCGCCGGGGGCCGCGTCGACAACGGACGCCCGGTAGTCGACGAGCCGGTGGCGCAGCAGATCCAGCAGCGGCGGGCTGCCGGGCGTCGGGCCGTCGCCGCGGTGGTAGTCGCGGGGGATGTCGACATCGTCGTCCGCGCCTGGTCCGCGCACCGCACCGCCGAGGCCGACGCCCGCGTGCGCGTTCGCGGCCCGAATGCGGGCCAGCACCTCGTCGCGCGCGCTCACGCCGAGCCGCCGCGGGTGCGGGACCACCACTGGCGGAAGGTCTCCTCGGGGGGCCGGGGGGCGTCGCGGCTGGACGTCCACGCCGACAGCGGCGGGGGCAGCGAGGACAGCCGGCCCGAGGCGCGCCCGGCCAGCCGGCCGAGGCGGGAGGCGGTCTCGGCGGCGGCGAAGCGGGTGGGGGAGGACATCACCCAGGCGGCGGCGGCCATGGTGAGTGCCTCCGCGGTGGGCAGCGGGCGGTCGCGGGCGGCGTCGACGTGGGCGGTGCGCAGGCGGACGAGCAGCGACGGGATGTCGATGCGCACCGGGCAGACGTCGTAGCAGGCGCCGCACAGGCTGGAGGCGTACGGCAGCGAGGCGTTGTCGTCGCTGCCGGAGTGGATGCCGGTGAGCTGCGGGGACAGCACGGCGCCGATGGGGCCCGGGTAGACCGAGCCGTAGGCGTGGCCGCCGGTGCGCTCGTAGACGGGGCAGACGTTCAGGCAGGCCGAGCAGCGGATGCAGTGCAGCGCGTCGCGGCCGACGGCGTCGCCGAGGGCGGCGGTGCGGCCGTTGTCGAGCAGGACCAGGTGGAACGCCCGCGGACCGTCACCGGGGGTGACGCCGCTCCAGGTCGACGTGTACGGGTTCATCCGCTCACCGGTCGACGACCGTGGCAGCAGCTGCAGGAACACCTCCAGGTCCTGCCAGCTCGGCACGACCTTCTCGATGCCCATCACCGTGATCAGCGTCTCCGGCAGGGTCAGGCACATCCGGCCGTTGCCCTCGGATTCGACCACGACCAGCGAGCCGGTGTCGGCGACGCCGAAGTTCGCCCCCGACACGGCGACCCGCGCCCGCAGGAACGTGCGGCGCAGGTGGGCACGGGCGGCCATCGCCAGGTGGCGCGGCTCGGCGGTGAGCGACGGGTCGACGCCGGGCATTTCGCGCAGGAACAGCTCGCGGATCTCGGCGCGGTTGCGGTGGATCGCCGGGACCAGGATGTGGCTGGGCACGTCGTCGCCGAGCTGGATGATCAGTTCGGCGAGGTCGGTCTCGTGGGCGGTGATGCCGGCGTCGGCGAGCGCGGCGTTCAGGCCGATCTCCTGGGTGGCCATCGACTTGACCTTGACCAGTTCGGTCGCGCCGGTGGCCTGGACGAGGCCGGTGACGATCGCGTTCGCCTCGTTCGCGTCGCGGGCCCAGTGGACCGTCCCGCCGCGGGCGCTCACCTCGGCCTCCAGCCGGACGAGATGGTCGTCCAGGCGGGCCATCGTCGCCCTTTTGATCGCCTCGCCGGCGAGGCGCAGCTGCTCCCAGTCGTCGAGTTCGCCGACCGCCGTGGCCCGTTTGGTGCGGATGACCCCGATGGCGTGGCCGAGGTTACGGCGCAGCTGGCTGTCCCCGAGGGCGTCGCGCGCGGCGGCGGGGAACGACCGGTCACCGCGCAGCTGCCCGACACCGGGTGGCGCGGGGATCCCGAGGAACGCCGCCGCCATCAGACGGAGGACTGGGTGCTGGCGAGGATCTCGGCGAGGTGCACCGTGCGGGTGGCGGCCCGCAGCCGGGTCAGGCCGCCGCCGATGTGCATCAGGCAGGACGCGTCGCCCGCGGTGGCCACCTCCGCGCCGGTGCCGAGCACGTGGCGCATCTTGTCGGCGAGCATCGCCGTCGACGTCGGGGCGTTCTTCACCGCGAAGGTGCCGCCGAACCCGCAGCAGGTCTCCGCCTCCGGCAGCTCCACCAGCGTCATCCCGGCGACCTGGCGCAGCAGCCGCAGCGGGCGGTCGCCGACCCGCAGCACCCGCAGCGAATGGCAGGTCGGATGGTAGGTGACCCGGTGCGGGTAGTAGGCGCCGACGTCGGAGACGCCGAGCACGTCGACGAGCAGCTCGGACAGCTCGTAGGTGCGGGCCGCGACCGCCTCGGCGCGGCGGGCGAGCGCGTCGTCGCCGGCGTCGCGGGCGAGGGCGGCGTGCTGGTGGCGTACCGAACCGGCGCACGAGCCGGACGGGGTGACGATGACGTCGGCGTCGGAGAACACGTCGACGTGGTGGCGGACCAGCTCGACCGCCTCGCGGGCGTAGCCGGTGTTGACGTGCATCTGCCCGCAGCAGGTCTGCCCGGCGGGGAAGACGACCTCGTGGCCGAGGCGTTCCAGCAGCTCCGTCGTGGCCTGCCCGACCCGGGGGAACAGCGCGTCGACGAGGCACGTCACGAACAGCGCAATCCTCATCCGATCCCGCCTCCGCACGTCCGACGCCGCGCTTCGGCGTCGAGCCCACCTGCGCGCCAACGCTGCCGGATCCGAGCCACGGGTTCGAAACTATCCCGGCCGGGCCGCGGACGTCCGCGCATCGCGCAACCCGCCGCGCGGCACCGGCACCGAGGCGGATTCCACCGCAGCCACCCGGGGCGCACGATGGTGCCTGATTGCTCACGGACGGCTCCGCGTCGGAGTCGGGACATACCCTGGCCCAGTGACAAAGAGGGGCACCGAACGAGGAGAAGAACGTCGATGAGGATCGCCGAGGACATCACGCGGCTGGTCGGGAACACGCCACTGGTGCGGCTGCGCCGGGTCACCGACGGGGTCGGGGGCCAGGTCGTCGCCAAGCTGGAGTCGTTCAACCCGGCGCACAGCGTGAAGGACCGGCTGGGGCTGGCGCTCATCGACGCCGCCGAACAGGCCGGCGCGATCGGCCCGGACACGATCATCGTGGAGCCCACCAGCGGTAACACCGGCATCGCGCTGGCGATGGTGTGCGCGGCCCGCGGCTACAAGTGCGTGCTGACGATGCCCGAGACGATGAGCGTCGAGCGGCGGATGCTGCTGCGCGCCTACGGCGCCGACCTGGTGCTCACCCCCGGCCCGGAGGGGATGGCCGGGGCCATCGCCAAGGCCGAGGAGCTCGCCAAGAGCGACTCCCGCTACTTCATCCCCCAGCAGTTCGAGAACCCGGCCAACCCGGCGATCCACCGGGCCACGACCGCCGAGGAGATCTGGCGCGACACCGACGGGACGATCGACTTCCTCGTCGCCGGCGTCGGCACCGGCGGGACGATCACCGGGGTCGCCGAGGTCATCAAGGCGCGCCGGCCGTCGGCCCGGTTCGTCGCGGTGGAGCCCGCCGCGTCGCCGGTGCTGTCCGGGGGCGCGAAGGGGCCGCACCCGATCCAGGGCATCGGCGCCGGCTTCGTGCCCGGCGTGCTCGACACCTCGCTCGTCGACGAGATCATCCAGGTGCAGGCCGACGACGCGATGGAACTCGCCCGCCGCCTCGCCCGCGAGGAGGGCCTGCTGGTCGGCATCTCCGCCGGGGCCGCGGTGTCGGCCGCGCTGACGGTGGCGGGCCGCCCGGAGAACGCCGGCAAGCTGATCGTCGTCGTGCTGCCCGACTTCGGCGAGCGCTACCTGTCCACCCCGCTGTTCGCCGGCCTGGGGGACTGAGCCGTGCTCGCGACGCTGCGCCGGGACCTGCGCACCGCGCGGGACCGCGACCCCGCCGCTCGCTCCACCCTCGAAGTCGCGTTGTGCTACCCCGGCGTGCACGCCCTGTGGGGCCACCGGGTGAACCACTGGCTGTGGACGCACGGGATGCCGCTGCTCAGCCGGGTCGGCGCCGAGGTGACCCGCACACTGACCGGCGTCGACATCCACCCCGCCGCCCGGATCGGCGAGGGCGTGTTCATCGACCACGCCACCGGCGTGGTCATCGGCGAGACCGCCGAGGTCGGCGCCGACGTGACGATCTACCACGGGGTGACGCTCGGCGGGACCAGCCTGGAGGCCACCAAGCGCCACCCGACGATCGGCGACCGGGTGGTGATCGGCGCCGGCGCGAAGGTGCTCGGCTCGTTCACCGTCGGCGCCGACAGCCGCATCGGCGCGAACGCCGTCGTCGTCCACCCCGTCCCGCCCGGCTCGGTCGTCGTCGGCGTCCCCGGGCAGGTCATCAGCCCGAGCCGCCCGCAGCCCGCCCACGACGACCGGATGCCCGACCTGGTCGGCATCAGCCTGCAGTCGCTGCTCACCCGGGTCAACCGGCTCGAGGCGGCCCGCGCCGGCACCCCCGTCGCGGCCGGTGCCGCTGCCACCGCCGGCGAGGGTGCCGGCGCCGGTGAGGGTGCCGGCGACGGGGAGCGGCCGCCGATCCGCCTGCCTCAGGCCGGCGTCTGGCAGGGCGAGGACTTCTCCATCTAGGAGTCTTCTGGCGCTACCAGTTGTAGTTCCAGTAGATGATTCCGCTGATCAGCCCCTCGTTCCAGCCGTCGTCGGAGTCGAAGAAGTCCAGCGGCATGACGCCCAACTGGCCCACGGTGCGCCACTGCTCGATGTTGCCCCAGATCGCGTCGTAGAGCGGCGGCTGGATGAGGTCGGCGTAGCCGTCCGGTGCGATCCACGGCGGATCGTTCGCGCTCACGTAGTTGACGTAGAGGCGGTCGTCGCCCGGCTGGCGGTAGACCACCGACGCGTTCGCCTGGGCCCAGATCTCGTCGAACTTCACGTTCGGGTCATCTTGGCTGTAGTCATCCTGGATGACGAGGTTGGACCCGCCGTAGTTGATGCCGCCGAGGCCGGCCACGTCACCGAGCAGCACGATCTTCCCGCGGGCCTGGCCCACCGTCGGGATGCTGCTGTCGGTGTAGTAATACGACCGCAGGTACCTGTTGTTGAAGATCTCCCGGAAGTCCTCGTCGCTTTCGTGGGAGTACTCCTGCTTCACCCGCATCAGGATGAACTCGGACGGGTGGCTGTAGAGGAAGTCCGCGCACTTCTGCTGGACGTCCCCGAACATGATGTTCTGGTAGTAGGCGCCGTGGTGGATGGCGAACGACATGTCCGAGCCGCTGCCGACGACCCGGCACCGGATGTCGAGGAAGCGGCAGCCCCGGTCGAGCTGGTCGGCGACGTCGAGTGTCTGGCAGGGCACGAAGATGTTTCCCTTGCCGTACCGGGCGCAGGACTCGTGGGTTCCGGGGATCGAGACCCGCCCGATCGAGTTGCCGTCAGGCAGGTAGTACATCCAGTCCTTGCCGGTGAGCAGCTCGGCCGGCTTCGCGCGGGCGCGCAGCAGCCGCTGGCCGACGGCTTCGGAGAGCTCGGTCCGCAGGGCGGCGAAGCTCGCCGCCTGGGACGTGGTCGGGCGCAGGTCGGCTTCGGTGAAGGCCGGACGTGTCATGGCGGGCGGGAGGTCGGTGGGTTCGCCCGCCGGCCCGGTCGGGATCTCGGCGAGCTTCGTCTCGTCGTCGTCGTCGTGCACGCTTGCCATCGGTATCTCCAGGTCAGGGGAGTCTGTGGGGGGAGTCTGTGGGAACAGCGGCGCCGATGCCCGGTTCCGGGCGGCGTTCTTCCGAGCAGCGCGTTTTCTGGCGGGAAAAACGACGGTGACAACGGCGGAAAGCCGGAGATGGAATCGAACCGGGCGGTCCGGCGCGCTCGCGGGGAATCGTCGGATCGGAAAGAGGAGTCTGGAAATCGTGCGATCTGCCACCGGTCATGCGATGACGTGGCGGCCACCGGGTGATATCTACCGGAACGACAGCCTAGGGGCGCGTCGCAGCCAGGCAAGGATGATTCCCGAAAATTGTCCGGAACAGTAACCACAGCGCCGCCGGCGGCGCGGGCGACCGTCAGCCCGTGCGGACGGGGATCCGCACGGGCTGACACGGCGGCGGATGCGTGGGAGAGCGTCCACCTGGGTCCTCATGGAGGGCTCGGCGTCGGGGAGGGGGCCCGGTCCCTACCGGACGATGACGCGGGCCGAGGCGAGGTTGGGGATGCGGCGCGAGGTGGCGCTGATGTCACCGTCGCGGTGGGACTCGACGAGGGCGGTGGCGAAGTAGGTGCCGGGCGCGTCGTAGGTGTGCGTCGTGGTCACGGTCACCTCGGCCTGCGAGCCGTCGAGGTTCTCCGTGCGGGGGAAGGCGCCCTGGCCGTCGAAGTCCCACTGGAGGCCGACGATCGTGCCGGCGCCGGGCGGCGTCTCGGCGTGGGCGGAGAGCGTGACCGCCTCACCCACCGCGACCTCGGCTCGTGCGCCGCCGTTCGCCGTCACCGACACGACCGGTTGGATACCGCGGCGTTCCTTGGCCGTCGCCGGAAGGACGATCGCGCCGTCTCGGTAGTCGTACTGTGTGTCGACCGGTTCGATGCCGTTCTCCACCCAGTCGACCAGGTCGACCAGGGACTGCTCGATGATCGGCTGGTAGTTCACCAGGTAGGTGGTGTTCGCCCGGCCCGGCGCCGACGCAGCCATGTTCGGCGGAACGTGCTCGGCGTTCTCGGTCCAGCGCAGGCGGAATTTCGTGTGGGCCAGCTCGACGCCGTACTCGCGTTCGATGTTCGCCTTGAAACCCAGGCCCTGCGGCGGCCACAGCGACGAATCGTGGGTGTGGTGCACCCACAGCAGCTTGCCCTCGATCCGGCCGGTGTGCTTGACGCCCATGAACGGCGACATCTCCGGGAGTTCGTACTGCTGGTAGAGGGGCTCGCCGTCGACCCGCAGGAAGTCGTACTCCGGCTCCCACGGGAGGAGATGATGCCGGTAGTAGTAGCAGTAGGCGAGAAAGGCGTGGTTGTCGACCCGTACCCGGTCGCCCGGCTCGACGCCGGTGAAACGCAGGTTCGCGGCCTCGCCGTCGCTGTCGACGAGCAGGACGTCCCGGTGCCCGTTGAGGACGTAGAGCTTGCGTCCAGCGGCCGCGCCGCTGGTCAGTTCGATGCCGGCCCCGAGGATGTAGCCGTCCGGAACCTCGTCGAGCTGCACCGCCATCGGGATGTGCCACATGTTGTTCATGGCGGCGAACAGCGACGCCAACGCGCGCACCTGACCGAGCTCCGCCGTCTGCAGGGTCGGGTCCTCGAGCAGGTCCTTCGCGTACAGGACCCGCTTCACCGTCGTGTCCAGCTCGATCAGGTCGTCGCGCACGAGTTCGGGCTGGTCGAACCCGACATGACCGGGCTTGGTCCAGAAGTTCTCCCAGTACTGCGGGTAGTCGGCCTGCAGGCGCGTGGCCATCGACGACCACAGCCACATCTGTCCCATCGGCTGGGCGATGAAGGACTCGTCGCCGCGCGGGTAGCCGATCCGGTAGACATTCGCGAGTTCCTCGCGCTGATGGGTGTTCAGGCCGGCGAACGGATCGCCGCTGCCGCCCGGCCACATCGCGTCGACGACGTCGTGGATCCTGTCTCCGAGTACCCGCTGGACGTTGAACATCGACGAGAAGTTGGGCGTGCCGTTGCGCAGCAGTCGCAGGTCGCCGTAGTCGCCGTCCTGGGCGTCGCCCATGTAGGGCAGGGCCGCGTCCCACACGTCGGGCGCATAGGCCAGGCACAGCGGCGAGCGGCGCGCGCCGCCGCTTCCGCCGTACACGTAGGCGTACGCGGTCGGCGCTCCGTAGATCTGGGCGGCCACGAACTTGGCGAACCGGGCGGACTCGGCGGCGGCCCGATAACCGTAGATCGTCGGATCGGGGCCGGCCTTCGGATCCATGACATCGCCGATGTGGCCCATGTTGGACTCGACGGCGAAGCCGCCCATCCGGAAAATCATCTCCAGCCCGCCGGTCACTTGGCCGAGCGGGCCGGTGTTGACGTTCTCGTGGCCGGCGTTGGCGCCTTCCAGCGGCTGGAAAAGGCGGCCCCGCCATCTCTCGGCGGGCGGGTAACAAAGCGCGAACCGGGTGCTCGTCCCCTCGAAACCACCATGGATATAACGATGCTCGACGGGCTCGTTGCGCTGTTCGTCCTCGTCGATGTACGGCACGCCGAAGAAACTGTCGATCACAACGTAGGAGTCGAGTCCAAGGGACGTCATCGAACTTCCTTTCACGCCTGAGTCACCCACATTGGTGAAGCTGACCAGGGGTCGACAGTAGAGTGACGCAGGCCACAAGTCAACGGCGTTCACCGCGAGACTGGTCAGCAAGGCGAGCGTTCAGGCGGGCGAGTCTGTGCGGCGGGCGTCCCGGTGGGTGTCGCGGTGGGTGTCGCGGTGGGGGCCCGTGCCCTTGAGGGTGCGGTGGATGGGGGCGGTCTCGAGGCGGCGGATGCCGGGGATCGCGGCGACCGGGCCCGTGAGGTAGCGGTAGAGGGCGCCGGCGTCGCGGCAGACGACCGCCGCGTACAGGTTCGCCGTGCCGGTGGTCGCCCCCGCGAACGCCACCTCCTCGTGCTCGGCGAGCGCGGCGCCGACCTCGGCGAGCCGGGCCGGCTCGACCTCCAGCCACAGCGACGCCCGCAGATGCCCCAGCATCGTGGCGTGATCGAAGTCCAGATCGTAGTAGAGCGCGCCGGACGATCGCAGCTCCGACAGCCTTCGCCGCACCGTCGTCTGCGACCACCCGGTGGCCGTGGCCAGCTCGGCCGCCGAGGTCCGGCCGTCCACGGCGAGGGCGTCGAGCAGCCGCTGATCGTCGCGGCCGAGCCGGACGGGGTCCTCGGTGGTCTCGGTCAAACGGCGGGCCGGCGCGTCGGGCGGGGTGAGCGCCGCGGTCTGCGCCGGGCCGAGCGGGCCGGTGCGGGTCAGCGGGCTGAGGTCGCGGCCGAAGAAGACATGCAGCAGCGCGTGCGCGGTCACCTGCACCACCCGAGGGGTGCGCGGGAGCTGCTGCAACAGCAGCGTGTCGTCCTGGCCGGGGGCGGCGCCCTGCACGATGCAGGAGATCTCCGTGCCGCCGGAGATCAGGCTCACCCAGCGGGTGTCGGTGCGCCGGGCCAGCGCCTCCCCGACGGACGCCGCCGCATCCGGGGTGCACCGCACCCGCACGAGCCATGCGGTCAGCCCGATCCGCAACGGGTCGACCAGGCCCAGCACCCGCAGCGTCCCGGTGCCGCGCAGTCGGGCGTAGCGGCGGGCCACCGTCTGGTCGGAGACGCCCAGAACCTCGCCGATCCGCGCGAACGGCGCCCGGCCGTCGACCTGGAGGGCGTGCATGATCTGCCGGTCGAGCCGGTCTGAAGAGCCCAGCGACGGCCACGGGATGTCGGATTCCACCCATGGAGGCTAGCGGCTGTCGAATTCCACCGCACCGGTGCCGATGACTGGGGTGCGGGCCCGGCCCGGTGGACGGTGGAGCCACGGATCACCCGGCTACCCGGCTGTCGATGTTCGAGCGCCTCACGGCCAGGCGACGTCACGGCCGCCACCCGGCCCTCGCCCCCGGAACGGAGTTTCCCCGAATGCGCAAATGGCTGCCCCTCGCGGCGATCTGCCTGGGCGCCTTCATCCTGCTGGTCGACGTCACCATCGTGAACGTCGCCCTGCCCCGGATGGCGGACGACCTGCACGCCTCCTTCACCTCCCTGCAATGGGTGATCGACATCTACGCCCTCGCGCTGGCCGCCCTGCTGCTGGCCGTCGGCTCGTTGGCCGACCTGCTCGGCCACCGCCGGCTGTATGTGGCCGGGCTCGTCGTCTTCGCGGCCGCATCCCTGGCGTGCTCGCTCGCGCCGAACGCCACCGTGCTCATCACCGCCCGCGCGGTGCAGGGCATCGGCGGTGCCGCGATGTTCGCGACCTCGGCCGCGCTGGTCTCCGCGAACTACCACGGCAGGGACCGCGGCGTGGCCTTCGGCGTGTGGGGCGCGGTCAACGGCGCCGCCGCCGCGGCCGGCCCGATTGCCGGCGGGCTGCTCACCGAGGGATTCGGCTGGCAGGCGATCTTCCTGGTGAACCTGCCGATCGCGGTCGTCGCGATCATCCTGACCCTGCGGGTGCTGCCGGCCGGGTCCCGCGGAGCCGGCCGCCTCGACCTGCCCGGCGCGGCCGCCTTCACCCTGGCCGCGGCGGCTGTGACGTACGCGCTGATCCGAGGCGGCGAACAGGGCTGGGGTGACCGGCTGGCCGTGGCCGCGTTCGTCGTCGCCGGGCTCGCCGCCGTCGGCTTCCTCGTCGCCGAACGGCTGGTCGCCCGCCCCATGCTGGACCTGGCGCTGCTGCGGCGGCCGTCCTTCGCGGGTCTGCTGACCGGGGCGTTGCTGTTCCAGCTGGCGGCGTTCGGCGGCCTGGTCTACGTCTCGCTGTGGCTGCAGAACGTCCTCGGCCTCAGTCCCGTGCGCGGCGGCCTGGCGCTGATGCCGCTGGCCGGGACGGCGTTCGTGGTCGCCGCCGTCGCGGGTCGCCACACCCACCGGTTCGCGCCGCGCCTGCCGATCGGGGCGGGGCTGCTCTGCATCGCCGCGGGCTCGGCGCTGCTACGGCTGTTCGTGCGGGCCGACTCCGACCAGTCCGCACTGTTCGCCGGTCTCGCCGTGATCGGTGTCGGCGTCGGCCTGGCGACGCCGGTGATGGTCTCCGCCGCGGTCGAGTCCGTGCCGCCGCGGCAGGCAGGCCTGGCCGGCGGGGCCGTCAACACCTTCCGGCAGCTCGGCATGACCCTGGGCATCGCGCTGTTCGGCGCGATCTTCGCGGCCCGGCTGCGGGCGGAGCCCTCGATCCGCGCGGGATACGCCGCCGGCATCGACCGGATCTCGCTGTGGGCGGCGGTGGCTGCGCTGGTCGGCGCCGTCGTGGTCCTGTTCACCGTCCGGCGCGGTGCCCACGCGCAGCAGGCCCCGCCGGATGGTCGCGGGGGCTCAGGTGGTGGTGTCGCTGACGGGGTCGCTGTCGGCCGAGGGGATGGGGACGGCGCCGAAGGCGGTGAGCAGCTCGCGGACCAGCGCCGTCGGCAGGCCGATGACGGTGTCGAGGTCGCCGTCGACGGCGGTGACGAACGCGGCGGCGCCGCCCTGGATGGCGTAGGCGCCGGCGGCGTCCATCGGCTCCCCGGTGGCGACATAGGCGGCGAGTTCGGCGTCGGGAACGTCCCGCATCGTCACCGCGGTGACGGCGGCGCGGCCGCGGACGGTGCCGGTCGCCGCGTCGAGCACGACGACGCCGGTGTGGACCCGGTGGGTCCGCCCGCGCAGGCTGCGCAGCATGGCGAGGGCCTGCGCGGGGGAGGCGGGCTTGCCGAGGATCCGGCCGTCGACCTCGACGACGGTGTCGCTGCCGAGGATGAGGTGGCCGGGGCGCAGCGCGGCGACGGCGCGGGCCTTGCGCTCGGCGAGCTCGACGGTCAACTCGGGGGCCGTCGGGGTCGCCGTCGACTCGTCGACGCCGCTGACGACCACCTCGAAGGACACCCCGAGCCGGGCCAGCAGCTCGCGGCGCCGCGGTGACCCGGAAGCAAGGACGATGCGTCGGTCCGCCGTCATGCGGACAACGTATCCAGCGCGGGCCACTGCCCACCCCGGCGGGTCGGCGGGTCCGCGTTCCGGGGCGTCGACGCAGTCCCGCGGCAAGCTTTTATGGCGCGGTGGACAAGCACATTCGAGCAACCGTCGAACGCGTATCCGAGTGTGCGCTCGCCGGATCGGCCGGCCTCCTGACCGGGCCATTCGTCGATTGACCCTTTCGGGCGTGGGCGGGATGGGTCGGGTCGTACCTCGTCGGTTACATAACTCTCACCGGTCCTCGGCCGTGAATCGGATGGAGCGTGGACCTAGACTGGATCCGGCAGGGCACTGCTCCACCCACCCGGCGATGTCGAGATCAACCACCAGGAGGGTGAAAATGGCCATTCCAGCGCGTCAGGCGATCAGAGTCGGAGCCTATCTCGCGAAGCAGAAACTTCTGCGGCGCGAGAAGTTTCCCATCACCCTTGAACTGGAACCGCTGTTCGCGTGCAATCTCTCGTGCGAGGGCTGCGGCAAGATCCAGCATCCGGCGGACGTGTTGAAACAGCGTATGCCGGTTGAGCAGGCGCTGGCCGCGGCCGACGAGTGCGGCGCCCCCGTGGTGTGCCTGGCGGGCGGCGAACCGCTGATGCACCCGCAGATCGAGCAGATCGTCGAGGGCCTGGTCAAGCGCAAGAAGTTCGTCTACCTGTGCACGAACGCGCTGCTCATCCCGAAGAAGATCGACAAGCTCACCCCGTCGCCCTACCTGTCCTTCGCCGTGCACATCGACGGCCTGGAGGAGCGCCACGACGAGATCGTGGCGAAGAAGGGCGTGTTCGCCCAGGCGGTGGACAACATCAAGGAGGCCCAGCGCCGGGGCTTCCGGGTGACCACCAACACAACCTTCTTCAACACCGACACCCCGCAGAACGTCATCGACGTCCTGAACTTCCTGAACAACGATCTCAATGTCGACGGGATGATGCTCTCCCCGGCGTACGCCTACGAGAAGGCTCCTGACCAGGAGAACTTCATGGGCGTCGAGGCGACCCGGGAGCTTTTCCGGAAGGCGTTCGCGGAGGGTCGCCGGAAGGGTTGGCGGATCAACCACTCGCCGCTCTACCTGGACTTCCTCGAGGGGAAGCTTGATTTCCCGTGCACGGCCTGGGGAATCCCGTCCTACTCCCTCTACGGTTGGCAGAAGCCCTGCTACCTGATGGGCGACGGCTACGCCGAGTCCTACCAGGAGCTGCTCGACACCACCGACTGGGACTCCTACGGCCGCGGCAAGGACCCGCGCTGCGCGAACTGCATGGCGCACTGCGGCCACGAGCCGACGGCCCTCGCGGCGACGCTGGGGTCCCTGCGCGAGACCATCCGCGCCGCCGCGCGCTGATCGCCGCCGGACGCGGATCCGCCCCGCGAGCTGATCGGCATCCGGTGTGCTGATCTGATCCGCCCCGCGCGTTGCGCTGCGCCCCGGGCCGCCCGGTATCCCGCCCCGGGAAGCCCGGTTATCCTCCCCCCGACGGCCCGGTATCCCGGGCCGTCGGGGGCTGTCCGGTCGCGCGGCGGGACCAAACGACCGGCTTTTCTAACTCTTCCGTCACCTGCCCCGCCGCGCCCGACACGCCGCTGCCGCACCTCCTTCGCAGGCGACCTTGACGCCCCTGCGAGCAGGTCAGACGCCCGTCGTAACAGAAGAACCCGCCAAGCCTCTGGCCGGCAGGCAATCTGACGGTATGATGCCGGCCACACGATCGAGTGGGCGGCCTGGCCGTTCGGACGGGCATCCGTTCGGGCGGGCCGTCCGGCCCCTGTGGCGGGTTCGGTCTGAGGCAGAATCTGACGGGAGTGTCGGAATGATCTTCCGAGGTGTGGGTTCCCGGTCGGCGGAGTGGCCGATCGCATGAACGACCTCTTACCCTTCGTCATCATCGGCCTGGTCTCCGGCTCCGTCTACGGGCTGGCGGCCACGGGCCTGGTGCTCACGTACAAGACATCAGGGATCTTCAACCTTGCGCACGGGGCGGTCGCCACGACCGCCGCCTACACCTTCTACTTCTTACGGGTCCAACACGAGCTCCCCTGGGGTCTCGCCGCACTGCTGAGCATCGGCGTCGTCGGACCCGCCCTCGGACTTCTGCTCGAGTTGATGGCACGCCGCCTCGCCGAAGTCCGGGTCGTCTACAAGATCGTCGCAACCATCGGGATCATCCTGGCCGTCCAGGGCTTCTTCACCGCCCGCTACGGCGCCCAGAGCCAGACCTTCCCGACGTTCCTGCCGACCGGCGAGGCGTTCACGCTGTCCGGGACGGTCATCACCTGGGACCAGATCATCATCACGGCCATCGCGCTGGTCGCCACCGCGGGGCTGTACCTGTTCTTCCGCTTCGCCCGCCTGGGTCTGGCGATGCGCGGCGTGGTCGACGACTCGGAGCTGCTCGACTCCGCCGGCACCAACCCGGTGGCGGTGCGCCGCTGGTCCTGGGTCATCGGCAGCACGTTCGCCTGCCTCGCCGGTGTCCTGCTCGCCCCGAGCCTGAGCCTGGACGCCCTGCTGCTGACGCTGCTCGTCGTGCAGGCGTTCGGCGCCGCCGCGCTCGGCTACTTCTCCAGCCTGCCACTGACCTACGCCGGCGGCCTCGTCGTCGGTGTGCTCGCCTCCGTGCTGACCAAGTACGGCGCGGTCACCCACCCGAACGCGCTGCTGACCGGGCTGCCGCCGAGCACCCCGTTCCTCGTGCTGTTCGCCGTCCTGCTCCTCACCCCGCGCCGGCGCCTGGTCGACCGGCGGCTGTCGGCCCGCCTGCTGGTCACCGACACCTGGCGGGCGCCGGCCCGAATCCAGCTCAGCGGCGCCGTCGTGCTCGCGGCGCTCGCCGTCGCCGTGCCGTTCCTCGTCGGCGGGGCGCGCGTCCCGACCTACACCGACGCGCTGCTGAAGGTCATCCTCTTCCTCTCCCTCGGGCTGCTGGTGCGCACCTCGGGCCAGGTGTCGCTGGCCCACGCCGCGTTCGCCGCGATCGGCGCCGCCGCCATGGGGCACTTCACCACCGGCCTCGGCCTGCCCTGGCTGGTCGCGCTGCTGCTCGCCGGCCTGGTCGCCATCCCGGTCGGCGCGGTCATCGCGATCCCGGCGATCCGGCTGTCCGGGGTGTTCCTGGCCCTGGCGACCTTCGGCTTCGGCATCGCGCTGGAGCAGATGGGCTACCCGCTGAAGATCCTCTTCGGATCGAGCACGTCAGGCGTGCGGGTGCCCCGCCCCGGCCTGTCGGCCTTCGAGAGCGACCGCGGGTACTACTACCTCGTCCTGATCTTCGTCGTGCTGGTCGCGGCACTGGTGGTCGGCGTGCACCGCAGCCGGCTCGGGCGCCTGCTGCGCGGCCTGAGCGACTCGCCGACGGCGCTGGCCACCCACGGCGCGAGCGTGAACACCACCCGGGTGCTGGTGTTCTGCCTGTCCGCCTTCGTCGCCGCGATCTACGGCGGGCTCTACGGCGGTTCGGTCTCGGCCGTGACCGGGTCGTCGTTCTCCTCGTTCTCGTCGCTGGTGCTCCTCGCCGTCCTGGTGATCAGCATCGGTGGGGAGCCGTGGTACGCCTTCCTCGCTGCGGCGGGCATGGTGCTGCCCAGCGCCTACATCACCAACGAGAACACCACCAACTGGCTGAACTTCCTGTTCGGCGTCTCCGCCATCGCGGTGTCGCTGAGCGGGGGACCGCCGCGCAACGCGGCGCTGCGCCGGCTGGCCGACCGCATCGGCGGCCGGCGACCCGAGGCCACGGCGGCCGCGACCGCTGCGGCCGGTGAGCCGGGCGCCACGCCGCCGGTCGGCGCGGACGCGCTGCCCGCCGCGCTGCCCCTCGACGTGCTGCCCCTCGACGCCGCCGCGGCGGCCGAGGCGGCGGCGATCTCCATCGAGCGGCCCGAGGCGGTCGCCGCCGCGCCCGACAGCGGCATCCAGGTGGAGAAGATCAGCGTCCGCTTCGGCGGCAACCTCGCCGTCGACAGCTTCTCGCTGATCGCCCCCCAGGGCCGGGTCACCGGGCTGATCGGGCCCAACGGCGCCGGCAAGACGACGACGTTCAACGCGTGCAGTGGTCTGGTCCGCCCCAGCAGCGGACGGGTGCGGCTGCACGGCTCGGACGTGTCGCGCCTCGCCCCGTCGGCGCGGGCCCGCGGCGGGCTCGGCCGGACGTTCCAACGGATGGAACTGTTCGACTCGATGTCGGTGCGGGAGAACATCGTGCTCGGCCGGGAGGCGTCCATGGCCGGGGTCCGGCCCTGGCGGCATCTCGCCGGGACCCGCTCGCAGCGCAAGGTGGTCGCCGAGGCCGTCGAACGCGCCGCGGCCACCTGCGGGATCACCGATCTGCTGGACCGGCCCGTCGGCATCCTGTCGACCGGCGAGCGCCGGCTGGTCGAGCTCGCCCGCTGCCTGGCCGGGCCGTTCGACATGCTCCTGCTCGACGAGCCGTCCTCCGGCCTGAACCGGCTGGAGACCGCCCGCTTCGGTGAGGTGCTCGCCGAGGTGATCCGCCAGGGTGACGTTGGCGTCCTGCTCATCGAGCACGACATGGCGCTGGTCATGGAGGTCTGCCACTACATCTACGTCCTCGACTTCGGCGTCCCGATCTTCGAGGGGACGCCCGCCGAGGTCGCCGCGAGCGACGCCGTGCGCGCCGCCTACCTCGGTTCCGAGGCGGCCACCGGCGACACGGCCACCGGCGACACGGCCGATCAGAGCGGCCAGACCGGCCAGAGCGGCCAGACCGGCCAGGTCCCGCCAGCCGATCCGGCGGCGCCGTCGCGTCAGACCGTGTCTCAGGAGGTGAGCTCATGACGGTCACCGAGACCCTGCCGGGGGGCGAAGGTGCCGCCGCGCCGGCGGCCCCGGTACTGGAGGTCCGCGGGCTGGACGCCGGCTACGGCGCCTCGGCCGTGCTGCACGACGTCTCGCTGACCGTGCCGCGCGGCAGCGTGGTCGCGCTGCTCGGCCCGAACGGCGCGGGCAAGACGACGCTGCTGCGGGTGGCCTCGGGCCTGCTGCGCCCGACCCGCGGCACGGTGATCCTCGACGGGCGCGACGTCACCCGGGCCCGGCCCTACCAGCGGGCCCGGGGCGGGCTGTGCCACATTCCCGAGGGCAGGGGCGTCTACCCGTCACTGACCGTGCGGGAGAACCTCGTCCTGCACACCTGGAAGCGCAACGTCGACGACGCGGTCGAGCGTGCGGTGGCGAACTTCCCGATCCTCGGCAGCAAGCTGTCCCAGCCGGCCGGCGAGCTCTCCGGCGGCCAGCAGCAGATGCTCGCCGTGATGCGCGCCTACCTCGACGACCCCGCCGTCGTGCTGGTCGACGAGGTGTCGATGGGGCTCGCCCCGGTGATCGTCGACCAGATCTACGAGTTCCTCGGTCGGATCACCCAGGCCGGGACGTCGCTGCTGCTCGTCGAGCAGTACGTCCACCGGGCCCTGGCCGCGGCCGACCGGGTCTGCGTGCTGACCAAGGGGCGGATCGTGTTCGACGGTCGCCCCGAGGACGTCGCCGAGGAGGTCTTCGAGCACTACCTGGGTGTCGCCCCGAACCACGGCGGCTGATGCGCCACCGGCCTCGGCCGCAGAGGACCGCAGAGAGGAGTGGCCGCCGTGACGACGTCCGCATCGGCCGTGATACCCGTTGACGACCTCACGTTCTGGGAGGTGTGCGAACGCCGGGCGCGGCTCACCCCGGACCGGTTGATGATCGTCGACGAGCGGGATCGCCGGATCACCTTCGGCGAGTTCCGCGACCGGGCGCAGCGGGTGGCCGCGGGCCTGCACCAGCTGGGGATCGGCCCCGGGTCCCGGGTGAGCTGGCAGCTTCCGACCAGGATCGAGACCCTGCTGGTATGCCTGGCGCTGGCCCGCCTCGGCGCCCACCAGAACCCGGTGATCCCGGCGGTGCGGGGCCGGGAGGTCGGCTTCGCGCTGCGCCAGACCGGCGCCGAGTACGTCGTGCTGCCCGGCACCTGGAACGGGTTCGACTACGTCGAGATGGTCTCCGGGCTCGACTGGTCGGCCGCCCCCCGGCCGCGGATCGTGGTCGTGGGCGTCGACGACCTGCCCGACGGCGACCCGGCGACGCTGCCGCCGCCGCCGACCGACCCGCGCCAGGCCCGTTGGACCTTCTACACCAGCGGCACGACGTCCGAGCCCAAGGGCGTGCTGCACTCGGACGAGTCGCTGATGTGGGGCGGGCGGGGTTACGCCGAGCGGATGCGCCTCGACGCCGACACGGTGTTCGCGATGCAGTTCGCCATCGCGCACATCGGTGGGCCGAACCTGTTCTGCTTCATGTTCTCCGTCGGAATCCGGACGCTGTCCGTGGAGCGGTTCGACCCGTCGTCGCTGGCCGAGCTGTTCCGCCGGCACCGGGTGAACCTGTGCGGTGGCAGCGTCGCGTTCGGCGAGCTGCTGCTGCGCGAGCAGCGCCGACGCGGGGCCGGCCGGCTGCTGCCGGACCTGCGCGAGCTCGGCGGCGGCGCGGGACCCACTCCGCCGGCGATGTTCGACCAGATCACCGCCGAGCTGGGGGTGACCTACATCCCCGCCTACGGGATGACCGAGGTCCCGATGATCGCCGTCGGCTTCCCCGACGACGACGTCGAGCTGCGCCGGGGGACCGACGGGGCGCCCGTGCGCGGCATCGAGATCCGGGCCGCCCGCCTCGACGGCACCGTCGCCGACCCGGGGGAGGAGGGCGAGCTGCAGATCCGCGGCCCCCAGGTGTGCAAGGGGTACCGGGATCCGGCGCAGAACGCGGAGGCGTTCGTCGACGGCTGGTTACGCACCGGCGACCTGGGGGTGGTCCGCCCGGACGGCCGGATCAAGCTCACCGGCCGGATCAAGGACATCATCATCCGCAAGGGCGAGAACATCTCCGCGCGGGAGATCGAGGACCTGCTGGGCACGCACCCGTCGGTGGCCCGGGTCGCCGTGGTCGGTCTGCCCGACGACGAACGCGGCGAGCGGGTCTGCGCGGTGGTGGAGCGGGTACCCGGCCAGCCCGACCTGGACTTCGCCGAGATGCAACGCCACCTGCTCGCCGCGGGGCTCGGCCGTTACAAGCTGCCCGAGCAGCTCGAGCTCACCGACGAGCTGCCCACCCAGGGCTCGATGCTCAAGATCTCCAAGGCCGCGGTGCGCCGCGAGCTGCTCGCCCGCGCCGGCGCCGGGACCTGAGGCGGGCGCGGCGCCGGCCTGAGCATGGGCCGGTGCCGCGCCCGGTCGAACCTGTCCCGCGCCCGCTCGCGCGCCGCACCCGGCTGGACTTTCCGTTTCGATGGCCGGATGGTGCCAGTCATCTGACGATTACGTCACCCTGACCTGGCGCTTGAATGCGCTTCTCCGTATAAGTTTCCTCACCCGGAGAGATGTGGCATGCTTCACGCAATCTGGCAGGGTGTCGACGTCCGGGGAGGTTGCTGTGGATCTCGGGATTGCAGACCGTGTCGCTGTGGTGTCGGGCGGCAGCCGCGGCATCGGGCGCGCGGTCGCCGAACTGCTGGCGGCCGAGGGGGCCCGGGTCGTCGTGGCCGCCCGCGGCGCCGAGGCGGTCGGCGAGGTCGTGGAGACGATCCGCAAGAACGGCGGCGTCGCGCACGGCGTGGCGGCGGACATGACGGTCGCCGAGGAGATCGAGCGGGTCGTGGCGGGCGCCCGCGAGCGGTTCGGGCCCCCGGACATCGCGGTCAGCAACGTCCACGGCCCCGGCCCCGGCGACTTCTTCGACCTCACCGGGGACGACTTCGCCCGTGCCTTCCAGGAGATGACCCTCAGCGTCGTCCATCTCACCCGGCTGGTCGCCCCCGCGATGCGGGAACGCGGCTGGGGGCGGCTGGTCAACATCGGCTCGGGCGCGGCCAAGGAGCCGCCGCCCGGGCTCAAGCACATCCTCGCCAACACCGTGCGGGCGTCGGTGGTGACGCTCAATCGCTCGCTGGCCAACGAGTTCGGCCGTGACGGCGTCACCGTCAACACCATCGGCACCGGCTTCATCGCCACCGACCGGATGTGGGGCTACGTCGGTGGGGTCGGGGAGCAGCGTGGCCTCGCGCCCGCCGACATGATGACCCAGTTCAGCACCGACATCCCCGTCGGCCGCCCGGGGCGCCCGGAGGAGATCGCCGCCGTCGTGGCCTTCCTCTGCTCCGCCTGGGCCGGATACGTCACCGGCCAGCTCATCCCGGTCGACGGTGGAGCGCTGCGCTCGGCGTTCTGACGGCCACCGCTCGGCGCGGCCGGCGTGTCCCGCATCGACGAACGCAACCAGCGGATCAACGGACCCAGGGAGGCCAGATGTCGTCGGCCGGAGAAGCCCAGCCCTTCACCTTCGAGGACCTGCCCGTTCGTGATGATCGGGACGCCGCGTGGCGGCTCATCCGCGAGCGCGGACCCATCGTCCAGCTCGAACCCGACGTCGCGCTCACCGACCACGCCCTCGTGGAGGCAGCGTTCCGCAATCCGGCGGTGTTCTCCTCCCGGAAGGCGTTCGACTCCCTCGGCAGCCCGCTCCCGCTGGTCCCGATCGCGTTCGACCCGCCGGAACACGCCCGCTACCGGCACATCCTGCAGCCCTTCTTCAGCCCGCGCAGCATCAGGCCCCTCGAACCGGAGTTACGCCGCCAGCTCGCCGAGCTCATCGAGCCGCTGCCGGCGCGGCGGGAATGCGACTTCGTGGCCGACGTGGCGTCGGTCTTCCCGGTGCAGGCCTTCCTGACCTTCTTCGGCCTGCCGATGGAGATGCGCGACCAGTTCGTCGCCTGGAAGGACGCGATCCTCGGGTTGAGCGACCCGTCCGGGGCGGTCAGCACCGACGAGGCCGACCTGCGCCACGCCGGCGAGCTGTTCACCTACCTGTCCGAGCTGGTGGCCGCCCGCCGCGGCGTTCCCGGCCCGGACGTGCTCAGCGAACTGCTCTGCCTGGACGGCGACGACGCGCTCACCGACGCCGAGGTGATCGGCCTGTGTTTCCTGTTCGTCCTCGCCGGCCTGGACACGGTGACCGACGCCCTCGGCTTCGGGATGGAGCGCCTCGCCCGCAACCCCGACCGCCGCCAGGAGATCGTCGACGACCCCGCCCTCGTCCCCGCCGCCGTGGAGGAGCTGCTGCGCCTCGACCCGCCGGCGCCCTTCGTGCCGCGGATCACCACCGCGCAGACCGAGCTCGGCGGGCGCACGCTGCCCGCCGGCACCCGGGTCACCGCCTACATCGCCGCGTGCAACCGTGACGAGGCGCGCTACCCCGATCCGTACGGGGTCGACTTCCACCGCGGCGACAACCCGCATGCCAGCTTCGGCGTCGGCGTGCACCGCTGCCTCGGTTCCCACCTCGCCCGCCTCGAGATGCGCCTGGTCTACGAGGAGTGGCACCGCCTCATCCCGCACTACGACATCGCGCCCGGGTTCTCGCCGACGGTGAAGTTCCCCCGCGGCACCGTCGGCCTGGAGGCCCTCCCCCTCATCCTCACCCCGGGCGTGCCGCGATGAGGGTCGCCATCGACCGCGAGCTCTGCGTCGGGCACGGGTTGTGCTACATGCTCGCCCCCGACGTCTTCCACGACGACGACGAGGGGTATGGCCAGGTGACGGCCGACAGCCCGGTCGCCCCCGAGCGCGTCGAGGGCGCCCGGCGAGCTGCCGGATCGTGCCCCGAACGCGCTATCACCCTTCCCGCCGACCCCGCCGACCCCGCCGACCCCGCGGGCGGCTGACCGCGTCCCGACCGGCGGCGGCGCGCGCGGACCGTCGCCGTCCCCGTCCGCGGCATCTCTGTTTCTCCGCTCATGCCCCTGGCATGGGGGGAGGCGCTGGTTATGACAACTCGATGAAGAAGAAGGGCACCTGCGTGAAGCGCCAGATATTACGACCGGTGATCTGTCTCGTGGCACTGGTCCTCGTGGTCGCCGCGTGCGGCAGCAGCTCCGGGGGTGGCTCGGGCGGCGGCTCCGGGGGAGGCGCCTCGGCGGCCCCGGCGGCACCGAAGTCGCCGGCACCGACCGGCAGCCCGCTGGTCATCGGCACGGTGGGCCAGTTCAGCGGCTTCGCCGGCGTGATCTCCAAGGCGACGGCGGACGCGGTGCAGGCGTGGGCGCAGTGGACCAATGACCGGGGCGGCCTCAGCGGGCACCCGGTCAAGGTCGTCGTCCGTGACGACGCCAACGACCCGGCCAAGTCCCTGGCCGCCGTCAAGGGGATGGTCGAGAACGACAAGATCATCGCACTCGTCGGCACGCACGAGTCCGGGCTGGAGTCGGCCTGGAAGGACTACATCGACGCGAAGAAGATTCCGGTGATCGGCGGTTCCGCCACCGCAGCGCTGTGGCTGACCGACCCGAACTTCTTCCCGACCTCGGACACCGCCGTCAACTACGTCGTGTCCGAGGTGAACGCCGCCAAGATCGCCGGCAAGAAGAAGCTCGGCATGGTCGTCTGCGCCGAGCTGCCCGCCTGCGCGCAGGGACTCTCCCTCGCCGGCGGCATCGCCACGAAGCTGGGCCTGCAGTTCGCCTCCGGCCTGGCGATCTCGTCGTCGTCGCCCAACTACACCTCCCAGTGCCTCAACATGCGCTCGGCCGGGGTGGAATCGATCATCCTCAACAGCTCGGGCGAGGTCAGCGAACGCTTCGTCGCGGACTGTGCGAAGCAGAACTACCGGCCGCAGTTGATCTCCCCGGGGCAGAGCTTCCTCGACAAGCTGCTGAAGAACGCCAACTATGACGGCGCCTACATCGCGAACGACTCGTTCAACTGGTTCGGGGGCGCCCCGGAGACGGCGGACTTCCTGCAGGCGATGAAGTCCTACAAGTCGGACACCCCGCTGAACGCCAGCGCCAGCGCCGGCTGGGCGGCGGGCGTGATGTTCGGCAAGGCGGCCGCGAAGATCGGCCCCAGCCCGACCTCCGCCGACCTCTACACCGGGCTCTACGCCCAGCCGGCGAAGAACACCCTCGGCGGCCTGATCCCACCGACCACCTACGCCAAGGACAAGCCGGCGGTCTCCGTCCCGTGCGGATGGTACGGCGTGATCAAGGGCGGCAAGCTCACCGCTCCCCACGGCACGAAAGCCATCTGCGTCGAGTAACGGCGGCGAGCCCGTGTCGACGGCAGTGCCCGTCCGGCACGGGCTCGCGTCGAGCGTCCCGCGCCTGCCCGCGACAGGTACCGGACGCCGCATCCGCATAGTCGTCATGTCAGATCTGTTGCTGTCCTGTCCATGGAACCCGCCGATGTCGGCTCGCTCCACCCCCAGGAGAACCGGGGCGCGCCCCCGGATCCCCCCGCCCAGACTCAGTCCCAGGCGCGTGGTTGCCGAATCTTCCTGGGTTCGCGGTGCGGCCCGGGATCTCGGTTCCACAGGGTGACAGCGTCATCGGCAATGTGAGGTGGGCCGGCGCAGCTCGGAATCCGGTGACAGATCTGTTAGAAATGAGTGGGGTCGGTGGCCATCGGCCCGCGGGCCGCGGCAGCCATCCGGGTACAGTGCCGCGGCCCGCTCACCGTGCGGCCCCGCCCCGGTGGCCGCGTGTCACTCCGGTGGCCGGGCCCCGCTCCGGTGGTGGGTGACGGCGATCAGGTGTCGGCGGGGAGAAGCTCGGCGAGGAGCCGGTCGACGCGGGCGCGGATCTCGTCGCGGATGGGGCGCACGGCGTCGATGCCCTGGCCGGCGGGGTCGTCGAGCGTCCAGTCCTCATAGCGCGTGCCCGGGAAGATCGGGCAGGCGTCGCCGCAGCCCATGGTGACGACGACGTCGGAGGCCTCGACCGCGTCCACGGTGAGGATCTTCGGGGTCTGGCCGGTGAGGTCGATGCCGACCTCGGCCATGGCCGCGACGGCGATGGGGTTGATCTGCCCGCCGGGGGCGGAGCCGGCCGAGCGGACCTCGACGCGGTCGCCGGCGAGGTGGGTGAGCCAGCCGGCGGCCATCTGGGAGCGGCCGGCGTTGTGGACGCAGACGAACAGCACCGACGGTCTCGCGGTCATCGAAGCATGATCCTCTCGTGAGATGGCTGCTGCGCGGCCTGGGCGCGGGCCGAGGCCGCGCGTGGGTAGAACAGCCGGACCAGCCCGTAGCCGACCGCCCCGCCGGCCAGCTGGACGGCCACGAAGGCGGGTGCGGAGGCGGGGGCGATCCCGGCGAAGCTGTCGGAGAACATCCGTCCCACGGTGATCGCCGGGTTCGCGAAACTCGTCGAGCTGGTGAACCAGTACGCCGCCCCGATGTAGGCGCCGACCGCCGCCGGGGCCCGTTCGGCACGGTCGGACCGGGCCAGCGCGAAGATCAGCAGGACCAGCCCGGCGGTGGCGACGACCTCGGCGAGCAGGTGCGCCCCCGAGGCCCGGTGATGGGTCGCGATCGACACCGCCGACCGGTCGAACATCAGGTTCGCCAGCATCGCCCCCGCGACACAGCCGGCAGCCTGGGCGGGCAGGTAGGCGGCGGCGTCGCGCCACGACAGGCCGCCGAACGCGGCGTCGACGAGGCTGACGACCGGATTGAAGTGCGCCCCGGACACCGGGCCGACCATCAGGATGATGGCGAACAGGCCGGCGGCGGTCGCCGCGGCGTTCTCCACCAGTTGCAACCCGACCTGGTCGGGGCTGAGCTGGACCGCGGCGATCCCCGACCCGACGACCAGGGCGGCGAGCAGCATGCTGCCCACCGCCTCGGCGGCCAGCCGCCGGGCCAGTGCCGGTCGACCACCCGGCTCGATGTCCGCCACCCGTGTCAGCGCGCGCCGGCGGGCGCCGGTTCGAGGTCGACGCCGGTGGTGTCGGTGGTGTCGGTGGTGTCGGCGGTCGGGCCGCAGTCCACTCCCGGGCCGCAGGCGCAGGCCGCTCCCGGCCCCGCCCCCGGCCCGCTGCCCGGCTGCACCGTCCGCAGGGTCGGCACCGACCCGTCGACGACGTCGGAGAGCACCGTGTAGACCTCCCACGGCGCGCCGTCGGGATCATCGACCCAGGCCTTGTCCTGCACCGCGTAGCAGCAGGCGGTGTTCTCCTCGACCGCGGTCTCCAGCCCGGCGCCCGCCAGCCGGGCCGTCGCGGCGGTGACCTCCTCGGTGGTCTCGACCTCGACGCCGAGATGGTTCAACGCTCCCGCGACCCCGCTGCCGCGGACGTCCGGGTTCTCGATCAGCACCAGTTTCAGCGGCGGCACGTCGACCGCGAAGTTCGCGTATCCCGCCCGGCGCTTCGCCGGCGCGACCCCGAACAGCTTCGAGTAGAACTCCACCGCCGCGTCCACATCGGACACGTTCAACGCCAGCTGCACTCGCGCCATCACGATCACCTCAGACACATCGACAAGCATCTATGTCCTGACGGAAGCGAGCATGCCCGCAGACATAGACCGCTGTCAATTTCTCGTGGCATGCTGGACACCATGGCCACGATCTCGACGCCGCGCCCGACGCCCGCCCGGTCGTCCACGGACCGGCCGTCCACAGACCGGCCGGACGAGGCCGTGGGCGAGCTGGTGGGCGCGATTGCCGCATGCTGCACGCCGCTGGCAGCCGCCCCGCTGTCGGCCGAGGGCGCCGAGCAGCTCGCAGGTGTCCTCAAGGCCATCGCCGTCCCCGCCCGGCTACGACTTCTGTCGATGATCTACGCTCGCGACGGCGGAGAGGCCTGCGTCTGCGAACTCACCGAGCCCCTCGGGCTGACCCAACCCACCGTCAGCCACCACCTGAAGGTCCTCGTCGACGCCGGCCTGATCAGCCGGGACAAACGCGGCGTCTGGGCCTACTACCGCCCGGTGCCCGGCGCTCTTGCCGCCCTCGGCGCACTGCTCAGGCCGCAGCCCGTAGCCGCCGGCACGCCGCCGGAGCGCTGCGCGCAGTGCTAGGGCGCGTGTCTACGACTGCTGCCAGCCGATCTACATACTGTGCGTGATTGACGGGGTGCGGCAATACTCCAGCCCCACGACCACGATGTGTCCCCACGACCACGCCTCGACGGGGTCCGGCTCACGTGCCGCACACAAGCCGTCTGATCGCAGTTGGACACGTGGCCCAGGGCCGCAGCCGCCATCGTCGCGATGGACAAGCACTACGCAAGGTCGTCGCACCGACAGACGTTGCCTGACTGCGGTAGGCCGGCTGACATACTTCCCTGGATGCCCCCGGCTCCTGCCCGCGGGGGCGCGGCGGTCCGTGGCGGCGGTTCGCCCGGCTCCGGTCGGGGCGGGTCTGCTGCCGCCGGGCTGGTCCCATCATCGAGAAAAGGCTGGTTGCATGGGCGTATCGGTTAAGACCCTTTCGCCGGGGGACGGCAAGACCTTCCCCAAGAAGGGGGACACGGTGACGATTCACTATGTCGGCACCCTGCTCGGCAGCGGAAAGCAGTTCGACTCCTCCCGTGACAGGGGAGAGCCGTTCAAGACCGAGATCGGTGTCGGCAGGGTGATCAAGGGGTGGGACGAGGGGGTTCCTCAGCTGTCGCTCGGCGAGAAGGCCGTGCTCACCATCACGCCTGACTACGGGTACGGCCCCAGGGGCTTCCCGCCCGTCATCCCGCCCAACTCCGACCTCGTCTTCGAAGTGGAACTACTCGGGGTCAACTGACCTGACCACGCCGGCCGGCGAGTGAGGACTGGCCGGCTGCCCCTCGGGAGGATTCCGGGGCGGGAAGGTGGATCCGCGGCCCGGCTGTCGCCCTGGGGCCGGACCGCGGATCCCCCGGCCGCGCCCGTCGCCGAGGTCGTAGACCATCGCTGGCGGGCGCCACCGAGTCTGTGGGGAAGCCGGGAGTCCGGCCGGCGGCCGCGCGGAAGGCCGGAAGCCCGCCGGGCTTCCGTGGTCGCGCGGCGTTCGCCGTCAGTGCGGGAGCAGGAACTCCGCCGCGCTGGCGATGGCCACACCGCCGGTCTGGCGCGCGCAGCTCAGGTCCACCGAGACCAGCCGGCCCGCCGGCTGTTCCTCGATGGCCGTCACCACCCCGGAGCAGGTCAGCACGTCGTCCGGCCAGACCTGCTCGCGGAAGCGGACGTGGAAGCGGCGGATGTTCTCCGCACCCAACCAGTCGGTGGCGAAGGTGGCCAGCAGGGCCGCCTGGTGCATCCCCTGGGAGAAGACCGACGGGTAGCCGGCGCGCTGGGCGAACGTGTCGTCGTAGTGCATCGGGTTGAGGTCGCCGGACGCCCCCGAGTAGCGGACGAACATCTGCCGGGTGAGCGGGCCGAACGAGCGGGGCTCGGGGGAGGAGCCCACCGCGAGGTCGGCGAGGGTGGTTCCGGGGGCCGTCATGCCTTCTCCTCCGTCCCCGTGGCCCCGTCGGCCCTGGGCTGCGCGGTCTTGGCCGGTTCCGCGGTCTTGGTGGCCTTCGCGGTCTCGATGTAGGTCGCGCGGCCCTCGGCGACCAGGGTGCCCGCCTCGTCGCGGAACTCGGTGACGATGACGGCGAACTTCATGGTGCCCCCGCGCCGGCCGGGCTTCTCGTAACGCTCGGCGAGGCGCTCGGCGGCGTAGAGGGTCTGCCCGGCGCGCGGCGGCGGCCCGTGGAAGATGTACTCCTGCTCGCCGTGCAGCAGCCGGCGGCGGTCGAACCCGTGCGGCACGCGGGCGCCCTCGGGCGCCCAGCGGTTGGCGTTGATCAGGAACGTCGGCGGGACCACGGCGTCCGGGTGCTGGTATTCCGGCGCCTCGGACTGCATGGCGAGGGCGAACTCACGGATCTTGCCGCGTTCGATCGGGAACTCCCACGCGGTGCCCGCCTCGCTGGGTGCGCTCATCACTGCTCCGTCGGGTCGTCGGTCGAGGTGGTCAGGCGGTGCACCCGGGGTCGCGATCTAACCGACCCGTCGCCGGGCGGCGCCGTCGTGCTGCCTGCTGCGCCACCGTGACGTGCTGCACGCTAGCAGGAGGCAGACCAACTATCTAACGCTGCCGTCATTTGTGTCCGTCGCCGTGTCCGCCGCCTTCGCGAGCGGCACGGCTCAGGCTGCGACGCGGTCGAGGCCGCGGCGGATCATCGTGATGGTGCGGCGCGCGTACGAGGACGCGACCCGCTCCGGCAGCCCGCCGCTGGTCATCAGCAGCACACCGAGGCGGCTGTTGATCAGCGTCATGACGGTGGCGGCGAGCAGTTCGTAGTAGTCGATGTGCTCGACCGGTCGGCCGGACAGCTCCTGGTAGCCGGCGATGATCGCGGCCCGGTCGGGCACGCCCTCCAGCCGGGTCAGGCCCTGCGCCTCGCAGAGGAAGTCCTCGAACATCAGCCACCAGCCGAGGTCGATGCCGGGCGGGCCGACGGTGGCCGTCTCCCAGTCGAACATCGCCCGCACGGACTGGTCGGCACCGAAGCTGATGTTGCCGACCCGGGCGTCGCCCCACACGATGCCGGCGGAGGAGTCGTCGGGACGCTCGCGCACCAGATGGTCCACGGCCGCGGCCACGGTGTCCGGCTCCCAGCGCAGGCTCGGCTGCGCCCAGGTGTGCCAGTCGCGCAGTGCCGCCAGATAGCGGTCGAGGGCGGTTCCGGTCCCCGCGGGGGACAGGAAGTCGAAGCCGTCGCGCACGTCGATGCGGTGCAGCGCGACCAGGGAGGCGAGCGCGTTGTCGTGCAGCCGGGTCCGTTCGCCGGGGGTGAGCTCGACCGTCCAGCCCTTGGCGTGCCAGCTCGGGACATCGCCGGGCACCTGGCCGTCGACCCGGCCCATCAGGTAGAACGGCGAGCCCAGCACGGTGGGATCCGGCTCGATGAACCAGATGGTCGGCACCGGCACGCCCGGGTGCGGGGCGAGCGCCTGCATGATCCGCGCCTGGCGGACCGCGTCGGGGGTCACGAAGAGCTGGTGACCGGTGGGTTCGATGCGCAGCACGAGGTCCTCGGTGCGGCGCGGGCCGTCCGCCGGGGTCCAGGTCAGGTGCAGGTAGAGGGTCTCGTTGGAGTAGCCGGCCTTGGGTGAGGTCAGCGGCGAGATCTCCACCCCGGTGGCGCCGTGCCGATCCTGCAGCCATCCCCGCAGGACCTCCCGGGTCGCCTCGAGATCGCGTCGTGCCGTGGTGGCCATCCTGACTCCTTCTGCCGGCGTGCCCCGGTTCCCGGCCGCCCGGAGCGGCTGATCACCCAGATACTAGACACGGATGTCAGAATAGGGGCATGACGACGAACAGGGATCGCGATCGGACCGGCACCGCCCGGGTGGCGGAGCGCCTCGGTGCCTACGTGCTGCCCGGCCGGGTCGCCGATCCGCGTCCCGCGATCGGGCAGGCACAGACCGCCGAGCACCTCGGACTTGGCACGGTATGGCTCAGCGAGCGGTGGGGGACGAAGGACTTCGGGGTGCTCGCGGGCGCCATCGGCCAGGCCACCAGCCGGGTGCGGATCGCCTCGGGCATCACCCACTTCCTCGTGCGCCATCCCGTCGTGCTGGCCTCCACCGCGATGACGGCGCAGGCGCTGACCGGTGGTCGCCTGACGTTGGGCTTCGGGCGTTCGGTCGGCCCGATGTGGAAGGCCGTGGGCCTGCCGGCGATGACCAACCAGGTGCTCGTCGACTCCGCCGACATGCTGCGCCGGCTGTGCCGGGGGGAGAAGGTCTCCTACGACGGTCCCGCCGGGCGCTTCCCGGTCATGCGCCTGGGCGACCTGCCCGACGTGGCGCCGCCGGAGCTGGTGTTCGCCGCGATCGGCCCGAAGAGCCTCGCGCTCGCCGGGGCGCATTTCGACGGCGCGCTGCTGCATCCCTTCCTCACCCCGGAGGCGGTCGCCCGCTCGGTGGCGATCGTGCACAAGGCCGCGGCCGAGGCGGGGCGCGACCCGTCGACGGTGAAGGTCTACGCCACCGTCGTGGTCGCCCCCGACCTCACCGACGAGGAGGAGACCGCGGTGGTCGGCGCGCGGGCGGTGACCTACTTCCAGATCCCGGGCTTCGGTGAGCGCCTCGCCGGGGTGAACGAGTGGGGCGTCGAGCCGCTGGCGGCGCTGCGGTCCCATCCGCTGATGGTCGGCCTGCGGGGCTCGGCCGACAACGTCTTCACCCGCCACCAGCTCCTCGACGTCGCCGCCACCCTGCCCCCGTCGTGGCTGACCGACGCCGCCGCGGTGGGCTCCGCGGGCGAGTGCGCCGCCCGTCTCGACGCCTATCTTGACGCCGGTGCCGACGAGCTGGTCCTGCACGGCTCCACCCCGGAGCTGCTCGGTCCGGTCCTGCAGCACTTCGCCGCCCGGACGCAGGCGTTCCCAGCCGGTGCGTAGTCGGCGCGGGTACTGTTTGCACATCGGTGACATGAACGCCAGAATCAAGTGATCATACGGTCGGGCGGGTGCCCGGGCGTCGACGGCCTCGGGCCGGTCCGGTCGTGGCCCGGCCGCCCGACCTGATCATCAGTGGGAAAGAGACCTCCTTGCACACCCACGAGAATCTCTTCATCGGCGGCTGGGTGCCGCCGGCCTCGTCCCGGGTGATCGACGTGTTCTCCCCGGCGACCGAGGAGCCGATCGGGCGCGTGCCGAGCGCCTCGATCGCCGACGTCGACGCGGCGGTGGCCGCCGCCCGAGGCGCCTTCGACACCGGCCCCTGGCCGGCGCTCGACCCCGCCGAGCGCGCGCAGATCGTCGGCCGGCTCGGCAAGGCGATCCGGGCCCGGGCGGAGGAGTTCGCCGATCTGATCTCCGCGGAGGTCGGCTCGCCGCGCGCGTGGTCGACCGTCGGCCAGGTCGGGATCGCCACGGCCGTGTTCGCCACCTACAGCGGCATCGGCAAGCGCTACGAGTGGGAGACGACCCGCCCGGGCGGCTTCGGCGGCCCGGTGCGCGTGCGGCAGGTGCCCGTCGGCGTGGTCGGCGCCATCGTGCCGTGGAACGCGCCGCTGTTCGTCGCCGCGCTCAAGCTCGCCCCGGCGCTGCTGGCCGGCTGCACCGTCGTGCTCAAGCCGGCCCCGCAGACCCCCCTGCACACCTACCTGCTCGCCGAGGCGGCGGTGGAGGCGGGCCTGCCCCCGGGCGTGCTGTCCATCGTCCCCGGTGAGGCCGCGGCCAGCGAGCACCTGGTCCGCCACCCCGGCGTCGACAAGATCAGCTTTACCGGGTCGACGGCGGTCGGCCGCCGCATCGGCGAGCTGTGCGCGCGTGACCTGCGCCGGTTCACGCTGGAGCTCGGCGGCAAGTCCGCGGCGATCCTGCTGCCCGACGTCGACCTCGGCGCGGGCACGGTTGAGGCGATCGTCGGCGGGGCGATGTCCAACGGCGGGCAGATCTGCGTCTCCCAGACCCGCGTGCTCGCCCCCCGCGACCGCTACGACGAGGTCGTCGACGCGCTCGGCGCCCGCATCGGCGCGCTCACCGTCGGCGACCCGCGCGACCCCGCCACCGAGGTCGGCCCGCTGATCTCCAGCCAGGCCCGCGAGCGGGTCGAGGGCTACCTGAGCTCCGCCGAGGCCGACGGCGCCCGGCTGGTCACCGGCGGGGGTCGGCCCAAGGGCCTCGACCGCGGCTGGTACGTCGAGCCGACGCTGTTCGCCGGCGTCGACAACGGCATGCGGGTCGCCCGGGAAGAGATCTTCGGCCCGGTCATGGTCGTGATTGCCTACGACGGCGTCGACGACGCGGTGCGCATCGCCAACGACTCCGACTACGGCCTGGCGGGCGCGGTCTGGACGACCGACATCGCCGCGGGCGAGGCGGTTGCCGGCCGGATCCGCGCCGGCGGCGTCGGGGTGAACTCCAGCGCCGGGATGGACCTCGGCAGCCCGTTCGGCGGGTTCAAGCAGTCCGGCATCGGCCGCGAGGGCGGTCCGGAGGGGCTGGCGTCCTACACGGAATACCAGTCGATCATCCTGCCGGTGGGGTGAACCCCAGCGGACCGACTGGACCATCAGCGACGAGAGGACCACACGACAGTGCAGACCAAGGCCGCGGTGCTCTGGGAGGCGAACGCCCCGTGGGCGGTCGAGACGATCGAGCTCGACTCGCCCAAGCACGACGAGGTGCTGGTCGAGCTCCACGCCTCCGGCATCTGCCACTCCGACGAGCACCTCGTCACCCGGGACATGCCCTTCCGGATGCCGTGCATCGGCGGGCACGAGGGCGCCGGGGTCGTGCGCGAGGTCGGTGCGCACGTGTCCTGGCTCAAGCCCGGTGACCACGTCGTGTTCGGGTTCATGCCGTCGTGCGGGCGCTGCCCGTCCTGTTCGACCGGTCACCAGAGCCTGTGTGACCTCGGCGCGAAGCTCTACAGCGGGCGGCACATCTCCGATGACGGCTACCGCCACCACGCCCGCGGCGAGGACATCTCCACCGCCTGCCTGATCGGGTCGTTCGCCCACCACACGGTGGTCAACGAGGCCAGCGTCATCAAGATCGACAATCACTACCCCCTCGACCGGGCCTGCCTGCTGGGCTGCGGGTTCGTCACCGGCTGGGGCTCGGCGGTCTACGCCGCCCAGGTCCGCCCGGGTGACGCGGTGGTGGTCGCCGGGGTCGGTGGCATCGGCGGCGCGGCCATCCAGGGCGCGAAGCTCGCCGGCGCCAAGGTGATCGTCGCGATCGAGCCGGTCGAGACGAAGAAGGACAAGGTCCTCGAGCTCGGCGCCACCCACGTCGCGACCTCCTGGCAGGAGGCGCCCGCCGTCGTCGCGGAGGCGACCTGGGACCGCGGCGCCGACGTGTTCATCTGCGCCATGGGCGTCGGGGACGGCAAACTGATCAAGAAGGCCCTGCGGATGACGGCCAAGCGAGGCACACTCGTGGTCACCAACATCCACCCGGCGACGGAGACGTCCATCGACGTGAACCTGATGGACCTGACGCTGACCGAGAAGCGCATCATCGGCACCCTCTACGGCTCGGGCAACCCGCGCGCCGACATCCCCAAGCTGCTGGAGCTGTCCAGCGTCGGCCAGGTCGACCTCGACATCATGGTGTCGCGGACCTACCCGCTCGAGGACATCAACGACGCGTTCGACGACCTGCGCGCCGGCACCAACCTGCGGGGCGTGCTGCGCTACCCGGCCGCCGACGCCGCCTGATCCTCCCCCCGGTTGCCGCCCCCGAGCTCGCCGCTGCCAGCTTGCCGTACCAGCTCGCCGCCACCCGTCCGAACGACCACCGGAGCGCGCCGCATCCGTCCCGCGGTGCCGCCGCACAGCACGAGGAGAACCGGCCCATGAGCCTGATCGCTGACGTCGACCTGGACGATCTCGACTGGTGGACCCGGCCTGCGGCCGAACGCGACGCCTACTTCGCGAGCGTGCGCGCGTCCGGGGAGCGCCCCCACTTCCCTGAACTCGACCTCGCCGGCAACACCCGGGGCCGCGGTTTCTACGCGGTGACCCGCTACGCCGACGTGATGGAGGTCAGCCGCCGGCCCGAGGACTTCTGCTCCGGCGAGGGCACCAACATCTTCGACCAGCCGCTGGACCTGCGGGAGTTCTTCGGCTCCATCATCGCGATGGACAACCCGCAGCACGCCCGTCAGCGCCGGATCATCTCCCGCGGATTCACCGCGAAGAACCTCGAGGCGCTGCGCACCAACGTCGGCGAGGTCACCCGGGAGGTCCTCGGGGTCGTCGCGGAGAAGGGCGAGTGCGACTTCGTCACCGAGGTCGCCGCCCTCATCCCGCTGCGCATCGTCAACGACATGATGGGCATCCCGCGCAGCCAGGAGCAGTTCGTCTTCGAGTCGACGAACAAGCTGCTCGGCGCCAGCGACCCGGAGTACGTTCCGGACCAGAGCCCGCGCGGGGTCGCGAAGAACCTGTCCCGGGTCGGCGACGAATTCGCCGAGCTGCTGCGCGAGCTCGCCGCCGATCGGCAGCGCAACCCCGGTGACGACCTCATCAGCCTCCTCGTCGCCGCCGGGGACGAGAACCTCACCGCGCAGGAGCTCGCCTCCTTCTTCATCCTGCTGGTCGGCGCCGGCAACGAGACCACCCGCAACGCGATCGCGCACGGCCTGCTGGCGCTGACCCAGTACCCCGACCAGCGGGCGCTGTGGGCCTCCGACATCGACGGTCTCACGCCGACGGCCGTCGACGAGGTCGTCCGCTGGGCGTCGCCGGTGCTGCACATGCGCCGCACCGTCACCGCCGACGGGGTGCGCCTCGGCGACCAGGAGTTCACCGAGGGCGACAAGCTCGTGCTGTGGTACCGCTCGGCGAACCAGGACGAGTCGGTGTTCCCCGACGGCACCCGTTTCGACGTGCGCCGCGACCTCACCCCGCCGCACCTCGGCTTCGGCGCCCCCGGCCCGCATTTCTGCCTGGGCGCCCACCTGGCCCGCCTGGAGCTTTCCGTCGTGTTCAAGGCGCTCTTCGAGTACCTTCCCGACATCCATGCCACCGAGGAGCCGCAGTTCCTGCGGACGAACTTCCTCCACGGCATCAAGCACCTCAAGGCCGCCTACACCCCGACCACGGTCCGCGCCTGACCGCCCTCGAGGCGCATGCAACACCCCACACTCTGGAGGCCACGTTGAGCCACCCCCGCGAAGAAGTGGAAGCCGCCTTCAAGAACTACTACTTACTCGGCCCCGTCGCCGAGGACTGGAAGCGCTGGGCGCACGAGTGCTTCACCGAGGACGCCTGGTACAAGGACCACTACTGGGGCACCTTCAACGGCCAGGACGAGATCGAGGAGTACCTCGACGTCACCATGTCCTGGTCGCCGGGCACCTACACGCCGATGATCTGGTACACGATCGACGGTGACACGGTGGTCTGGAAGGGCATCAACTGGGCCGACAACTACAAGATCCCGGGCGGCCCCAAGGTCGGCGCCGAGTCGATCCAGATTCTGGAGTACGCCGGCAACGGGCAGTTCAAGTCCGAAGAGGACTACTGGATCGCCTACGAGATGAAGCGTTTCGGCAAGTGGTACGCCGAGTTCGGCCAGCCGTACTCGCCCGGCGACATCAAGCTGACCCGTGACGACTGGGGCACCTGGATCGACTGGGCCCGCCCCGAGCCCGGCCACGAGCCGCGCCCGTCCTGGGTGGACCGTCCGGGCCTGAAGCCGACGTTCAACGTCAAGGAGATCGGCTTCGGCGTGCGTAACCCGACGATCGACGACCCGATCGAGTAGCCAGTCCCGATCGAGTAGCCAGTCCCGATCGAGTAGCCAGTCCCGGCCGGGGCACCGTCATCCGGTGCCCCGGCCGTCGCGCGTGGCCGGTCAGTCCGCGGGCAGCACGCTCAGCCCGGCCGACCACAGCGGCAGCGGCGGCGGCGGGCAGGGGTGCTCGACGATCCCGCGCTCGGCGAGGTACTTGCGCCAGGCGGCCTTGTCCAGGAACGGGTGCCCGACGCCCATGATGACCCCGTACATCTCGCAGCCCTCGGGCCCGGCCTCCCAGGGGCCGAAGGTGTCGCCGTACTCGAGCATGATGTGCGAGCCGGGGCCGCAGACATGCGTGCCGTCCGAGACCTGCCCCCGGGTGACGAAAATCGAGTGGTCCCCGTGGTGGCCGTGCCGGGGCGTGATCGCGCCCGGATCCCACTTGTTGTAGAAGCAGACGTAGCGCGGCGAGAGCTGGATCCACGCCTCCTGAATCCGCGCGATCCGCCCGTCCGGATACTCCAGCCGGGTCACGTCGAACCAGTGCACGTCGTCCAGCGATGTGACAATCGGCCCACCGTACACAGCATGGCCCCGCTTTCCGCAGCAACATTGCCGAATTTCCTGGAATATTAGCGTGCAATATTTTTCCCGGCCAGGAATCGGTCATCTGCCTGCCTGCCCATACTGCCGTCGTGGCCGTGTGGGGGCAGCGACGGTTCCGCCGCCGGGCACCGGCCACCGGGGTGCCACACCCGCGCCGACCACACCCGCGCCGACCACACCCGCGCCGACCACACCCGGGCCGACCACACCCGGGCCGACCACACCCGGGTTGAATGCGCCGCCGGCCGCGATCAGGCGTATCTGGATCGACCATCCTGAGGCCACCTGCATCGTGGTTCCGGTCGTGGCGGCTAACCGGGCGTCGTGGCGGGCACTGGAGAAGGCAGGTCTCCGACGCGTCGGGCAGGGTGCGCTCGCGCCGGACAACCCCGTTGACGACCCACTGCACTATGTGTACCGCGTGGACCGGCCCGACGCCGGCTAACCGCAACGGCTTTTGGCCGGACCTGATGGCGGAGGTCGCCTCGCGGCTGACGATGATTGTGGGGCGGGGGTGGCCTGAGTCGTCGAGCGGGCATCCGGGCGGCGAGCTACGGCCGCCCGGATCGTCCGGCGCCACGTCGTTACAAATGACTACCGGGAACAGCTCGCCGCCTTTGCCGAGTGGGGTGAGCCTCACGTCTGGGCGCGCAACACCAGCAATGACGATGACATCGTGCTCCCCCTGGAAGTGGCGGACCGCTCCAGCTCATTACACGCCGGATCGCTTCGCTGGTCATGTGGTGGCAAACAGGTCGGTGGGGTTTTGGGTGTAGGGGTTGCGGCGTGGGCGTTGGTGGGGGTCGATGCGCCAGGGTGGGATGTAGGCGGGGTGGCCGTCGTCGGTGAAGACGATGGTCCAGCCGTCGTGGTGGACCTGCCGATGATGCTGGCCGCAGATCAGAACAAGGTTGTGCAGTGCGGTGACACCATCATGTGCCCAGTGGGTGCAGTGGTGGCATTCGCACCATGACGGTGGCCGGTCGCATCCGGGGAAGGTGCAGCCCCGGTCGCGGGCGACCAGCGCGCGGCGCATCTGTGGGGGGACAACCCGGGTAGTCCGGCCTATGTCGAGGGGGACGCCGGCCGGGTCGAGCAGGACACGGCTGATCTCCGCGTCGCAGCTCAACCGGGCCAGGGTGCTGTGAGGGAGCGGAGGACCCCAGTCGGTGGTGGCGGGGATGGTGCCGCTGGCGAGCAGGGTGTTCCAGTCGATGAGGACGGTCAGATGCGGCCGTACCCCTCCGGTTTCGGGGACGGCCGCGGCGCTCAACGCCCGGTTGACCAGGTCGATGAGGGCGTCGGCGCGGCGGCGGGCGGGGCTACGCCGGTCGGGAGTGCCGTCTGCGGCAGGCCGCGGCGCGGCGAGGCTGTCCAGGGCGGTGCGCAGCAGGGCGGCGCCCTCGGCATCGAGTTCCCCGCTGATCAGCATGGTGCCGGTAGGGGTATCGGTGAAGGTGAGGCGGCGGATGTCCGCCGGGTCCGGGCTCGGCTTCTCCCCATCATCATCCCCGGCGTCGGCACCAGCATCGCCACCGCCGTTGCCGGGTCTGGTGTGTTCACCGGTGCGGCTGTTGGAGTGGGGATCATCGCCGCCGGGGGAGGCGTCCACCATCGTCAGTGTTTCGCGGAGGCGGGCGGCGATTCTGGTGAGGTGAATGGTGTCGAACTTGTCGGCGAAGCCGATCAGAGCTCGTTCGGCGGCGGTGCGCTGTTCGGGGGTGGTTGCGGTGGGCAGGCTGCGCATCGCGTCGCAGATGACGACAGCATGTTCGGCGGTGATCTCCCCGCTGGCGAGGGCCGCCCCGGTCGCGGTGCAGACGGTGGTGTCGCGGGCGAGGGTGACTTGCCGGCGGGCTTCCCGGGTGGTCAGCCGCAGCCGTTCCCGCAGCCAGGCGGCGAGATCGGTGGCGCCCTGGTGGACGGCGAAGCCACGGTCCTGAGCCTCCACGAACAGCTGGCCCCGTACGGCCGCAACCCGGCCGGCCAGCCGGCACACCCCCTCGATCAGCCCGTCCAACTCGGCGTCGGACAACCGCCACACGTCCGCGGCCAGCAGCTCGTCGACCTGCCCGACGATCATCGCCAGCCGTGCCGGTGGATCCGGATCGTCGCCGGAGTTCTCGTCATAAACCATGAGTCAACGGTAGAACAACACCCGCCGGATGTCGAACACATGTTCGTACGCCGTGAGCGGAGACGACACGGGAACCATCTGTCGGGTCGACGATTCCTGCGAGGCAACCGGACCTACGGCCAGGTCCAGCCGCGGTACCCCGATGCCGGTGACCTCGCAAAGTGGGGCCGACCGTGCGAGTGAGGTCGCGGGCATTTGGATACCGTCGTGGCCTTGGACGCCGTCGTGCCCTTCCCGGTGACGATCGATCTCGCTTGACTGTCGCCGACGCGGCGTCAGCCCGAGTTGCTCGAGAGATGAAGGTGGGTCCTCCGCGATCGCTGTGCGGGCGGGGGTCGCCAACCACCGTCAGAAACCACCGTCAGAGGCTGCCGGTCAATGCTCCGGAGCTGCTCGCGCACCGGGGGCAACCCGTCATGGCCATCAGGTGGCACGAGCCGGATGAGCCGAGAGACTCACGTCCGGAATCCACGGGGGCCAGAGGGTGAAACTCCCCCTGACTACCCGACTCCATGCTCATGGGAGCTGGGTGCGGAGCCTGGACACGTTGCGCGGCTTCACGGAACACCATGATCATGGTTTCGGGGACGGTGCCCGCAAGCATGGCGAGCGCGCCGGAACGTTGCACAGCCGCAGTGGCCATGGGGGCGTGGCGAACGGTGGGGAGTGCCTCAC
>NZ_JAMPTM010000310.1 GCF_025403375.1 Frankia gtarii
TGTATAAGAGACAGGACGTCCGCGGGTGCGGCGTCCGCGCCTGCGGGCTCCGTGGGTTCCGCGGTGGCGACGACCGGCGCGGGTTCCCCGGCGGAGATGCCCGGGTCGGCCGGTGCGGAGGGCTCGTTCGTCTGGAAGAGTCCCGCCGGTTGGGAGGGCTCGGCGGGTCCGGAGCCGGCGAACCCGTCCGGGACGGCGAACTCGGCGGCAGAGCCCCACCCAGCCGATGTGCCGAGCGTGCCCGCCGCGGCCGCGGCGGACGCAGGTTCCGCGGTGCGGGCCGCGACGTCCGGGCGAGAGGAAACGCCGGCCGGTGAGCCGGTGTCGACCGGTTCCGTGGCCGGCGGGACCGCAGGGTCCGGGCCCGGCGCGCGGCCGGTGGGGCAGGACGAGCAGTGGGCCGTGCCATCGCAGGAGTGGGTCGCAGCACGGGTCGGGCCGCGAGTGGCGCACGACGGTCAGACCGGGCCTGGCCCGGTCGAGCCGGCTGCCGCCGGGGGGCCGGATGATGCCGGTGGGTCCCGCGGTCGGGCCGGCCATGCGGCCCGGTATCCGAGGCGGACGGCGGCCCTGGCCGCGCTGGCCGCGGCGGTCGCCGGTCTGGCCGCGCTGGGAGCCGCCCACGCCGCGGACGAGCCCGATCATGCCCAGTCCCGGCAACCGGCGCCGCCGCACGTGCTCCGGGTCGTTCCCACCGGAGGCTCCGGTCCCGGGGTCGGGTTGGATCTGCGGCCGTCGTCCGGTGTCGGCCGACCTGTCGGCGCGTCCGGCGGGCCGCCGTCCCCGGCTGCACCGTCACCGGTCGTCACCGCCCTGACGAAAGCGCAGACGGTGCCCATGTCGGCGGTTCCCGCGTTCCGCGGGGCGATCGGGCAGCTCGCGCAGAGCCGGCAGTTCGGCGAGTTCGTCACCGTCCACAACACCGCGGTCATCTTCCTGGAGGTCCTGGCGCCAGGGCAGGGCAACGAGCGGGCCTTCTTCCCGGGCCCGGATCTCGGGGGCGACCCGCTGCCGAACTTCACCCTGTTCGCGTCGTGCGACGCGCCGGGCCCGGGTCAGACGCCCGGCTTCGGTCCCGGTCAGGGCTGCACGGGCACCACCTACCGGCTGACCGGGTTGGCCGGCGGCGGCGCCAGTTTCGACTTCGCGCAGGGCTTCTACCGGCTACACGGATACTTCCTCGTCGATGTGGTTCCCGGGATGCAGCAGGGCCGGCTGACGGTCAATCTGCATGTGGTCGACACCCGAATTCTGCCGCACTGACCACATTTCTGGCCCAGCCACCCGGTGACCCGGGTCGATAATCTCAATTACCCACCGGCGTCGGATGGGTTTGTGCTCGGGCGGCGACGGAGAAAACCAGGGCAGGCTTCTCCGTTGGGGGTGTGCGGTGTTTCAAATAATCTGGATCATTATTGCCGGTCTGGTGATCGGCCTGCTGGCTCGGCTGATCCTCCGAGGTAGGCAGGACATTCCGCTGTGGCTGACGGCCGCCCTGGGCATCGTGGGCGCGTTGGTCGGCAACGTGATCGCCAGTGCGATCGGGGTGCGCCACACCGGCGGCATCGACTGGATCCGGCACGTTCTGCAGGTCGGTGTCGCGCTCGCGCTGGTCGCCGCCGTCGCGCCGCTGTGGGCGACGCGGCACACCCACGGCGACCACCACAACCGGCATACGGCTGGGCGGCTGTGACCGCTTCACGGCGCTGCGGGCGGCCCTGCGCGGCCCGTCAGCGGCCCCGCTGGACCCAGTCGTCGTAGTCGACGCCCTCCTCGCCGATGGTCGTGTCGTCGCCGTGCCCGGTGTGCACGACGGTGTTCGCCGGCAGGGTGAGCAGCTTCGCGCGGATCGAGGCGAGGATCGTCGGGAAGTCCGAGTAGGACCGCCCGGTGGCCCCCGGTCCGCCGCGGAACAGGGTGTCGCCGCTGAACAGCACGGGTTCGGCGTTCACCTCGCCGAACAGGCAGATCCCGCCGGGGGAGTGCCCCGGGGTGTGCAGCACCCGCAGCGACCCGCCGCCGGGCAGCCCGACGAGCTGCCCGTCGGCGAGGGATCGGTCGGGCGCGCGGTGGGGGTAGACCGTCCGCCACAGCATCACGTCGGCCGGGTGCAGCGCGATCGGCGCCCGCACCAGGTCGGCGAGCTCCGTCGCCGCGTTGATGTGGTCGTTGTGCCCGTGGGTGGCGATGATCGAGGTCACGACGCGGGCGCCGACCGCCGCCGCGATCACCGACGGGTCGTGCGCGGCATCGATGATCAGGACTTCCTGGTCGTTGCCGACCAGCCAGACGTTGTTGTCGACGGTGAACGTCTGGCCGTCCAGAGTGAAGTCACCGCGGGTGATCACGCGGTCCACTCGAAGCCCCGCATTGCCGGTCATCGCGCCCGCTCCTCTGGATCCGGAACTCCCGATCGGGTCGGAAACCCGGATGGTCCGCCCGCTGTGCGGCGGGGCGCCACCGGCCCGGCGGCGGTCCCCGACGCGTCGACCGTATCGGGCGCCTGCGGGATCCGGGTCACCCCGCCGTCACCGTGACACCGCCACGGACCGTGACTGTCGCCGCCACCCCCGACGAGGGTGGCGGCGGTCACGCTCCCGGGGGTACCCGGCGGGTCCCGGACGCGGGGCCGTCAGGGGATGCGGGGCGGTCAGAGGATGCGGGGCCGGTCAGAGGACGACGACGCTGCGCAGCACGTCGCCGCGGCGCATCCGCGCGAACGCCTCCTCGACGTCGCCGATCCCGACGGTCTCGGTGACGAAGGCGTCGAGGTCGAGGCGGCCGCGGCGGTACAGGTCGATGAGGATCGGGAAGTCACGGCTCGGCAGGCAGTCGCCGTACCAGGACGACGACAGGTGGCCACCGCGGCCGAAGACCTCCGCGAGCGGCAGCTCCACGGTCATCGTCGGGTCCGGCACCCCCACCAGGACCAGCCGCCCGGCCAGGTCGCGGGCGTCGAACGCCTGCCGGTACGTCTCGGGACGGCCCACCGCCTCGATGACGACGTCGGCGCCGAAGCCGTCGGTGAGGTCGCGGATCGCCCGCACGGGGTCGACCGTGCGGGCGTCCACGGTGTCGGTGGCTCCGAAGTGGCGGGCCCAGGTCAGCTTGCGTTCGTCGACGTCCACCGCGATGATCTTGCGGGCGCCGGCGATGGCGGCGCCGGCGATCGCCGCGTTGCCGACGCCCCCGCAGCCGATGACCGCCACCGTCTCCCCGCGGGTGACCCGCCCGGTGTTCACCGCCGCGCCGAAACCGGCCATCACCCCGCAGCCGATCAGGCCGGCCGCCTCCGGGCGCGCCGCCGGGTCCACGGGCACGCACTGGCCCGCGGCGACCAGGGTGAGCGGCGTGAACGCCCCGATGCCCAGCGCCGGCGCGAGCGGCGTGCCGTCCTCCAACGTCATCGGCTGGGCGGCGTTGCGGGAGTCGAAGCAGTACCAGGCCGTCCCGCGCCGGCAGGCCCGACACGTCCCGCACGGCGCCCGCCAGGCCAGCACCACGTAGTCCCCGGGGGCCAGGCCCGTCACGCCCGCGCCGACCGACTCGACCGTGCCGGCGGCCTCGTGGCCCAGCAGGAACGGGTAGTCGTCGTTGATCGCACCCTCGCGGTAATGCAGATCGGTGTGACAGACGCCGCAGGCGCGCACCCGCACGCGGGCCTCGCCCGGCCCCGGGTCGGGAACGATGATCCGCTCCAGGCCGACCGGCACGCCCTTGTGTCGGGCCACCACCGCTTCCACCGTCTGTGCGCCCATAGGAGGGCTCCCTTCGCTTGGAAAAACGCCTCATCGTCGTCGACCCGCCGAGCGCGCTCACGGCCGCATCCGTCGCGATGCAAGCTGACCGAACCGCGCCGGTGACCCCTGGTGCATGATTTCGTACCCCTGTGGGCGTGACCCGTCCAACGCACCCCGCCCCCGATGGCGCGACACGCCGCTTTACGGCCACCCAGCGCTGCCGGGAACGGGTGAGTGTCGGTACGCTCCTACCGGTCCGTTTCTGCTCTTTGTAGAAGGAGCAATCCCTCCGTGGTCCGATTTGCCGATGCTCCCTCCGTCGATTCTCCGATCCGCCGCGCCTACGGCGAGGTGACGGTCGGTGAACCCAAGTTGTCTGAAGACGGGCGGCTCGAAGCCGGCGGCGGGAGCGTCGACGAGGGGGTGGGCCAGCCCGGCCCCACCGGCCGGCCGCTGCCGTCGTTCCCCGTCCCCGCCTCGCTGACCGCCCACGGTCCCGCCTGGATCGTGGCCATGTGCAACCAGAAGGGCGGCGTCGGCAAGACCACCAGCACGATCAACCTCGGCGCCGCCCTCGCCGAATACGGCCGCCGCGTCCTGCTGGTCGACTTCGACCCGCAGGGCGCGCTGTCGGTCGGTCTCGGCATCAACCCGATGCAGTTCGACCTGACCGTGCACGACCTGCTGCTCGGCGGGGACGCCGACGTCCGCGACGTCATCGTCGAGACCCAGGTCGACAATCTGGACCTGCTGCCGAGCAACATCGACCTGTCTGCCGCCGAGGTGCTGCTGGTCACCGAGGTCGGCCGCGAACACAGCCTCGCCCGCGCGCTCGCCCCCATCCTCGACGACTACGACGTCATCCTCGTCGACTGCCAGCCCTCGCTCGGCCTGCTCACCGTGAACGCGCTGACCGCGGCGGACGCCGTCATCGTTCCGCTGGAATGCGAGTACTTCGCGTTGCGCGGCGTCGCGCTGCTGCTGCAGACCATCGACAAGGTGCGCGAGCGGCTCAACTCGCGCCTCGAGCTCGCCGGCATCCTGGCCACCATGTACGACGCCCGCACGCTGCACGCCCGCGAAGTGCTGGCCCGCGTCGTCGAACGGTTCCCCGCCGAGGTGTTCCACACGGTGATCAGCCGCACGGTCCGCTTCCCGGAGACGACCGTGGCCGGCGAGCCGATCACGACGTACGCGCCGACCTCGGTGGGCGCCGCCGGCTACCGGCGGCTGGCCCGCGAAGTGATGGTTCGGCACAACACGCCCCCGCTCGTCGGCTGAATCCCGGTTTTTTGGTGATCAGGGCGAAAAGGTAGCGACGTGCTTTTCCATCTTGCCGAGCCGGCGGCGCTGCTCGGGATCGTCGTCGCGTTCCTGATCGGGGTGTTCGCGCATGACGCCGCCCAGGTCCTCACCGCGCGCGTGGTCCGGGACCCCACCCCGCTGCGCAGCGGCCGGCTGACCACCGGGGTCAAGGACAGGCTCAGCCCCTTCAGCGGGCTCGCCGTGTTCATCGTCGGCCACGGCTGGGCCGAGTCGGTGCCGATGAACGACGTGTGGCGGCGGCGGCGCTTCCACGTCGCGGTCGCGGTGCTCGCGGGTCCGCTGGCCTACCTGCTGCTCGCCCTCGGTTCGCTCGCACTGTTCCAGGTGGTCGGCGACCCGGCGCGGGTCTTCCTCGGCGACCGGGTGACCGAGGTGACCGTGCCGGACAGCTTCGCCGCCGAGCTCACCCTGTGGCTGGCGATCACCTTCGGCTCGATGTTTATCGTCAGCCTCATCCCGGTCCCGCCGACGGACGCCGGTCGGCTGGTGTTCCTGCTCGGCGGGACCTCCCCGGGCTGGCGCAGCGCCCACCACCGGCTCACCGACGGCAACATCGGCCTCGTCATCCTGCTGGCACTGCTGCTGCTGCCGGTGCTGTTCGTCGGGTTCCCGTCGGTCGTCGGCCAGCTCATCGGCCCGCTGCTGCGCGGGCTCGCCTCCCTGATCGGCCTCAACCTGGCCTGACGGCAAGATCATGACCGGCGGACCCGTGGGCGTAGCGTGGCGTTGTGAACGGGTCCCGAGCCGATGCCGGTGCCGGTGCCGGTGCGGCCGGCGAGGGGCGGCCGGCGACGCCGACCGCCCGCGGCGGACGCACCGAGCCGTTCGTCGTCGAGCTCGCCAACTTCACCGGCCCGTTCGATCTGCTGCTCTCGCTCATCGCCAAGCACCGCCTCGACGTGACCGAGGTCGCGCTGTCCCAGGTCACCGACGAGTTCGTCACTCACATCCGGCGGCTGGGGGACCGGTTCGACCTCGGCCAGGCCACCGAGTTCCTGGTAATCGCGGCGACCCTGCTCGACCTCAAGGCTGCCCGGCTCCTGCCCGGCGCGCTGTCCGAGGACGAAGCCGAGGACCTCGCCCTGCTCGAGGCTCGCGACCTGCTGTTCGCCCGGTTGCTGCAGTACAAGGCGTACAAGGAGGCGTCGGCGCTGTTCGCTGGGCTGATGGCGCTGGAAGCCCGTCACGTGCCCCGGGCCGTGCCGCTGGAGCCCCGCTACGCCGCCGCCCTGCCCGAGGTGCAGATCGGCATCGGCCCCACGGAGCTCGCGGCGCTGGCCGCGCGGCTGCGTGAGCCGCCGCTGCCGCCGCTGGTCGCCACCGACCATGTGCATCTGCCTCGGATCAGCGTCCGAGAGCACATGCTCGCCATCATCATGCTGCTGCGGGAGCTCGGCGCCGCGGACTTCCGCACGCTGTGCGCGGGCTGCCAGCAGACCATCGAGGTCGTCGCCCGGTTCCTGGCCCTGCTGGAGCTGTTCCGCGAAGGCCGGATCTCCTTCGACCAGGAGATCCCGCTCGGGGAGCTGACAGTGCGCTGGATCGCCGCCGACCCTGCCGCGGACGGCGACCTGCTCGCCATCGGCCGGGGGCTGTACGAAGAGGATCCGGCCGACGACGACGAACCGCGGGAGGTGGCATCTTGACCGAACGGTCGGACGCGAGCGCGGACGGCCCGCCAGCGGGCGCGGACGCGGGGGCGGCTCCGGGGACGGCGGCTTCGGGGACGGCGGCTCCGGGGACAGCGACGCCGCCCCGGGCCGTCGCCGCGGACCGGCCGCCGCTGGCGGCGCTACTCGAGGCGGTGCTCATGGTCGCTGAGCGGCCGGCCGGCGTCGCGGAGCTCGCCACCGGGCTCGGCGCCTCGGCCCGCGAGATCGAACGGCTGCTCCCCGAGCTCGCCGAGGGATACGTCCGCGACGGCCGCGGCTTCCGGCTGCGCCACGTCGGTGCCGGCTGGCGGTTCTACACCGCCGACGAGTGTGCCCCCTGGGTGGAGGGCTTCGTGCTCGCCGGCCAGTCCGCCCGGCTGTCCCAGGCTGCGCTGGAGACCCTCGCCGTGGTCGCCTACCAGCAACCGGTCAGCCGCGGGCGGATCGCCGCGGTGCGCGGCGTCTCCGCCGACGGCGTCATCCGCACCCTCACCGCCCGCCGGCTCGTTGAGGAGATCGGGCACGATCCCGAAACTGGTGCCATCCTGTATGGAACCACCGACTACTTCCTCGAACGGATGGGCCTGCGCGGGCTCGACGAGCTCCCGCCGCTGGCCCCCCTGCTGCCTGGACTCGACGATCTGGATGACATCGTTGCCCCATGAACGCTGCTGCTGACCGCCCCCGCGCGCCGCGCGACGCCCGCGCCCGCCGGGACCTTTCTCTTATACAGATCT
>NZ_JAMPTM010000311.1 GCF_025403375.1 Frankia gtarii
GGGGTGCGACGTGGCCCCTCGCCGGGCCGGGAGCGCCGGGCCATCGACTCAGCTCCCCCGCTTGCGGGCGTGGGTGAGCACCACGCTGCCGGCCGTGTCGGGAGCTCGCCGGTCGGCCAGCGCGACGGCCGGGGAGAGTACTGCCGCCGCGTTCCAACCGGCCCGGCCGCCCTTCGCGGACAACGTCAGGTACAGCCGCTCGGCGCGTTCGCTGCGGAACATGTACGTCTGCCGGACGACGTCCAGCCCCGCGTCGTCGAGCAGCTTCGCGAGGTGCTCGCCCGGATAGGTGTGCTTGACGTGGTAGCGCTCGCGGTGGCGGTGGAACAGGTCCGGCCAGGTGGTCGCCCGGGTCAGCGCGTCCGCGGACATCACCAGATCCCCGCCGGGGCGCAGCACCCGGGCCATCTCGGCGAGCGCGGCCGGCCCGTCGTCGAAGTGCTCGATCGCGCACACCGACATGACCACGTCGAAGGTGGTCGCCGCGAAGGGCAGCGCCAGCGCGTCGCCCTCGACGAGCCCCGGGTGACCGCGCAGGCGCCGGCCGAACTCCAACTTGTGCCGCGCCAGGTCGAGGCAGACGGCGCGGGCACCGCGGCGGGCGGCCTGCCCGGCCCAGTAGCCGTCGCCGCCGGCCACGTCGAGCAGCGTGCGCCCGGACAGCTCCCCCGCCCACTCCAGCAGGGTGCCGACCTCACGGCGGCGCATCACGTGGACCTGGTGACCCACGAAGGCGAGGGCGTCGTCACGTACGGGGCTCACCGGTCCGCCTTCCGTTTCTGTCCTGCCGTTGTTGACGGACAGTCTGCCTGCCGTGCGGGCGCCGTCCGCGTCTGGACCCCGTCAGATATACCTCGTGTGATCGCCACCGGACACGACGCGACGATCGGGGACGTTCAGCCGGACCACAGCCGGCCCGGGCCCGGACGCCTCATCCGCCACCGAGGGCACCGAGCGTCACGGCGAGGTAGTTCCCCCACGCCGACTGCGGGTCGGGCGGGGAGACCTTCGCTCGCAGATCGGCCAGCACACCCGGTTCGTAAAGGCGACGCAGGGCCGCGGCGAGCGCGTCGACGTCGTCTGGCGGGACCAGCAGCCCGTCGACGCCGTCACGAACTGCAGTAGCCAGAGTACCCACCGTCGTTGCGATCACCGGCCGGCCGTGCAGGTGGGCGAGATCGACGTTCTGCGACGCCGTTCCCGCCCGGTACGGCAGCACCAGGGCATCCGCCGCCGCGAACAGGCCGGGTACCTCGGCGGCGTCGACGTAGCCGGCACGCACGTCGACCCGGCCGGTCAGGCCGAGTTCGGCGATGAGATGCGTGGTCTGCGCGGCGTCGCCCCAGAACTCCCCCGCGACGGTGAGCCGGACGTCCGCCGGGCCGCGGGCCAGCGCCCGCAGCAGCACGTCGAGCCCCTTGTAGGGCCGGACCAGCCCGAAGAACAGCAGGCTACGCCGCGGGCCGCCGCCCGCCGTGGGCTCGGCCGCTCCGCCGGGGGCGATCGCATCCGGACGACGCCGGGTCGGCGCGGACCACAGGTGCGGGGCCATCTCGGCCACCACCACCGGCACCGGGGTGAGCGTGGCGGCTAGTTCGGCCTGCGCCGGGGTGTGCACGAGCACCGCGGATACCCGCCGCAGGACCGCCCGGACCAGCGGCTCGTCCACCGCACGCCGCTCGTGCGGCAGAACGTTGTGACACAGCGCGAGCACCCGTGGACCGGGACCGCCCCCTCGCCCGACCCTGCCGCGCAGGGCGGTGAGGATGGCCAGGTAGGCCGGCGCCTGGATCGGTGTGACGACGACCAGAATCACCGCGTCGGCTTCGCGCCGCAGCCGCCGGCCGAGGCGAACCCAGCCATCAGGCCGGCGCCAGGACAGCGGGTAACGAGTCGATCCGAACGGCTCCATCTCCGGCTCGGCGACGCGCTGCACGCCCGGATAGAGCCGCGCCGGGTACTGATCGGACCATGACTCGATCGCGACCTGGTGTCCCTCGGCGGCCAGCCGATGCGCGAGCTCGGTCGTGTGCTGGGCGATCCCGCCCTTGTACGGATGGGTCGGGCCGATGACCGCGACGCGCATGGTCAGGTGTTACTGCGGGAACGGGCGACCAGGTCACCGATCAGGGCGAGCACGGCGATCTGGAAGCCGACGAGGATCGCGAGCAGCGTCGACGTCGCCACATGGAAGTCGTAGCGGACCAGGTCCACGATCAGCTTCACGAAGCCCAGCGCCATGATCCACAGAGCGATCGGCATCAGCACCTTGAGCGGGTCGAAGTACATGACCATCCGCAGCACCTGCAGGATGTAACGCCGCGCGTCGCGGAAGGGGTGGAACTTCGACGTCCCGGCGCGCTTCGCGTAGTCGATCGGGAGGTAGTCGACCGGGTGCTGGTTGGACAGGAACGACATCGTGATCGTGGTGACGCAGCTGAAGCCGGGCGGGAGCAGCCGCAGGTAGGGCAGGGAGACCTCGCGGCGGAAGGCACGCAGCCCCGAGTTCAGGTCCGGGATCTTCATCCCGGACAGCCGCTGGGCGATCATCCGGATGAGCCACTTCGCCGGCACCCGAGCCCACTTGTGGGTCCCCTCCTCGGTGAGCCGGGCCCCGACGACCTGGTCGACATCGAGGTTGTCGTCCAGGTAGCGGACGAACTCCGGGATGCGCTCGTTCGGGTAGGTCATGTCGGCGTCGGTCCAGACGACGATCTTCCCCCGGGCCTCCTGGGTGCCGATGCGCCGAGCCGTGCCCGAACCGCCGTTACGGCGGAACGGCATGATCCGCATTCGGGGGAAGCGGGGAGCCGCGTCGCGCAGGACGGCGAGGGTGTCGTCGGTCGACTTGTCGTCGATCGCGAGGATCTCGTAGGCGTACCCGCTGGCGTCCATCGCCGCCGTGATGCGCTCGAGTTCGAGCACCACGTGATCCTGCTCGTTGTAGCAGGGCAGGACGATGGTGACATAGGGGACGTCAGGTCCGATCGCGACGAGATCGTCGCCGGCCGCGGGCTGCGGCGGGGTGCTGCCCTGCGGATGGTCGGGCTTGTGGATGGCGCTGACACTCACGTCGGTGTGGCTCCCGGTCGTCGTTCCCGGCGATGATCGCCGCTGCGGGGCGGCGGCGCCGGTGCATGGCGCGGCCCGACGTCGTCCCACTCCGATCGCCGGTCCATGGCGGTGAAGCGCGGTCCGTCCATACGGGCGCGCCGTTCTAGAGTGGCACGTCCCGTCCCATCGCCCGACGACCGGGCCGGCGATCGGGCCAGTGACCAGGCCGACGACCCAGGCCGACGACCCAGGCCGGCGACCGGGCCGGACCTGCGGGCGAAGGAGTCGGGCGGGGACAGTGCCGGCCATCCGCCGGCCCACACCGGCGCCTACTGTTTGGACCGTGGCTGCGTTCAAAAGTGATCTACGTGAATACGTGCGGCACGTGCGGGCCCTGCGGGCCGCCCGGGAGACCTCGGCCCGTTCGTTCGTCGCGGGCCTGCGGTACCCGCTCGCCTACAAGCAGCCGATCTGGATCGGATCGCCGACCGTCATCGAGGGCCGGGAGCGCATCGAGTTCGCCGAAGGGGCGGCGCTGCGGGTCGGCATCGGCGGGTTCGGGCTGACGACGAAGCGCGACACCTCGATCATCCGGGTGCACCCCGAGGGCCGGCTGCGCTGCGAGGGGGTCGTCTCGCTACAGCGGGGCGTGCGGGTCGTCGTCGACTCCGGCGTGCTGGAACTGGGCCCCGGTGCGAACATCAACGGGTTCGCCAAGATCCTCGTCCGGGAACGGGTCTCCATCGGGGCCTACTGCAATGTCTCGTGGGACACCCAGCTCCTCGACAACGACTTCCATCCCATGATCGTCGACGGCGTCGAGCAGCCGATGAGCGGACCGATCGTGCTGGAGGACCGGGCCTGGATCGGCACCGGCGCGATCGTCCTCAAGGGCGTGACCGTCGGTGAAAGCGCCGTGGTGGCGGCGGGTTCCGTGGTCACCCGCGACGTTCCGCCGAAGGCCGTCGTCGCCGGATCGCCGGCGAAGGTCGTCGGCCACATCGACTCCTGGCGCTGAGGCACGGACTCCTGGCGCTGAGGCACGGACTTCTGGGCTGAGGGAGCAGGGCCGACGCGGGCCGACGCGGAAGTGTTGGACTGCGACGTGAGTGTGCGGGGAACACTGCGGACGGCGACCTGCCGCCTACCAGGAAGCACCTCGCCACCGTCCGCGACCAGGGCCGATGCACGGATACCCGGACAGTCAACCGATCGGGGGTGTCCGTAACATGACAGCACCTCCATCCGGGACCTCCGGGACCGCGCCACTTTTGGTTGACGTCCTCCCCCGCTTGGAGTGACGGCGGAGGATTCCAAACTCCTACGCACCCACCGAAGGGGAGGGCGGGGTCGTGTTGAGGTTCGCGGTTCGTACGACCGCAGCGGCCCGCGCCACCACCACGCCCGGCCCGGCGGTGATCCCCGACGGGACCCGCTTTCGACCGTGGCGCATCCTGCGCACCGCGCCCCCCACCATCTGGGCGATCACCCTGCTGTTCACGGCGGTGCTGGCCGGCTGGTCGGTGATGATGCCGCAGTACCACGCGCCCGACGAGCCCAATCACGTCGACGCCGTAATGCGCCTGGTGGAGGGCAAGGGCTGGCCTCATCCGGGGCACGTGGTCGTGACTCGCGGCGGAGTCGGTGCGATCATCGCGGCGCCCTACGGCTCCAGCAAGCGGCCGCGTGACCTGTCCACCGGCCCGTTCACCGCCGCGCAGGCGGCGCCCCGAGACGAGCGCCCGAGCTGGGAGGAACTGGAGCGGACACCCGCACCCAGGGGCGGCATCCAGCAGATCGTCCAGCACCCGCCCCTGTACTACTGGGTCAACGCGGTGATTCTCAAGGCAATCCCGGACGGCGGCGACAACCTGCGCTGGGACACGATCATCGGCATTCTGCGCCTGGTCAGCGTGGCGATGGTGGCCCCGCTGCCGCTGCTGGCCTGGGCGGGGGCGCACCGGCTGTCCGACGGCAGTCGGGTGGCGGGAACCTGCGCGGCGCTGGTCCCGCTGGCCATCCCCGAGCTGGCCCACATCGGCTCCAGCGTCAACAACGACAATTTGCTGGTCCTGACCGCCGGGCTGGCGACCGTGGGGATCGTCTACGTGCTGCGCGGGGACACCTCGCTGCGCACGGCGGCTTGGACGGGGGGCTTTCTCGGCCTCGCCCTGATGACGAAATCGCTGGCGATCGTGCTGGTCCCGATGGCCGTGCTGGCCTACGTCCTGGCCTGGTCACGGGCCCGCCGCGACGCCCGTGCGCTGCGGACGACCACAGCCGTCACGCGCGCGCTCGACGCCGGAGCCGGCGACGGTGCGGCGAGTGGGGGCGACGGGCGGGTCGACGACCGACCGTTCCGGCTCGCCGACACGGGACCCGCCGGTCCCTCCGCCGCCGCGCAACGGTTGCCCTGGCGGCAGATTCTGCTGGGCGGGGCGATCACGGTCGCCCTGGGCGGCTGGTGGTGGATCGTCAACGTCGTGCGCTGGGGAGCCTTCCAGCCGGAAACGCCCGGCTTCCCGCTGGGCCAGTACCTGGGTGACGACTGGGGCGCCTACCGGGAGATCCTGATCAACGGGACGATCCTGCGCTGGTGGGGGTCGTTCGGCTGGTTCGAGGTCAACCTCACGACCGTCCCCGTCCGCACCGGCACGGCCCTGGTCATCTTCTTCTTCGCGCTCGCGCTGATCCGGGCCCGCAACTGGCGCATCCGGGTCGACCTGCTGCTCCTGCTGTGGGTCACGTGGGGCCTGTTCGGGCTGATGACGCTGCAGTCCGCCAAGAACTTCGACAAGCAGTTCCATGTCAGCGGCATCTCCGGCCGGTACCTGTACGCCGGGTTGGTGTCGCTCGCGATCGGGGTCGGACTGGGGGCGGCGGCCACCGGCCGCTATCTGTCCCGGATCATGCCGCTGTTGTTCCTCGCGGGCGCGGTCACCCTGCAGGTCTGGTCGATCAGCATGGTGTTCCCGCACTTCTGGCAGCCGAAGGGCGGCGACCTCGGCGACGCCTGGGACGACATGGCGGCCTGGTCGCCCTGGTCGGAGGGGACGCTGGTCGGCATCGCCGTCGCGGTCTGTGCACTCGCGGTGGCGACCCTGGCCGGCTGCCTGTGGGTGCTCGTCATCGGCGAGCGCGACGCCCGGCCGTCCCGGTCCGCCCGCGGAGTCGTCCTGGCAGGCGCGGGCGTGGCCACCGAAACGCGTGGTAGCTCCGACGCACCGACCGTCGCCGGACGCGGAAGCCAACCCGGCGCGGATGCCGCCCTACCATCGGCCGCCGACCCCGCCCCGGGCGACGCCGGTGCCCGGACTCAGGGGCTGCGGGAGGCCGCCCGTAACCGCGCGGTCCGGCTGCACCGGCACACCGTGGTGAATGAGCAGCCCCGGCCCGACCGCCCCGTACGAGCACAGCCGCCTTCCCCGCCGGCAGCCCAGCCATCGACGGCACCCCCGCCGGCAGCGACGGCGGAGCAGCCGGCAGCGACAGCACCTCAGCCGGTAGCGGTGACCCTGCCGGCGGCGACAACATCACCGCCGAGCACTCCTGCCACCGAAGCTGACGGCGCCAGCCGCCCGTAACCGCGTTGACGCCCGGACCCCGCCGGAACGACGAACGGCGGCATAGGGTCCGATATCCACTGCGCAGCGTGCACGCTCACGCGCCCGGCGGCAGACTGGCACGGAGCCCGGACAGGTGCAGCCGACCACGACCGCGCCGGCCAGGCGACGGACCGGGATTGTGACCTCATCCCCCGGGCTGAGAGCGGGGGGATGACAACTCCTACGGACCCACCGAAGGGGAGGACGGCCGGTGTTGAGGTTGGCGGTTCGTAGGCTCCACCGGCACCGCGCCTCCCCTCGCCGCCACCGCGCGTATCGCGGCGATGTTCCCGGCTGCGTTCAACCCGGCGTGACAGCGGTATCCGCGGACAACGCCACGGGGCTCGGCCACCTACCGGTTCCGCGCTACCTCACCCAGCCCACGGCTGACAGCGCAACTGCTTCTACACCGCCAGGTTTCACCCAACCGAGCATGCGCACAATACGTTTCTGGAGTCGCCGACCGGTCGGCCGTCGGACACGGCCAGAAACTGACAATGCGGTTATTCTGAGGAATCAAGATCCACTGGTGAACGACGCGGAGCCGCGTTTCCGCTCCAGTCTGAAGGCTGGGGTATCCACGCCGAAACCGTGGTAATCGTGCGCATGAGATCCGCGGTGTCGACCAGCTCAGTTCGGAGGGAATCTTGCGCCGCAAGCGGGAGACGGGCAGGACGCGGGGGGTCACACCTCCGTCGGCGCCGCCGCCCGACCAGGACCCGTATGCCGCGCCGGAGCCCGCCGCGATGCTGTCCGCACGCCCGCCCGTCGGTGGGACACCACCCCAGGCCG
>NZ_JAMPTM010000312.1 GCF_025403375.1 Frankia gtarii
CCACCGTCCCCCCCTGCGCCCGTCCCCACGACCGCACCGGTGCCCAGCAACTGACAGGGCGATGGCGACCGTGCCGAATCTCACCGCGATCCGCGCCGACATCGCCGGGCCGTTACCGACTGCGGATCGCCAGGTTGACGTCGTCGTCTCGATGAACACGCTGGAATGCCTGGTCGACCCGGCCGCGGCGATCGTCGAGATGGCGCGGATCCTGCGGCCGACCGGGATGGCCGTGCGGCACACACCGATTTCGAGACGAGCGTGGTAGCCACCGCGGACCGTGAGCTGGGCCGGCGCCTGTCCGGCCTCGTCCGACGCGGGCCGCTGCGCCACGATGCGGTCCAGGCCCACACGACGGTCGTGTCGTCGCTGGCCGCGGCCGCGGACCTTCGCCTTCGTGAGGTCGCGACCGCCGTCCGCTCCAGCGCCGAGCGAGGCCTCGGCGACGTCACACCGACCGGCGTCGACCGCTGGTGGAGCGATCTGCAAGCGGCCGACGCGGCCGACGAATTCCTCGTCAGCGAGACCGCCTACATCGTCAACCGCGGTCAGGTCGTCGGGTCCGCCGTCCTGCCAAGCGGCATCCGGCGCGCGACCCTGTGGAACTGACCGGCCCGGAACTGACCGGCCCGGAACTGACCGGCCGTCGGCCTCATCTCCGCCAGATGCGGACGGCGGATCCGGACCGGGTCCGGCTGCGCTAATATTCGGTTCCGCGAATGGGGGACGCCGGCATCGCTGTGCCGCCTCCAGGTTGGCGCGCCGCAGGAGTGCCCGCCTGGCCGCGCGAGACCCCGCGTTGATCCTGCCCTACCTGGCCGTTTCCGCATGGAGGTCCCGTGAGTACCCGGATCGAGACGCTTGAATTTCAGGCCGAAGCCCGTCAACTGCTGCAGTTGATGGTTCATTCGATCTACTCCGACAAGGACATCTTCCTGCGCGAGCTGATCTCCAACGCGTCCGACGCCCTCGACAAGCTCCGGCTCGAGTCGCTGGTCGACAAAGAGCTGCAGGTGGACACGTCCGACCTGCACATCGACCTCGAGGTCGACCGGGGGGCGCGCACTCTCACGGTCCGCGACAACGGCATCGGCATGTCCCGGGACGACGTCGTCCAGCTCATCGGCACCATCGCGAAGTCGGGAACGGCCGAGGTACTGCGCAAGGCGAAGGAGGCGAAGGACGCCGCCGCGTCGCCCGAGCTCATCGGGCAGTTCGGGGTCGGCTTCTACTCCACGTTCATGGTGGCGGACAGGGTCACGCTGCTGACCCGCCGGGCCGGCGCGAGCGGCGGCACGCGATGGGAGTCCAGCGGCGAGGGCACCTACGTCATCGAGGAGATCGACGACGCGCCGCAGGGCACCGCGGTCACCCTGCACCTCAAGCCGGAGGACACCGAGGACCATCTGTTCGACTACACCGCCGAATGGAAGATCCGCGAGATCGTCAAGAAGTACTCCGACTTCATCGCGTGGCCCATCCGGATGGCCACCGAGCGCACGGCCCAGGCCGCCGCGGACGCCGCGGACGCCGCCACAGAGGCCGCCGCCACGGACGAGGCCGGCACCAACGAGGCCGGCGCGGCCACGACCGAGGTCCAGACGCTCAACTCGATGAAGGCGCTGTGGGCGCGCCCGCGCGACGAGGTCGACCAGGCCGAGTACCACGAGCTGTACCGCCACCTCAGCCACGACTGGACCGACCCGCTCGAAACCATCCACATGAAGGGCGAGGGCCTCTTCGAGTACGAGGCGCTGCTGTTCATCCCGTCCCACGCACCGCTCGACCTGTTCGCCCAGGACGGCAAGCGCGGAATCCAGCTCTACGTCAAGCGCGTGTTCATCATGGACGACTGCCAGGCTCTCATGCCGAACTACCTGCGGTTCGTCAAGGGCGTCGTCGACGCGCACGACCTGTCGCTGAACATCTCGCGCGAGATCCTCCAGCAGGACCGCCAGATTCAGCTGGTCCGCCGCCGGCTGGTCAAGAAGGTGCTCTCGACGGTCAGGCACCTGCAGACCGACGATGCCGAGCGCTACCGGACCTTCTGGAAGGAGTTCGGCCCCGTCGTGAAGGAGGGCCTGCTCGACGACGTCGACAACCAGGAGGCGATCCTGGACATCGTCTCCGTCGCCTCGACGCGTGACCCGGAGCAGACGACCACCCTGCGGGAATACGTCGACCGGATGAAGGACGGCCAGGACGACATCTACTACATGACCGGCGAGTCGCGGTTGATGGTCGAGAAGTCGCCCCACATGGAGGCCTTCCAGGCCCGAGGCTACGAGGTACTGATCCTGACGGACCCGGTCGACGAGGTGTGGGTCGAGCGGGTGGCGCGGTTCGACGGCAAGCCGCTGCGCTCCATCGCCAAGGGCCAGGTTGATCTCGGCACGGCGGACGAGAAGGACAGCACCGAGCCCGAGCGGGAACAGCAGAAGAAGGACTTCTCCGGGCTGCTGACCTGGTTGGCGCGGACCCTGCAGGAGGAGGTGAAGGAGGTGCGCCTGTCGTCCCGCCTCACGACGTCACCGGCCTGCCTCGTGGGCGACACCCACGACATCACCCCGACCCTGGAGAAGATGTACCGCGCCATGGGCCAGAACGTGCCGCATCCCAAGCGCATCCTGGAGCTCAACCCCACCCATCCCCTGGTGTCGGGATTGCGCAAGGCCCACGAGCAGCAGGACGCGGACGCGGCCTCCGACGTTCTCGGCGAGACCGCGGAGCTACTCTACGGAATGGCGCTGCTCGCCGAGGGCGGAGAACTCGCCGACCCCTCCCGGTTCACGCGCATCCTCGCCGACCGCCTGGCGAACACCCTGTAGCGGGGCGAAACCCCGGTATCAGAATCTGATACCGGGGGAAGACGAGCCCATACTCGTACGGCAGGTCGGCCAGGGTGGTGACAGTCTCGCGGCCGACGCTGCACCGCAGCCACGTCGCCGGATCTGGTCACTGATGCCCGGCCAGCGGCTTACGCCAGACGGAGATGTGACTCTCGCTGTCGGAGACGAATGGACTGCCGTCCCAGTCGGCATACCGGTTCTCCAACTCCAGCCCGGCGAGCTGCGCCATGAGGTCACACTCGGCTGGCCAGATGTATCGAAAATTTCCGGAGCCATAACGCACCGTCCCGTCAGCCTCGTGCCAGTAGTGATGGGAGGTGCACTGCTGCGTGGCGAGATCGTAGGTATCGAGCACGAGGTGTCCGTCACCAATACTCATCGGAACCGCCGACTGGCCGGGAGGTAGGCGGCGTACCGGAGGCGTCCAGAGTTCAATGACAAAACGCCCGCCAGGGCCGAGATGCCGAGCCGCGTTGCGAAAGCAGTCGACCTGCTCAACCTGGGTGCGAAGGTTGGAGATGCTGTTCCACACCAGAAAGACGAGGGAGAACTCCCCGGGAACAGTCGTCGTGGTCATGTCACCAGCGATCACAGGCAGGGTCTTCTCATCAGCCTTGCGCCGCAGTTGGGCGACCATCGAGGCCGACAACTCGATTCCGATCACAGGAACGCCGCGGGCGACCAGCGGAATGGCCACGCGACCGGTGCCGATGGCAAACTCCAACGCTGCGCCCGATCCGGCCAGACGTGCCAGGAAATCGGCAGCCGGGTCGAGCACCTCCGGCGCGAACTTCTCGGCGAAAGTGGTGTCGTAACGCTCGGCCGTTTCCTCGTCCCACACCTCGCTGCTCGTCACGGCACCGCAGGCTAACGGGCAGAACTCGGCTCTGTCGACCCGTTTTCCGCGCTCGGCTCGCCTGCCTGACGAGGCGACGCCAGCCGTGGCGTCGTCGTCCGGCGGGACACCCCGATGCCGGTGAGCACTCGATGGTGACCGGCGACGGCCAAGGCGTGGCCGGTAACGCGCCGCGCCAGGCCAGCCCGGAGTTTCGGGTCGTTGCCGTAGACCTCATCCGCCGCAACCCAACACTCCCCGCGTCGCGGTCACCCGGGTCACCTCCTACGATCAGCCGTATGTCGCCGGTGTCGCGTGGACGTAAGCCGAAGAAGTCCAGGAAGCGGTCCGCTGGCCGGCCGGCTTCGGGGCCGCCGCGTGCGGCCGTCGGGCCGCGGCTCGGCCCGACGGTGGGGAGGGCTGCCATCGAAAAGATGCTGGCGAGAGTCGGTGAGCAGCCGGACTGGTTCGCTCCGGCCACCGAGGCGGTCCTCCAGGAGGCCGACGTGCTGCTGGCCGCCGCCGGGCCGCGCGAGTTGGAGGAGGCGACGGTGCGTCTGCTCGGCCGGCAGCTGCGCCGTGCCGTGCGCGAAAGCTCCGGCGGACGGGGTTCGCCTGGTGGCTGGCCGAGCTCACCGACGCGGCGGCGGACCGCGCCCGCGGCGAGCTAACGGGGCGGTGCCGGGTGGGAGGCGCCGTGGCGGCTGCTGCACGGTCTCGCCCCGGTCGCGACACCCTCGCTCGCGGTGAACGCGATTACCACGGCTCGGAGCCTGGTCCAGGACCTGGGCGGCATTCCAACCCAGCCGACCTGGCTGGCGGACCTGGCGGAGGTCGCCGCGACGGGCGAGGTGTGGCAGCTGCGGGACGCCTACGGCAGCCGGCTGGCGGTAATCGCGGGCTTCGCCTACCCGGGCGGAACGGACCCGTCACTGTTCCTTTTCGACGTCGATGCCTGCGGCGCCATCATGGTCGTCAATTCCGGCTGCTACGACGACGTCGCCCAGGCCGCCGCCGCCTGGCGGGCTTTCGCCGGTGAGTCCGCCGACGGCACCGAGCCGCAGCGGGTCGAGACGGCGCAGGAGCTTCTGGGCCTGCTCCACGCCGAGCGGGACGAACTGTTCGTCGTCGGGGACGAGTCGGACTCCGCGCTGGACAACTGGTTCCGGGCGATGCGCCGCTTCTACGACCTGGCGGAGGCACTGGACCAGCGCGGGCTGCCGCTACCAGTGGCCGAATCGCTCTTCGGGAAGATCGACGAGACGCCGTCCGCCGAGGCGTTCACCGCCTGGTACACAGCTCATCACGGCCAGCCGCCGGATGATGCCGAGGCGGTCGAGGTGCTCGCCCACGAGTGGCTCGAGGGATGCCTGCCGGGAGCCCAGCACGCGGCGTCACCGCACCGGGTCCGGTACTTCCGGGAGCTGATGAGCGACTGGATCGACGACTCGATCACGGTCGTGGCGAAGACGCTGCTCCCCGACTGGGTGCGCTGGAACTGCGAACAGGCCGGCGTCTCCGAGCACCTCACCGCCTTGTCCGTCGGCGCCGCCGAGGGCGAACGGGAAACATACTCTCGGCACGGTTCGACCTGCGCATCGTAATCCCGCTGATCACACCAATCACGCCGGCCACGTACGACGGGCTTCTCCGCGCTTTGCGGGCCCTACCGACCGAGAGTCGGTAGGCACCCGGGCTGGGGTGCGGCCGGTCGATCCGGTCAGTTCCGGAAAACCACCACGGACTCCGGGACGATCCGCACCACCACCCGGGGCAGGCCGTCCGCCGGCTGATTGGGCTTGCCGAGATACTTGCGGCCGAGCTCGGCGGCGAGTTCGACAACGCCCTCCCGGATCACCTTCGCGGTGCCCCAGATCTCCGCCAAGAAGTACGGGTTCGCCGCGTCGAAGATGGAGACGCTGACCCGGGGGTCACGGCTGAACTACGGAAGACCGTGGAGTTCCGTCGGGGTCGACCGTGGCCACAACCGGAAAGTTCCGGCCGTCGAACAAGGCACGAACCTGCTGGTCAAGCACCCCCATCGAGATGATCCCACCTTCCGTCACCAACCTGTCCGGACACGTGATTATCGCCCGAGCCGCCAATCGCCAGCCCAACCACCCGCTCGCATCCGATCCGGCCAGGCGTGCTGCCGGGTAGTCAGCCCCGTCGAGCGGTTGCTCACTGGTGGCTCTCCGCCAGGGACCCGAGTGCGTCGAGCGTGGACTGGTGCGGCTGGTCGATGACGGCCGTCGACTCATCGACAAGACCGGTCAGGCGGGCTACCTCGGCGTCGGTCAGGTTCTCGGCGACCTCGGCTGCGGCGATGTTGGCGCGCAGGTGATCGGGGTTCGTCGTGCCGGGGATGACGACCATGGCGGGGGAACGGCGCAGCAGCCAGGCCAGCGCGACCTGGGCCGGCGTCGCACCGAGGCGCTCCGCGGGGCTCGTCAGCTCGCCATAGCTGGTGAGCTGCCCGGAGGCCAGCGGGAAGTAAGGGACGAACAGGATGCCCTGCGCCTCGCAGTCGGCGAGGACCTGGACGCCGCTGCGGTCGAGCAGGTTGAAACGGTTCTGCACGGCCGCGATCGGCGTCATCTTCTGCGCACGGGCCAGCAGCTGCGGCGACGCACCGGACAGCCCGATGCGGCGGATGAGCCCCTGGTCACGCAGCTCGACGAGCACGCCGAGCGAGTCCTCCAGTGGCACGTCGCTCGGCGGTGCCGGACCGTCGCCGCCGAGCCGCAGGTATGTCAGCTCGCTCGCCTCCGTACCCAGGTCGGCCAGCGCCTCGTGGACCTGCCGGCGGACCGTGTCCGGGTGGTTGATGATGATCCACGACCTGTCCGGGCCGCGCCCGGCGCCGACCTTGTTGCCGACGATCACCCCCTCCGGGAACGGCCGCAGCGCCTCCCCGATCAGCCGGTTCACCGTACGCGGCCCGTACGCGTTCGCGGTGTCGAAGAACGTGACTCCCCGCTCGACCGCCAGGCGCAGCACCCGCCGCGCCGACTCGGGGTCGTCCGGCGGTCCCCACACGCCCGGCCCGGCGAGCTGCATGGCGCCGTATCCGACACGATTCACTGGCTTCCCCTTCGGTGTATCACTGCCACGCGAATGCGCGTAGCGGTGTTCGTCTCAGTGATACGCCGAATGCCGTAGCATTGCAACGGTGGACGACGCGAAGGCTCAGACCCGGCGGCAGATCCTCGAGGTGGCGGCCGGCATCCTGGAACGCGACGGCGCCCAGGCGGTCTCCACCCGCTCGGTCGCCGCGGCGGCCGGCATCCGCGCCGCCTCCCTCTACCAGCTCTTCGGCGACAAGGACGGCCTCCTCGCGGCCCTGGCCATCCACGCCTTCGACCTCTACCTGGCCGAGAAGCACACGCTGGCGCACACCGACGACCCGGTCGACGACATGCGCCGCGGCTGGGACCTCCACGTCGACTTCGGCCTGCGTCACCCCGCCTTCTACCTGCTGATGTTCGGCACCGACCGCCCCGGCCGCCGGCCGCCCGCCGCCGACGAGGCCCACGACCTCCTGCTGACGTTCCTCGACCGCGCCGCCGCCGCCGGCCGCCTGCGCGTCCCGTCCCCCCTCGCCGCCCACCTCTGCCTGGCCGCCGTCACCGGCGTCACCCTGTCGCTGATCGGCATTCCCGCCGAGGACCGCGACCCGGAGATCTCCGCGAGAATGCGCGACACCCTCATCGACTCCCTCACCACCGATGCGCCCCCGGCCACGGACCCCGGCCTCGCCT
>NZ_JAMPTM010000313.1 GCF_025403375.1 Frankia gtarii
GGCCGAGCTCGTCGAGGGCGCGGGGGACGACATCGTCCAGTCCGATCGGGCGGGGGAACACGCTCAGCGCTCCGGCCTGCAGCCGGGACATGTCCAGCAGGTTCTCCACCAGGCGGGTGAGCCGGTCAAGGGACTCGTCGGCGGTGGCGAGCAGCTCGTCGCGTTCGTCCCGGCTGAGCACGGCCTCGGCGGAGCACAGGCCGGTGACGGCGGCCTTGGCGGCGGCGAGCGGGGTGCGCAGGTCGTGGCTGACGGCGGCGAGCAGCGCGGCGCGGACCCGGTCGGCCTGGGCGATGGGCACAGCCTGCGCGGCGGCCTCGGCCAGGCGGCGCTGTTCGAGGGCGACGGCGGCCTGGGCGGCGAAGGCGGCGAGGATACGGCGGTCCGCCGCCGGCAGCGGCCGTCCGGTCAGGGCGAGGGCGAGGGTGTCGCCGACGGGGACGTCCACCGCGCCGTCCTCGGGCCGGGTGCACGGCTCGGGGCCGACGCTGAGCACCGTGCGCCAGCCGTCGCCGTCGCCGTCGCGTTCGAGCAGGGTCGCCGAGGTCATGGCGAACGTCTCCCGGGCCCGCTCGAGCAGGGCGGGCAGCGCGTCCTCGCCGCGCAGCACGCTGCCGGCGAGCACCGACAGCGTCGCCGCCTCCGCGGAGGCGCGCACCGCCTGGCCGTAGCGGCGGGCGGAGAGGTCGACGACGCGGCTGACCATCGTCGCGACCAGGACGAAGCCGGCCAGGGCGAGAGCGTTGTTGCCCTCCGCGACGGACCAGTGGTGCAGCGGCGGGGTGAAGTAGTAGTTCAGCAGCAGGGAACTGGCCAGGGCGCACAGCAGCGCCGGCCAGAACCCGCCGATCAGCGCCACCGTCACCACGATGATCAGGTAGCCGAGCATCTCGGTGGCCAGGTTGAAGGTGCCGTGGGCCTGGACCAGCCCCGCGGTCAGGGCGGGGACGAGCGCCAGGGTCAGCGCGGTCGCGATGAGCCGGCGGCGTGGGGTGAGGCCGCTGCGCACCCGCGGCAGCCGCCAGCCGGTGCCGGCCTCGGCGTGGGTGACCATGTGCACGTCGATCGGCCCGGACAGGTTCGTGGTGGTGACGCCGATGCCGGGGCTGAGGATCCGGGCGAGCCGGCCGCGCCGGCTGGCGCCGAGGACGAGCTGGGTGGCGTTCTCCGCGCGGGCGAAGTCGAGCAGCGCCGTCGGCACGTCGTCGCCGATCACCTGGTGGAAGCTGCCGCCGAGGCTGTCGACGAGCACCCGCTGCCCGGCCAGAGCCGCGGGGTCGGCGCCGGTGAGGCCGTCGGAGCGGGCGACGTGCACGGCGAGCAGCTCCGCACCCTTGGTCCGGGAGGCGATCCGGGCCGCGCGGCGGATCAGGGTCTCGCCCTCCGGGCCGCCGGTGAGCGCGACGACGACCCGCTCCCGGGTCTCCCACGTCCCGCCGATGCGGTGCTCGGCCCGGTACCGGTCGAGCTGGTCGTCGACCTTGCCGGCCAGCCACAGCAGGGCGAGTTCGCGCAGGGCGGTGAGGTTGCCGGGGCGGAAGTAGTTGGCCAGGGCCGCGTCGACCCTGTCCGGGGCGTAGATGTTGCCGTGGGCCATCCGCCGGCGCAGCGCCTCGGGGGCCATGTCGACGAGCTCGACCTGGTCGGCCCCGCGGACCACCGCGTCGGGCACGGTCTCTCGCTGCGCCACGCCGGTGATCGTCCCGACGACGTCGTTGAGCGACTCCAGATGCTGGACGTTGACGGTGGAGATGACGTCGATGCCGGCGGCGAGCAGCTCCTGGACGTCCTGCCAGCGCTTGGTGTTGCGGGCGCCGGTGACGTTGGTGTGGGCGAGCTCGTCGACGACCGCGACCGCGGGGCGCCGGGCCAGCACCGCGTCGAGGTCCATCTCGGTGAAGGTGGCGCCGCGGTGCGCGGCGAACCGGCGGGGGATCACCTCCAGCCCGTCGAGCATCGCGGCGGTGTGCTGGCGCCCGTGCGTCTCGACCAGGGCGACGACGACATCGGTGCCCCGGTCGAGACGGCGGCGGCCCTCGTCGAGGGCGGCGTAGGTCTTGCCGACCCCGGGCGCCGCCCCCAGGTAGATGCGCAGTGTTCCGCGTGGCACGCCACCCATGGTGCTCCTGTCCGCACCTGCGCGGGAACCATCGGAAGGTCGGTTTCGGCCGCTATTTCATGATCGGTGTTAGTGGGCCGTGAGAAACCGGCCGGACGCCGTGAGAACCGTGTGAGTGATCGTCGTTTTCGGGCACCGTCGCGCTTTACTGGGCCCCTGCCGGGATGAAGGAGGGGCGCATGCAAGACGTGGTTTACGTCCTGCTGACGCTGGGATGTTTCGCGCTGTTGGCGCTGGTACTGCGAGGGGTCGAAAGGCTGTGAACGCGGAGAACATCGCCGGCCTGGTGCTGTCGATCGGTCTGGGAATCTTCATCGTCGTGGCCCTGCTGTTCCCGGAGCGGTTCTGATGTCCTCGTCCGTCGCCGGTGTGCTGGCCGTCGCGCTGCTCGTCGCCGCGCTGTGGGTCACCTACCGTCCGTTCGGCGACTACATGTACCGGGTGTTCACCGCGAAACGGCACCTACGGGTCGAGCGGGCGATCTACCGGCTGACCGGGGTGAATCCCGATGCGGGCCAGCGCTGGGGGGTCTATGCCCGCAGCGTGCTGGCCTTCTCGCTGGTGAGTGTCCTGCTGCTGTACCTGTTGCAGCGCATCCAGGAGCATCTGCCGCTGAACCTGGGATTCGACGCGGTGGGGCCGGCGCTGGCCTGGAACACCGCGGTGAGTTTCATGACGAACACCAACTGGCAGGCGTATTCGGGCGAGTCGACCATGGGTCACACCGTGCAGATGACGGGCCTGGCCGTGCAGAACTTCGTCTCGGCGGCGGTCGGCATCGCGGTGGCGATCGCGGTGGTGCGCGGCTTCGCGCGGCGCCGGTCGCCGGTCGCCGAGGGTGGACGGGGTGGACCGGGCGGACGGGGTGCCGGCAGCCGGGACGACGTGGTCGGCGCCGGCGACGAGCTCGGCAACTTCTGGGTGGACCTCACCCGGGCGGTGATCCGGATCCTGCTGCCGGTCTGCGTGGTCGTGGCGATCGTCCTCATCGCCGGCGGGGCGATCCAGAACCTGCACGGCAACCGGGTGGTGTCCACGCTGGCCGGCGGCCATCAGACGATCACCGGCGGGCCGGTCGCCAGCCAGGAGGCGATCAAGGAGTTCGGCACCAACGGCGGCGGCTTCTACAACGTCAACTCGGCGCATCCGTTCGAGAACCCGACGTCGTGGACGAACCTGTTCGAGATCTACCTGCTGCTCGCGGTCGCCTTCTCGCTGCCGCGCACCTTCGGCCGGATGGTCGGCGATCGCCGCCAGGGCCTGGCGATCGTCGCGGTCATGGCCGCGCTCGCCCTCGGCAGCTTCGCGGTGAACGCCGCGTTCCAGACCGCGCACCACGGGACGGTGCCGGTCGCGGTCGGCGCGGCGACGGAGGGCACGGAAACCCGGTTCGGCGTGCCGGACTCGGCATTGTTCGCCAGCGGCACGACGCTCACCTCCACCGGCGCGGTCAATTCCTTCCACGATTCCTACACGAGCCTCGGCGGCGCGACGCTGCTGTTCAACATGATGCTCGGCGAGGTGGCGCCCGGCGGCACCGGATCCGGTCTTTACGGAATGCTCGTGCTGGCCGTCGTCACCGTCTTCGTGGCCGGGTTGATGATCGGCCGAACACCCGAATACCTCGGGAAGAAGATAGGCTCCCGAGAGATCAAATTCGCCTCTCTGTACTTCCTCGCCACCCCGGCGATCGCCCTGCTGGGCACCGGGATCGCGATGGGCCTGCCCGGCGAGCGTGCCGGCATGCTCAACTCCGGGGCGCACGGCCTGAGTGAGGTGCTCTACGCCTTCACCTCGGCGGCGAACAACAACGGCTCGGCGTTCGGCGGCATCACGGTGAACACGACCTGGTACAACACCGCGCTGGGCTTGGCGATGCTGTTCGGCCGGCTGCTGCCGATGCTGCTGGTGCTCGGGATGGCCGGCTCCTTCGCCCGCCAGCATCCGGTCCCGGCGACCGCCGGGACGCTGCCGACGCACCGGCCCCAGTTCGCCGGGATGCTCGGCGCCATCGCTCTGATCATCGTCGCGCTGACGTTCTTCCCGGCGCTCGCCCTCGGCCCGCTCGCGGAAGGGATCCACTGATGACCACCACCACCGTCATCGCCCCGCCCGGCGCCGCGCCGCGGCCGGGCCGGGGCCAGGGCCAGGGCGGGCCGCGACGGGTCGGCGGCGGCCTGCTCGACCCGCGCCAGCTCGGCCGCTCGCTGCCCGCGGCGCTGCGCAAGCTCGACCCCCGCACGCTGTGGCGCAACCCGGTCATGCTCATCGTCGAGGTCGGCGCGGGGTTCACCACGGTGCTCGCAGTCGCCGACCCGTCGGTGTTCGGCTGGCTGATCACCGTCTGGCTGTGGCTCACGGTGGTGTTCGCGAACCTGGCCGAGGCCGTCGCCGAGGGCCGGGGCAAGGCCCAGGCCGCGGCGCTGCGCCGCACCCGCACCGACACGATCGCCCGCCGCCTGACCGGCTGGTCGCCCGGCCAGGCCGCTCCCACCGCCGAGGAGATCGCCGCGGGGGAGCGCGTCTCGGTGGAGGAGGTCCCCGCGCCCAGGCTCGTCCGCGGGGACGCCGTCCTCGTGGTCGCGGGGGAGACCATCCCCGGTGACGGCGACGTCGTCGAGGGCATCGCCAGCGTCGACGAGTCGGCGATCACGGGGGAGTCCGCGCCGGTGATCCGCGAGTCCGGTGGCGACCGGTCGTCGGTCACCGGCGGGACGAGGGTCCTGTCCGACCGGATCGTCGTGCGAATCACCCAGCAGCCCGGCGAGAGCTTCATCGACCGGATGATCGGCCTAGTCGAGGGCGCCGACCGGCGGCGCACCCCGAACGAGATCGCGCTGAACATCCTGCTCGCCGCGCTCACCGTCATCTTTCTGCTCGCCGTCGCGACCCTCCAGCCGCTGGCGATCTTCACCAAGGCGCAGCAGCCCGCGATCCCCGACTCGGCCGCCCTGACCAGCCACGGGATCACCGGCATCGTGCTGGCGTCCCTGCTGGTCTGCCTCATCCCGACGACGATCGGGGCGCTGCTGTCCGCGATCGGCATCGCCGGGATGGACCGGCTGGTCCAGCGCAACGTGCTCGCGATGAGCGGCCGGGCGGTCGAGGCGGCCGGCGACGTCAACACGCTGCTGCTCGACAAGACCGGAACGATCACTTTCGGCAACCGGCAGGCCCGGGAGTTCCTCCCGGTCGGCGGGGTCGACGCGGCCCTGCTCGCCGACGCCGCCCAGCTCTCCTCGCTCGCCGACGAGACGCCGGAAGGCCGCTCGGTCGTCGTGTTCGCCAAGGATCACCACGGCCTGCGTGAACGCTCACCCGGCGAGCTGCGCGCGGCGACGTTCGTGCCCTTCACCGCCCAGACCCGGATGTCCGGCGTCGACCTCGTCAACCCGGATGCCGGCACCGAGCGTGCCGCCGGCACCGAGAGCGTGGGCGTGGGCGGGGCTGGCGGTGAGCTGCGCCGGCAGATCCGCAAGGGCGCGGCCAGCGCGGTGATCGCCTGGGTGCGTCAGGCCGGCGGGACGATCCCCGTCGAGCTCGGCGAGATCGTCGACGGTGTCTCCGCCGCGGGCGGGACACCGCTGGTCGTCGGGGAGATCACTGGCGCCGGCTCGGCGGCGCACGCCCGGGTGCTCGGCGTCATCCAGCTCGCCGACGTCGTCAAGAGCGGCATGCGGGAACGGTTCGACGAGATGCGCCGGATGGGCATCCGCACCGTCATGATCACCGGGGACAACCCGCTGACGGCGAAGGCGATCGCGCAGGAGGCCGGCGTCGACGACTTCCTCGCCGAGGCCACCCCGGAGGACAAGCTGGCGCTGATCCGCGCCGAGCAGGCCGACGGCAAGCTCGTCGCGATGACCGGCGACGGCACGAACGACGCCCCGGCGCTCGCCCAGGCCGACGTCGGCGTCGCCATGAACACCGGCACGTCCGCGGCCAAGGAAGCCGGCAACATGGTCGACCTCGACAGCGACCCGACGAAGCTCATCGAGATCGTCGAGATCGGCAAGCAGCTGCTCATCACCCGCGGGGCGCTGACGACGTTCTCCATCGCCAACGACGTCGCCAAGTACTTCGCGATCATCCCGGCGATGTTCGCCGGCGTCTACGGCGGGCTGGACCGGCTGAACATCATGCGGCTGGCCACCCCCGAGTCGGCGATCCTGTCCGCCGTCATCTTCAACGCGCTCGTCATCGTCGCCCTGATCCCGCTCGCGCTGCGTGGCGTGCGCTACACGCCGAGCAGCGCCTCCGCCCTGCTCTCGCGCAACCTGTCCCGCTACGGCCTCGGCGGGATCATCGCGCCGTTCGTCGGCATCAAGATCATCGACCTGCTCGTCCAGTTCATCCCGGGGGTGGGTTGACCCATGTTCGCGCGACTGCCCGGCTGGGTCCGCCAGCACCTGGCCGCCCTGCGGATCCTGCTCGTATTCACCGTCGTCGTCGGCCTCGCCTACCCGCTGGCGATCCTCGCCGTCGCCCAGCTGCCGGGCCTGCACGACCGTGCCGACGGCTCGTTCGTCACCCGCGCCGACGGCCAGCGGGTCGGCTCGTCGCTGATCGGCCAGTCGTTCACCGACGCCGACGGCAACGCCGTGGCGCGCTACTTCCAGAGCCGACCGTCGGCGGCCGGGGACGGCTACGATCCGACGTCCACCTCGGCGTCGAACCTCGGCCCGGAGGACGTCGTCGACAGCTTCGACGACCCCGCCACCAAGGACGACGACGAGTCCCGGCAGAGCCTGCTCACCCAGGTCTGCGCGCGCAGCCAGGCGGTCGGGGCGCTCGACGGCGTCGACGGCCGCCGGCCGTACTGCACCGTCTCCGGGGTCGGCGCCGTGCTCGCCGTCTACCACGCCGGGCCTGGCTACGACGGTCGGGTGACGCGAGTCGTCAGCGTCAACGAGCTCTGCCCGACCCGGCCGTTCCTGCCCACCTACGCCGGGCTGCCGGTGAGCTGCCGGACCCTGACCGACGACATCGCCGCCGGCCAGCGCGTCCTGATCCGCGGCGACGCCCCCGCGCACCCCGCCGTCCCCGCCGACGCGGTCACCGCCAGCGCCAGCGGCCTCGACCCGCAGATCAGCACCGCCTACGCTGACCTTCAGGTCCGCCGGGTGGCCCGGGTCCGCGGCCTGCCCGCGAGCCAGGTCGCCACGATCGTGCGCGACCACACGACCGGCCGGAGCCTCGGCTTCCTTGGCGAGCCGGCGGTCAACGTGCTGGGCCTCAACCGGGCGCTGGACGCGCTCACCCCGGCGCGGCGGTGAGCCCGGCGGCCGGGTCGGGTGGCTCGCCCGGGTCGGGTGGCTCGCCC
>NZ_JAMPTM010000314.1 GCF_025403375.1 Frankia gtarii
GCGGTGGGGCCGTGGCTGCGGCGGGCGCGCTCCTGGGAGCCGGGCAGACACCCACGCGGTCGGTGACGCGCCGGGCGCGGCGCCGTCCCGCCCGAGGTCGGGACGTGCGCGGGCAGGGCGGGCGCGGGCGGCCCGTCGGGGCGTGGCTGCCCGATCCGATCGTGGTGCTACGCGACGGGGAGTGGGTGGTCCGCCCGGTCACCGGTGCGGCGACGGCGAAGGTCTACCGGTGCCCCGGGTGTGATCACGAGATCAACCCGGGCACCGCCCACCTGGTCGTCTGGCCGCCGGAGCGCATCGAGGACCGCCGGCACTGGCATCGGCCGTGCTGGGATCGACGCTGCCGGGCGGCCCGCCCGCGCTCGGACGCCGGCTGAGGGCGCGCCCGAGCGGCCAGCCGCAGCGGGGTTCAGGCGTTGCGGAGGCCGGCGCCGGCGGACGCGGGCAGCACGGCTGTTTCTCCGCCGATCGCCTTGCGCTCCTCGACCGGCGCCGCCTCGATCGAGGCGATCGAGGCGCTGGCCGCGGTGAGCTTGTCGCGCAGGGCGCCGAGCTGGGCTGTCACCTGCTCGCGCAGGGCGGAGAGCTGGGTGGTGACCTGCTCGCGCTGACGCTCCAGATCGGCCAGCCGGCGCTTCGACTCGTCCTCGGCCGCCGCCGCGGTGGACCGGGCCATCTCGACGATCCGCTCGGCTTCCGCACGCGCCGTCGAGACGATCGAGGCGGCCTGCCCGTCGGCTTCCCGCAGGGTCTTCTCGCGGGCGGCCTCGGCCTCGGTGACGATCCGGCGGGCCTCCTCGAGCTGAGCGTCGGCCTCGCGGGTCCGCTCGGCGCGGACGGTGGCCGCCTCCTCCTCGGCGAGCTGGAGGATCTGGGTGACCCGGCCGCCGAACTCCTCCCACGCGGGACGGTTCGCGGCCAGATCGTCGCGCACGCGGGCCGCCTCCGTCGCCGCCTCGGACGCGGCGGCCTCGGCCGCGGCCCGGTGCGCCTCGGCCTCGCGGAGCTGCTCGACGAGCCAGTTCACGTGATGGGTGACCTGGTTGGGGTCGTAGCCACGGCGGACCAGATCGAAGGCTGGGGGCCCGTCGGTCTCGCCGGCCATCGGGATGAGATCCGTGTGTTCGGTCATAGGACCTCAGCATCTCAGACTGTCAATGTGAACGTGACGTCAGCCGGGCATCGGGCCCGTCTCGATTTCCCTGGCTACACGCCACGGAACCGGTTGATTGCGGTCTGGTGGCGGTCGCGGAGCTCGGAGTCGCGGACACCCAGCCCTTCGGCCGGCGCCAGGCAGAGCACGCCGACCTTGCCCTGGTGGGTGTTGCGGTGCACATCGTAGGCGGCCTGCCCCGTCTCGGTAAGCGGGTACACCCGGGAGAGGGTGGGATGGATCATCCCGCGGGCGATGAGCCGATTGGCTTCCCAGGCTTCCCGGTAGTTGGCGAAGTGGGAGCCGACGATGTTCTTCAGGTTCATCCACAGGTACCGGTTGTCGTACTCGTGCACGAATCCACTGGTGGAGGCGCAGGTCGCGATGGTGCCGCCGCGGCGGGTCACGTAAACGGAGGCGCCGAAGGTCTCCCGCCCCGGATGCTCGAGCACGATGTCCGGATCGTCCCCGCCGGTGAGTTCGCGGATGCGTCGGCCGAACCGTTGCCATTCCCGCGGGTTCTGCGTGTGCTCATCGCTCCAGAACCGGTAATCCTCCGCGACGCGGTCGATGATGAGCTCGGCGCCGAGGGATCGGCAGATCTCCGCCTTCTCCGGCGACGACACGACGCAGACCGGGATCGCTCCGCCGTGCAGCGCGAGCTGGGTGGCATAGGACCCCAGCCCGCCGGAGGCTCCCCAGACCAGGACGACATCGCCCTGCTTCATCCGGGCGCCGTTGGCGGAGACGAGCTGCCGGTAGGCGGTGGAGTTGACCAACCCCGGCACCGCTGCCTCCTCCCAGGTGAGATGGCCTGGTTTGGGCATAAGCTGGTTCGCCTTGACGAGGGCGAGCTCGGCCAGCCCGCCGAAGTTCGTCTCGAAACCCCAGATTCGTTGCTCGGGATCCAGCATCGTGTCGTTGTGACCGTCGGCGCGCTCCAGCTCGACGGACAGGCAGTGGGCCACGACCTCGTCCCCCGGGGACCAGACGTGTACGCCGACTCCTGTCCTCAGCACGACTCCGGCCAGATCGGAACCCACGACGTGGTAAGGCTGGTCATGGCGGGACGCAAGGGGAGACGTCCGGCCGTAGCGTTCGAGGAAGCCGAAGGTGGACATCGGTTCGAAGATCGAGGTCCACACCGTGTTGTAGTTCACCGAGGAGGCCATGACCGCGACGAGAGCCTCGCCGGGGCCGAGCTCGGGCGTGGGCACCTCGTCGACATGCAGGGAGCGGCGCGGGTCCTTCTCCTGGGACGGGACGCCGTCGAACATCCCGGTCTCCTCGCGGCGCACGACGACGCCGCGGTAGAACTCCGGGACCGTGAACGCGGCGAACTCCGCTCGCCGGTCGGGGGACGGCGGGCTCTGGGTGATGATCGCCTCGAGGATGTCCTTCACGATCGGCCTCCGGCGGTGCGTGGTCGATGGCGGATGACGGGCGGCACGGGCAGTTGACAGGACGGCACCGACAGTCGAACAGGGCGGCAGAGATAGCTGATGGGTAGGGAGACGGGGTCGCGGGTTGTGGGGGCTGTCTGTTTCGTGCGCGACGCGATAGAACTTTCGGGACAACTTCGAGTGCTCGGTCGGCGTCCAACGTGGTGTGACCGCGCCCATGACAGTCGTGGAGGGGTGGCGGCCCGTGCCTGCGCGGAGCGACGCCGCCCGTAGCGACGTAGCGCGGGACGCGGACGCCGCCCTGACCGCGTTGTACTCAGAGCACTACCGGTCATTGGTGCGCCTTGCCGCGTTGCTGCTGGATGACGTGGGTCTGTGTGAAGAGGTGGTCCAGGACGCCTACATCCGGGTCCACGGGGCCTGGGGACGTCTACAGGACCGGGACAAGGCCCTGGCCTACCTTCGGCAGACCGTCGTCAATCTCGCACGTTCCACGCTGCGTCGTCGACTCGTCGCTCTCAAGCATGCCCCCAAGCCCATGCCCGATGCCGCCAGCGCCGAGGAAGGGGCCTACTCTCTCGTCGAGCGAGCCGCCGTCATCCAGGCACTTCGAGAGCTGCCGCGGCGCCAGCGGGAGGCGGTCGTCCTGCGCTACTACGCCGACATGTCCGAGGCGGACGCGGCGGCGGTGATGGGCTGCAGCGTCGGCTCCGTCAAGGCCTACACCTCCCGAGGGCTGTCCGCCCTCAGCGGCAAGCTGGAGGGCCTGCGGTGAGCGCGTTGGAACCGGACGAGCTCACCCGGCTGCTGACCGAGGCGGTTGAGCCCATCCGACCCTCCCCGGAGGCCTACCGGCAGATCCGGGCCGGCATCGCCCGTCGGCGCCGCTGGCGCATCCCCGCGTTCACTCTCGGCGGGATGGTGATGGCGGCGCTCATCGGGCTGGCGGTGGTGGCCATCCGGCCGAGCCCGTCGAACCAGGTCGTCGAGCCGGCCGCGCCGCCGGTCATGCCGACCACGTTCAGCGAGCCGAGCCGGGCGGCGACCGTGCCGTCCCTGGGCGGCGGCTCGGGGCACTCCAGCTCCGGCGGCGGCGGGTCGACCCCGGGATCGACGACCCGCGCGCCGACGAACCCGCCGCCGACCCGGCCGACGGCGTCCGCGTCCGCGCGGTCGGTGGCCCCCACCAGCCCGCAGTCGTCCGCGCCGTCGAACTCGACCGGCCCTGGCAGCCCGCAGCTGCCCACGCCGGTGGCGAAACCGGCGGGCGTGAACGACATCGACGGCGACGGCCAGCCCGACACGGTCGCGCCGGACGGGACGAACCTGCGCGTGCGGTTCTCCCGGGACGGCCAGGTCGCCCGGGTTGCCCTTGGCAGCATCATCGCCCCGCTCAACAGCGCGGTCATCGACATAGACGGCGACGGTTTCAGCGAGCTGCTGGTGCAGACCCAGGCGGCCGGCGGGACGAAGAGCTACGCCCTGCTGCGCTACGTCAGTCTCGACGAGCTGGCCGCGCTGACGCTGCCCAGTGATCTGGCTCTCGGCGCCGGCGTCCGCGGGAACTCCGCCCTCGGGTTTCGCTGCGCCGACAAGACCCTGCAGATCAGCACCGGGACGTCGAGCGACGGAACCCAGTTCAACGTCGTCACCACGACACTGGGGTTCACCCCGGACGGCCTGGCCGTCCAGGACACCGTCTCCAGCACGGTGCGGCTGCCGGCGGACTCCTCCCCCTTCGTGGTGTCCTGCGGCGCGCTGTCCTGATCGGGGTCGGGCGGTGGTTCCCTCCCCCCGCCCGGCCGGTCACGGGGCGGGCACCAGGATCAAGATCACGTTATCGTGGTGTTGAAGGTGCCCGTGGGGTGAGCATCCCGATGATCTCCCCGAGAGTGATGAGGAGGCAGCCATGCCTGGTTCCGTGATCGTGGCCGGCGCGCGGACACCGATCGGGAAGCTGTCCGGGGCGCTGAAGAGCTTCACCGCGACGGACCTGGGCGGCATCGCGATCTCCGGTGCCCTGGAGCGGGCCGGGCTGGCCGGCGACGCGATCCAGTACGTCATCATGGGGCACGTGATCCAGGCCGGCACCGGCCCGATCACCGCCCGGCAGGCGGCCGTCGCCGCCGGCATCCCGATGACGGTGCCCGCGGTCACGATCAACAAGGTGTGCCTGTCCGGCCTCGACGCGATCGCCCTCGCCGACACCTACATCGCCAGCGGCGAGTACGACCTCGTCGTCGCCGGTGGGATGGAGTCCATGACCGGGGCGCCGCACCTGCTGCGGTCGATGCGTGCCGGGGTGAAGTACGGCGCGGCCGAGGCGCTCGACGCCATCGACCAGGACGCCCTGTTCTGCGCCTTCGACCAGATCTCCATGGGCGCGAGCACCGAGCGCTACAACGGCGCGCTGAACATCTCCCGCGCCGAGCAGGACACCTTCGCCGCCCGGTCGCACCAGCGGGCCGCCGCCGCCGCCAAGAACGGCCTGTTCGACAACGAGATCGTCCCCGTCTCCGTGCCGCAGCGCCGCGGCGAGCCGCTCGTCGTCAGCCAGGACGAGGGCGTCCGCGCCGACACCTCCGCCGAGGTGCTCGGCAAGCTGCGCCCGGCGTTCGGCAAGGACGGCACGATCACCGCCGGGTCCGCGTCGCAGATCTCCGACGGCGCGGCCGCGGTCATCGTGGCGAGCCGGGCCAAGGCCGAGGAGCTCGGCCTGCCGATCCTCGCGGAGATCGGCCACCACGGCTTCGTCGCCGGCCCCGACACCTCGCTGCAGTCCCAGCCGTCCAACGCCATCCTCGCCGCGCTGGCCAAGGAGCGGCTCACCCCCGCCGACCTCGACCTCGTCGAGATCAACGAGGCGTTCGCCGCGGTCTCCATCCAGTCCATGCGCGACCTCGGGATCAGCTCCGACATCGTCAACGTCAACGGCGGGGCGATCGCCATCGGCCACCCGCTCGGCGCATCCGGCGCCCGCATCGCCCTGACCCTGCTCAACGAGCTGGCCCGGCGCGGCGGCGGGATCGGCGCGGCCGGCCTGTGCGGCGGCGGCGGCCAGGGCGACGCCCTGATCCTGCGCGTTCCGACGGCGTGACCGCCGGCTCCGCCGCGGATGCCGACCGCGAGCGGGGTCCGGCCCCGGCGGAGCTGGCCCCGGCGGAGCTGGTCGCGGCGGCCGTCGGCGGTGATCGGCGGGCGCTTGCCCGGCTGCTCTCAGCCGTGGAGAACACCCCCGGGCTTTGGCGGGAGATCGGTCCGGCGCTCGCCGGGCACGCCGGCGGTGCGCAGACCGTCGGGCTCACCGGCGCGCCCGGGGTCGGCAAGTCCACAACCGTCTCGGCCCTGGTACGCGCCTACCGCGGCGCCGGGCGGCGGGTCGCCGTGCTCGCGGTCGATCCGTCCTCGCCGTTCACCGGCGGCGCGCTGCTCGGTGACCGGGTGCGGATGAGCGAGCATGCCGGCGATCCCGGGGTGTTCATCCGCTCGCTGGCCAGCCGGGGGCGCCTCGGCGGGCTGGCAGCCGCGACCGCGCAGGCGCTCCGGGTACTCGAGGCGGCCGGGTTCGACGTCGTCGTCGTCGAGACGGTCGGCGTCGGCCAGGCGGAGATCGACATCGCCGCGCTCGTCGACACCACCTGCGTCCTGCTCGCGCCCGGCGCGGGCGACGATGTGCAGGCGGTCAAAGCCGGCCTGCTCGAGGTCGCGGACGTCCTCGTCGTCAACAAGGCGGACCGGCCAGGGGCCGCCCGCACCGTCGCCGACCTGACCGCGATGACCCGGATGCGCGCTGGCGGCCGGCAGCCGGCGGTGGTCCGCGTCGCCGCCACCCTGGGCGAGGGCATCGACGAGCTCGTCGGGCGGATCGCCGCGCATCGGCGGGACCTCGTCGCGACCGGCGAGCTCGGCCGTCGTAGGCTGGCCCGCGCCGCCGACGAGATCCGCGGGCTGACCCTGACCGCGCTGCGCGACCGCCTGGCCGCCCCACCGCACGACGCGCGCCTGGCGGAGCTCGCCGACCTGGTGGTCGCCGGTGCCGCCGACCCCTGGTCGGCCGCCGAGTGGCTGCTCGCGGACGTCCTGACAGCGCAGCCGGTTCCGCCCCCCTGAGGGACGGCCGACCCGCGATGTCCCGCGCACCTGGGGAGGAGCCGCCTCGATGAGCCGCCTCGATGATCCGGCGACGTCCGCCGACGAGCTGATCGGCGGCCTCGGCCTCGAACCCAATCCGGAGGGCGGCTGGTACCGCCAGACCTGGGCCAGCCCCGAGCTCGTCACGGCACACGGCGGGCAGCGGCCCGTGATGACGTCCATCCTGTACCTGCTGCGCCCGGGCGAGGCGTCCCGGTGGCACCGGGTGGCCTCGGCCGAGATCTGGCTCTGGCAGGGCGGTGGCGCCCTGGAACTGACCCTCGGCGGCCTGGGCCGCCGGCCTTCGCCCGGCCCGACCCGGCTGCTCGGGCCGGATGCGGCGGCCGGCGAGGTGCCGCAGCTTGTCGTGCCGGCAGGGGAGTGGCAGACCGCCGTGCCCCGCGGCGACCGGCACGTCCTCGTCGGCTGCGTCGTCGCACCCGGGTTCGACTTCGCCGACTTCGAACTCCTTGCGGACTAGATGAGCGAGTGCGCACCCGGGTGGGGCGGGTTGTGGTGCGTCCTGCGCGGCCTGCCGCCCTTACTCGTCTAGCTCCGACGCCGCCTCGCCGTCCTTGATCGAGCGCAGAAGGCCACGGCGGCCGGGGCGTCAGCCGTGGCCACACGGCGGTCGGCGGATGCTGGAGGTTAATGACGGCCCCGGCCCGGCCACCGTCACCAACCTCCAGCAATTGCCAGCGGGTCGGCGGGAGAGGACAGCGGCTCGGGGCCGGTGCGGGGTG
>NZ_JAMPTM010000315.1 GCF_025403375.1 Frankia gtarii
GGCGGGCGGGCCGGCGTTTCCCGCCAGGACGATCGTCACCGGGGCGGTCCCGGCGGTGCCCGGCGCTGCGGAGCTGATTCCCCGGGCGGCCAGCGCCGCGCGCAGGCGGTCGGCTGCCGTCGACGAGCCGGCGACCGTGACCGGGCGACCCGCGCGCAGGGGGAGGACCCCGCAGTCCTGGGCCAGGACAGTGACCGACCGGGAGGCGACGCGGGCGGCCACGGCGGGACCGTCGCCGGCCGGAGCCTGGGTGGCATGCGCGAGGCGCCATTTCAGGTGCAGGACGCGGCGCGCCGAATCGTCGATCCGGCTGGCCGGGACCCGGCCGGTGCGCAGCGCCGTGAGCAGGCCGTCGCGGGCCTCGATGAGCCGGGGCGGCATCAGCAACAGGTCGTTGCCGGCGAGTACGGCGCGCACGGCGGCCTCGGCCGGCGAGTTCTGCCTGGTGATCGCCGCCATGTTCAGCGCGTCGGTGACGATGACACCGTCGAAGCCGAGCTGGCGGCGCAGCAGCGAGGTCACCACCGCCGGGGACAGCGACGCCGGGGACGCGCCGTCCAACGCGGTGGCGAGCAGGTGCCCCACCATCACCATCGGCACGCCCGCGGCGATGGCGGCCCGAAACGGCGCCAGGTCGACGGCGTCGAGCCGTTCGCGGGAGGACGCGACGACCGGCAGGTCGAGGTGGCTGTCCACCGAGGTCGAGCCGTGCCCGGGGAAGTGCTTCGCGGCGGCGGCCACCCCGGCCGAGGCGAAGCCGCTCACGGCGGCCGCGGTGAGGCGGGCGACCGCAGCCGGGTCGTCGCCGAACGACCGCTCGCCGATCACCGGGTTGGCGGGGTTGGTGTTGACGTCCGCGTCGGGGGCGAAGTCGACGTTGACGCCGAGTGCGCGCAGGTCCGCGCCGGTCACCCGGGCGGCGTCGCGCGCGTCCTCGACGCGGCCGTCCGCGCCCTGTGCCAGCTGATCGGGCAGCAGGGTCACCCCGTCGCGGATCCGCATCACCGGCCCCTGCTCCTGGTCGACGGCGACGAGCAGGGGGATCGCCGCGGCGCCCTGCAGCCCGGCGGTGAGGCCGAGGACCTGGCCGGGGGCGACGATGTTGTCGGGTAGCGCGCCGGGACCCGTGCCGCCGGCGTCGAACAGGACGACACCGCCGAGCCCGAGGTCGCGTACCGCGGCGGCGGCCGTGTCGGTCCCCGCGACCGTCCGGTTGCCGGCGAGCGCGATCGGGTCACGGTCGTCCGCCGACGTCCCGAACACGTAGCCCATGAGCAGTTGGCCGATCCGCTGCCCGGGAGTCATCCGTGTGAGTGTCGACTCCACCCACGCCGTCTCCGCGTCACCGGCCGCCGCCAGCGGGGAGGGACTCGCCGCCGGGGAGGGCGTGGGCGACGAGGTCGTCCCGGCCGACCCGACGGCCGCGCTCAGGGCCTGCCTGGCCGGGGGCGTCGCGCTGCGGGCGCCGAGACCGCCGGCGGTGTCCGGATCACGCCCGAGGCAGCCCGCGACCAGCAGAAGACAAGCCAGCACAACGATGACGGCACGCGGCGGCCGGCGCCGCCGTCCGCTCGGCACAGGTCGGCGGTTCAGGTGCTGGGGCGCAGGCCGCCGTCGACCTCGATGACGGTGCCGTTGACGAACGACGAACCCGGCGCGGCGAGGTCGCGGACCACGGTGGCTATCTCGGCGGGCTCCCCGCCGCGGCCCACCGAGATGCCCGCGACGATCCGCTCGTGCCACTCGGCCGGGATCGCCCCGGAGTACAGCTCGGTGTCCGGCACGTAGCCGGGGGCGACGGCGTTGACGGTCACCCCGTCGGGGCCGAAGTCGTTGGCGAGGCCGACGACGAGCCGGTTGAGCGCCGCCTTGGTGGCGGCGTAGCCGGGATCGCCGCCGGCACTGCGCGCCGACCTGGAGCTGATCATGATGATGCGCCCGCCCGGCCGCCGGATCGCGGGGCCGAGCGCCTGCGTGACCAGCAGGGCGCTGACAACGTTCTGCAGGTAGAGCGCCGTGTGCTTCGTCGCCAGGTCGCGCAGCGAGGTCACCGGCGCGGAGTGGGTGCCGCCCGCGTTGTTGACCAGCACATCCAGGGTGCCGAACTCGCCGGTCACGAACCCGGCGAGGCGTTCGACCTGGTCGGGGTCGGTGACGTCGGCGGCGAAGGACAGGACCGGCGGGCCGCCGACCTCGGCGTTGATGTCCTTGGCCGCGGATTCCAACCGATCGGGGCGGCGCCCGACGATGACGACCCGGTCGCCACGTTCGGTCAGCGCCCGCGCGATCGCCCGGCCTATCCCCGTCCCGCCGCCGGTCACCACGGCCGTCCCCGCCTGCTCGTTCATCGCCTGCCCGTTCATCGCCTGCTCACTCATCGCAAACGCCTCCTCGCGCCGATTCGATGTCGCAATGCGTCGGCTTGTACCCAGACGTCCCCAGTCTGGTCGATACCCCGAGGCCGGGTGCCCGTCACCCCCCCCGCCGGCCGCCGCGGTAGCGGTGCGGGTGGGGAACCGAGGTGATCCGGTAGCGCGGGCGCCGGCGATGATCTCGGCCAGCAGGCCGGTCAGGCTGGTGTAGGCCGGTCCGTCCCACCGGGAACGCGCTCGCGGAACTTCGGGGCGCGCTTGTCCCGGCGGGCGGCGACGCCCTCGTCGAAGTCGAACGCACGCAGGCCGGCGCGCATCACCGGCACGCTCGCCGCGTAGTGCTCGGCGAGCGGCGAGACGGCGGCATCGTCGATCATGCTGCGGATCATCGCCAACGAGTCCGGTGAACAGTTCAGGGCCAGGTCGCGGGCGTAGTCCAAGGCGGCCGGCAGCACCTCGGCGGCGGGCAGGACCCGCTGGGCGAGCCCCAGCTCGCCCGCCTCGGTGCCGAGGAAGACCCGGCCGGACAGCAGCAGGTCCGCGGCGGCGCCGGCACCGACCAGCCGGGACAACAGCCAGGCCGACCCGTACTCCGAGTACAGGCCCAGCCGGGAGAACGGCAACGACAGCTTCGCGTCCGCGGCGACGAAACGGATGTCGGCCGCCAGGCTGACCGCGAACGCCAGCCCGGCCGCCGGCCCGTTGATCGCCGCGATCACCGGCAGGCGTAGCGAGCGAATCATCGCGGGGCCGTTCTCCGGCGCGACGATCAGCGAGTCCCGCTCGTCGACCGGAGTGTGCGCCAGCATGGCGAGGTCCGCGCCGGCGGAGAAGGCCCGGCCCGCACCGGTGATCACCACGGCCCGGACCCGCTGGTCGGCATCGGCCCGCCGCAACAGCGCAAACAGCCGGTCGCCCATCGCCACGGTCAGCGCGTTCAGCTTGTCCGGACGATCGAAGGTGATCGTCGCGACCTGGTCGGCCACGTCGTACCGGACCGGGGCGTCATGCTCCGCGGTTGTCCGGGTGTCCACCGGCATCTTCCACCTGCCTCTGTCGCTCCGGTCACATCGGGGTGCTGTCCCTTCATACCGCCGGAGATGTTCGCGTGCGCGCCGTCTCGGCGTGCCTGTGGAGCGGTTGCGGTCGGCGTCCGGTGTGAGATGTGGCGCCCGCGGCGCCCGAACGGGGACGGATGAACGACCAGCGACCGTTATCTGGCCACCGGCATGGCACTCTGTGGGGACCGGCCGCCGAAGGGCCGGGCACACGCCAGGGGCCGGCGTCACGCGGCGACGGACGAACCGTCGCCAGCGGGCGCGACGGGACCACGGCGGGATCGAGGAGGCGTGGCGACCTATCTGCTCGGCCTGGGAGCCGCCGTGTGCTTCGGGGTGGCCGCTGTCATCCAGCAGCGGGTGGCCTTCCGCGCGCCACCCGGTGACGTCCTGCGGTTGCGGCTGCTGCTCTGGCTGGTGCGCCGACCGCTGTGGGACTTCGGCGTCGCCATCGGTGCCCTGGGCAGCCTGCTGGCCGGGGCCGCGCTGACCCACGGCGCCGTCGCGCTCGTCGAACCGTTGCAGATCTGCCAGCTGCTGTTCGCCCTGCCACTCGCCGCGTTGCTCGCACGCCGGGTGGTGCCGCGGCGGGACTGGATGGCCGCTGCCGCAACCGCCGCCGGACTTGCCCTGTTCGTGTTCGCCGGCAAGCCGGAATCGGGCGATTCCGAGGCCGCGACCTCAGGTGGCTGGGTGCTGACGGGCATCCTCGTCGGGCTGGTCGTGTTCGGCGCGGTCTGGGGGACGCGGCGGCTGGCGGCCGTGCGGCGCGCGCCGCTGCTGGCGGGCGCCGCAGGTCTGCTGTCCGCGCTGCAGGCCGCGCTCGTCAGCGCCGCCGGTCACCTGCTGACCGCTGACGGCGTCGACGCCATCGCCCGGTCCTGGCTTCCCTGGGCCGTCGCGGCCGTGGCGGTGATCAGCGCATTGCTCGCGCAGAGCGCCTACGAGATGGCCCCGCTGCCCGCATCGCTGCCCGCGTCGGTCAGCGTCGAGCCGCTTGCCGGTGTCGCGATCGGCGTGGGGCTGCTCGGCGGCGAACTGCGGCTGACTCCGTTCGCGCTCGCCGGTGAGCTGCTCGGCCTGATCGTGATGACGGTCGGCGTCCGGGCGCTGGCGCGTTCGCCGCTGATCACCGGGCAGCTCTCGCGGCTGGCGGCGCGGCAGGCCCAGGGCCGGCTGTCCCGGCTGGAGGAGCAGGTGCACCACGACCTGGAGCGGCTGCGTCACGACCTGCGGCGCAGCCGGCAGGCTGGGCCGAGCGGGCCGGCGGTTCGGCGCCTGCGCCGCCGCCTGCAGCGCGATCTGGACCGGATCGGCGAGGAGCTCGCGTGCCTCGCCGACGAACGGGACCGTTTCGAGGAGCAACTGCGCCCGCCCCGGCCGGCGCGGGCAGTCGCCGCGGTCCTGGCCGCGCGCCCCGATTCCCACCGGCGGCGCCCGATGCCGCGCGTCGCCGGTGCTGCCGCTCCTGCTGCCGCTGATCGTGCCGCCGGCGGGGTTGCCCGGGTCGGCGCCGCCGCCATCCGAACGGAACCCGACGGCCCAACCGTGCCCGGGACCCACGCGCCGATGCCAGGGGCCGCTGGCTCGGTGGCCGGGCCGGACGCTGGCCGCGCGGTCCGTCGCGTCGGCCGCCCGACCGGATCGACGGCGGCCGCCATCAGGCCAGGTTCGTCCGCGCCCGGGCCAGGTGTTCCCAGGGCGAGGTCAGGTGCGCGCACGCCCGGACCGGGGACTGCCCGAGACGTGCTCGGCAGCGACGTGGTGCCCGTGGAGGGTCTGATCGCCGCACGGCGCGAGCTGGACGCGCGGGCCGAGGAGCTTCGGCGGCAGGCCGACCGGCTGCGCCGTCACACCCGCCGGATCCTCGCCGCCGACGGGGCGGCCTGAGCCTCGGCCGTCCGCATCCTCGTCTGCGGGCGACGCGTCGCTACGGGGCGCCAGCGACGCGGTGGTGCAGGTGCACCACGCCGCTGTCGAACCGGCGCTGCCCGAGCAGCTCCAACCGGAGCCGGACGCCGTCCGGCAGCGCGCGCACACCCCCGCCCACCACGAACGGCGTGAGGAGCAGGCGACATTCGTCGACCAGGCCGGCCCTGATGGCATGGCCGGCGAGGGTGGGGCCGCCGATGGAGACGTCTCCCTCGGCTGCGGCAACCAGCCGGCGGACCGCGTCCGCATCGAACTCCCGCTCGATTCGGGTCCGCGACGTGAACACGTCGACGAGAGTCGTCGAGTACACCACCTTGTCGGCCGCCTGCCAGATCCGTGCGTAGTCGAGCATGGCGGGAGGCCTGTCGCCGTCGGTGGGCATCGTTTCCCAGGCCGCCATCACCTCGTACAGGCGGCGTCCGTACAGGTAGGTGCCGATCGTCCGTTCCAGGTCGTTGATGAAGGCGTGCACCTGCTCGTCGGGCGCCGCCCAGTCGAAGCGTCCGTCGGCGTCGACCACGTAGCCGTCGAGCGACGCGATCGCCGTGTAGATCAGCCTGCCCACGATGTACTCCCTCGGTCTGCCCGGCCGGACGGCAGTGAGTGCAGGACGACCTCGTCGAGGCGGCCGTCGGCGACCACCGCGGTCAGGTATGTGGCCGCGGGCTGGCGTCGACGGTCCGTGGGGGAGCCGGGATTGAGCAGGCGCAGCATGCCGCCCGGCAGCGGGTGTGCCACCGTGCCGGCCGCGACGGCCGGCCCGGGGGAGCGCTCGACCGTCGAATCCCACGGAATATGCGAGTGCCCGAAGACCAGCACGTCGGCATCGGGGTAGGCGGCCGCCATCCGGCGTTCCCGTCCTCGGACCGGGCCGGTCTCGTGGACGACCACGAAGCGCATCCCACCCAGGGTGGCCCGGGAGACCTCCGGCATGACCTCCCGGACGGCCGGGCCGTCGTTGTTGCCGTAGCAGCCGATCAGCCGCTCCGCCCGCGCCGCCAGCTCGTCGACGGCGTCCCGGCTGACCCAGTCGCCGGCGTGCAGCACCACGTCCGCCTCCTCGACCGCGGTCCACAGCTCGGCGGGCAACGCCCGCGCCCGCGTCGGAAGATGCGTATCGGACAGCAGGATCAGCCGCATCCGGCCAGTATGCGGTGCAGCGCTGGAGCGGGCTGGGTGCCCGCGTGGACGGGCGGGCGCGCGGCTGGGGACCGGGTGACGACATGGGGCGTGCGGCCGTGACCGGCGGGAACGACCCGCTGCGGCGTCGGCGCCTTACCCACGCTCGGATCGCGACCATGATCGCGCTGTTCGTCCTGGCCCTGGTGCTCGCGAGCTGGGCGCCGCGGGTGCCGCAGATCAAGGCCGACCTGCGCCTCGGCGACGGGCGGCTGGGGCTGGCCCTGCTCGGCGCGCCGGTCGGTGCCGTCCTGACCCTGTGGCTCGCGGGCATCGCGGTGACCCGCTTCGGCAGCGTCCCGGTGGTGCGCGCCACCCTGCCCGGCTACTGCGCCGTCGGATCGTTGTTTCCGTTCGTGGACGGTCAGTGGTCGCTGTTCGCCCTGCTCGCCCTGTGGGGTGCTACCAGCAGCGGCCTCGACATCGCCGCGAACGCCCAGGCCGTCGAGGTCGAACGCGGCTACGGTCGGCCGATCATGGCCACTGCGCACGCGGCCTGGACGGCCGGTGCGCTGACCGGCGCCGGGATCGGTACCGCCGCCGCGGCGCTGGCGGTGCCCGTCGGCGCCCAGTTCGTTGCGCTCGGCGCGATCGGCCTGGTCATCGCCCTACCGGCCACCTGGTGGATGCTTGCGGATCCGGTGGCGCCGATGACGGAGCCGGCCGGCGGGAAATCGGGCCCGGAACTCGCCGTCGGGCGGTCGGAGGAGGTGGCGACGGCGGCGGCTGAGCGGGGGGTGCGCAGGCGGCGCGGTCGCCGACTGTCGGGGCAGTTCGCGGCGCTGTGCGCCGTCGCGTTCGGGAGCTTCCTGTGTGAGGGGGTGGCCGCGGACTGGAGCGCGGTGTACCTCGCCGAGGTGACGGGGGCGGCCGCCGGGGGCGCC
>NZ_JAMPTM010000316.1 GCF_025403375.1 Frankia gtarii
GCCTCTGCTCCCGCTGGCCCGCCTGCCGGTGCGGGCGTGCCGCCTGCCGGTGCGGCTGTCGTCCCGCCCGCCCCCGCGGCGACGGTCCTCCCATCGGTGCTGCACACCGGCACCTTGGTGCCGTCGGGTGCTGGTGCGGGGGCCGTGGCGTCGGCGGCAGGCGCGTTCGTCCCGGCGGCACCCCGCGGTGTGGTCCCGGCGGCGCCTACCATCCCCGCGGCGGGCGCCGGCGCGGGTCAGGGAATTCCCCCAGGTCGATCCGTCGGCTGACCGTTCCGCATTTCCGGCGATCCGCCGGTCGGGGTGCGGTGATGTTCTCGCGGCGTTGTGCGCCCGGCGTCTGACATGGGTGCGGGTGGCACCGTCCGGCCCCGGAACGACGCCATTGCCCGGTTCCACTTAACTGGCGGGGACCCCGTTCCGGCCGCCCCGGGGTGGCTCGCTGGATCAGCTGCGCAGCGTCACCTGAGGTGCGGTGCGGTATGCGGCGGGTCAGATCTGAGCGCGGAAACTGTTACGGGAGGCGAGTCGAGGCTTGCCGTCGCCCCCATGCTATCACGCAACGTGAGCACAAGTACACCTCTTGCTGAGGCGCGGGCGTTTTCCGGGGGCGTGTCCGAGCGTTGGGTTCGGGGTGGTTGCCGACCCTGCTGGTATGTCCATTATGGTCATCGACAGCACTTCTGTTCTGACCGTTCCATCGGTGTCCGAAATTTGAAGTGCTGGTTCTGTGGCATCCCAACAGTCATACCCGTCGAACCGATGCGCCTAGTCCTGCCCCCGGTTCGGCGACCCCTCCGAGTATGTCGGGGCAGGCGAGGGGGACCCATGCTTCTGGAGGCGGCCGCCGCAGCCGGGACGTCACCAGAAGTGGAGCAGATGGTCCGCGCGGCCGACGCCGGGCTCCCCGGCCCGCGTCCGGCAGCTCACCTCGTAGGCGCACGGGAAGGACACGCCTTGCCCCGTCGTGGTATGGCCTGGCTACCGGAGGACTGGGAACAGTTCGTCCGCAGTCGCCAGCGCCCGCCGGCGCCCCGCACCGCCTCAGGCTCCGCCGCGCCCCGCCGCCGTACCACGGTTCCGCCCCGCCGGGCCGCCACCATCGCCGCGTTCACGACCGGGACCCTCGCCGCCTCGACGGCCGCCTTCGCCGCGACGGTGCCCGGCGGGACCGATGGCGCCGCCTCGCTGGACGCGGGCTCGCCGATCCACGAGGCCTCGCTCGCGATGGACCACGGCCACGGTGCCGTCGGCGACCTGACCGGCACGCGTGCCCTTGCCCCGCTGGCCACCGCGATCGCCGGCCACGATCCGGTCTTCACCAACGTCTCCATCACCGCGGACAAGTCGACCGTCGCACCGAACACCCCCGTCGTGCTGACCGTGCGCGCCACCGAGGCCGACAGCGGCGCCCCGCTGTCGGGCGCGGACGTCCGCATCGTGGTCGTGAACGGGCCGCAGTGGCAGACCTCGACGCGCCTGCACACCGACGCCGGCGGGACCGCCCAGATCACCGCCCGGCTGCTGTCCACGACGACCATCACTGCCGTCTTCGACGGGTCGAACGCGCTGCGGCCCTCCCTTGCCGGCGCCGCCACCGTGACGATCACCAGCCCGACGCGCGCCGGGTTCGGTGGCGGCGGTGCCGGGTCGGTCATCGACCAGGCCATCCCCACGGTCATCCCGGGCAGCTCCATCGGCGAGAAGGCCGTCTACCTGGCGTCGCTGAACAAGGGCAAGCCGTACGTCTGGGGCGCCGAGGGGCCCTACTCCTTCGACTGCTCGGGCCTGGTCCAGTACGTGTTCAAACAGCTCGGCCGGTCCCTGCCGCGCACCGCGCAGGGGCAGTACAACGTTTCCACCAAGGTGCCGCAGTCCGGCAAGCAGCCCGGCGACCTGATTTTCTACGGCACCCCGGGCAACATCTACCACGTCGGCATCTACGCCGGGAACGGCTACATGTGGGCCGCGCCGCAGACCGGCGGTGTCGTCTCGCTGCGTCCCATCTACAGCTCCACCTACAAGGTCGGCCGCATCCACTGACGGCGCTGGAAGGCGTCGGGAGGCGTCGGGCGCCCGGTCGACGGCGACGGGCCGGGCCGGCGGCGACCGGCCCCGGTCGACCAGGGCCGGGGCGGGCCGCCGGTCGATGCCACCGGTCCGGCGGACCAGCGGGCCAGCGGCGACGACCATCCGCTAGCGTCTGCCCTGTCCGGCCTGCCGACCGGGTGCCCGCGCGGGACCGGGCCTCCCCGGGGGGCGTCGTGCCCGCGGTGGGACCCGCGGGCACGCCGGGCGCGGTGGGCGGCCGCCCACCGCACGGCAACCTGCCGCCGAGCCGGTCGAAGCGCCGGTGGAGGAGGGACGTCGCATGACCGCGCCCACCCCGCAGCCCGCGGTGTCCGAGCCGGCGCCGCCGGACCGGGTGTGGACGATTCCCAATGCGCTGTCGACCCTGCGACTACTCGGCGTGCCAGTGTTCCTCTGGCTGGTACTCGGGCCGGAGGCGGACGGTGCGGCGCTGGGGATCCTCGCGTTCGCCGGGATCAGCGACTACCTCGACGGCAAGCTCGCCCGCGCGCTCAACCAGACCAGTCGCCTCGGGGTGCTGCTGGACCCGCTCGCCGACCGGCTCTACATCCTCTCCACGATCATCGCGCTGACCGTGCGCGACATCGTGCCGGTCTGGTTCGCCGTCCTGTTGCTGGCCCGCGACGTGGCACTGCTGGCCCTGCCGCCGCTGCTGCGCCGCATCGGCGTGGGCGTCGCCCTGCCCGTGCACTACCTGGGCAAGGCGGCCACGTTCAACCTGCTCTACGCCTTCCCGCTGCTGCTGCTCGCCGCCGGGGACTCGTGGCTGGCGACCGCGGCCCGCCCGCTTGGATGGGCGTTCGCGATCTGGGGTACTGCCCTGTACTGGTGGTCCGGACTGCTCTACTTCGTCCAGGCCGGTCAACTCGCCCGGCGCTACCGGGCCCGGACCGGCGAGAGCGGGAGGTAACGCGGTGAGAGCCGTCGTCATGGCGGGCGGCGAGGGCACCCGGCTACGCCCGCTGACCGCGAACCTGCCCAAGCCGCTGCTACCCGTCGTCAACCGGCCGATCATGGAGCACGTGCTGCGGCTGCTCAAACGGCACGGCTTCGACGAGACGGTCGTGACCGTCCAGTTCCTGGCGTCGATGATCCGCACCTACTTCGGCTCCGGCGACGAGCTCGGCATGCACCTGTCGTATGCCACCGAGACGACCCCGCTGGGCACCGCCGGCAGCGTGAAGAACGCCGAGGAGGCCCTGCGCGACGAGGCGTTCCTCGTCATCAGCGGGGACGCGCTGACCGACATCGACCTCACCGACCTCGTCGCGTTCCACCGCCGCCAGGGCGCCCTGGTCACCGTCGCCCTCAAGTCGGTGCCCGACCCGCTGGAGTTCGGCATCGTCATCACCGGCGAGGACGGGCGCATCCAGCGCTTCCTGGAGAAGCCGACCTGGGGGCAGGTCTTCTCCGACACGGTCAACACCGGGATCTACGTGATGGAACCCGAGGTCCTCGCGCACGTGCCACCCGGTGAGGCCGTCGACTGGTCCGGCGACGTCTTCCCCCGCCTCGTCGAGGCCGGCGCCCCGGTGTTCGGCTACGTCGCGGCCGGCTACTGGGAGGACGTCGGCACCATCGCGAGCTTCCTGCGCGCCCAGGCCGACGTGCTCAACCGGCAGGTCGACGTCGAGATCGACGGCTTCGAGGTCTCGCCCGGGGTGTGGGTCGGCGAGGACGCCGAGGTGCACCCCGACGCCATCCTCAAGGGCCCGCTCGTCGTCGGCGACTACAGCAAGGTCGAGGCCGGCGCCGAGCTGCGGGAGTTCACCGTGCTCGGCAGCAACGTCCTGGTCAAGAGCGGCGCCTTCCTGCACCGGGCGATCGTCCAGGACAACGCGCTGATCGGCCCGCAGACCAACCTGCGCGGCTGCGTCATCGGCAAGAGCACCGACGTGCTGCGGGCGGCCCGGATCGAGGAGGGCGCCGTCATCGGCGACGAGTGCGTCGTGCGCGAGGAGGCGTTCGTCTCCCACGACGTGAAGGTCTACCCGTTCAAGACGATCGAGGCCGGGGCGGTCGTCAACACCTCGGTCATCTGGGAGTCCCGCGGGCAGCGCTCCCTGTTCGGCCCGCGCGGCGTGTCCGGCCTGATCAACGCCGAGATCACCCCGGAGCTCGTCGTCCGCATCGCCGGCGCCTACGCCACGACCCTGAAGAAGGGCGCCACCGTCACCACGGCGCGCGACGGATCCCGGGCCGCCCGCGCCCTCAAGCGGGCCGTCATCAGCGCGCTGACCGCCGGGGCCATCAACATCCGCGACCTCGAGGTGTCGCCGATGCCGGTCACCCGGTTCGACGTCCGCTCCTCCAACGCGGCCGGCGGGATCATGGTGCGGACCGCCCCCGGCGACCCGGAACGCATCGACATCCTCTTCCTCGACGCCGACGGCGACGACCTGTCCCCGGCCGCCCAACGCAAGCTCGACCGGGTCTTCTCCCGTCAGGACTTCCGCCGCGCCTTCCCCGGCGAGATCGGCGACCTGCGCTTCCCCGCCCGCACCCTGGACCTCTACATCCAGGACCTGCTGGACCGGGTCGACACCACCGGCCTCGCCGAGGCGGATCTGAAGATCGTCGTCGATCCGTCCGGCGGCTCCGCCTCGCTCGTGCTCCCCACCCTGCTCGGCCGGCTCGGGGTCGACGTGCTGACCGTCAACGGGCGGGTCGACGAGATCATCCCGGCTCACAGCGCCGCCGACGACCTGCTCGCGACCAACCGGCTCGGCGCCCTGGTCGCCAGCTCCGGCGCGGCCTTCGGGGTGCGCTTCGACCATGTCGGCGAGCGCATCGCCATCGTCGACGAACGGGGCGACCTCATCGACGACGATCGGGCCCTGCTGGTCTTCCTCGACCTCGTGGCCGCCGAGAGCCGGGGCGCCGAGGTCGCCCTGCCGGTCACCACCACCCGGGTGGCCGACCAGGTGACCCACTTCCACGGGCTGACCGTGCGGCGGACCTCCCTGTCGGCCGCGGCGCTGACCCGGGTCGCTCGGGAGGATGGCGTCGCCTTCGCCGCCGACGGCCGGGGCGGCTTCGTCGTCGGCGAGTTCGCTCCCGCCATCGACGGGCTCGCCGCCTTCGTGAAGCTGCTGACCCTCGTGGCGCGGACCCGGCTGACGCTGTCCGCCATCGACGCCCGCATCCCGTCCATCGCGATCCTGCGCCGCTCGGTGCCCACCCCGTGGGCGGCCAAGGGCATGGTCATGCGCCGCATCGTGGAATCCGTCGATCCGGAGGCCGGCCAGACCATCGACACCACCGACGGGGTGCGCATCGTGGGCTCCGACGGCTCCTGGGTGCTCGTGCTGCCCGATCCCAGCGAGGCTGTCACCCACCTGTGGGCCGAGGGCGCCGATCTGAGTCAGGCTCACCGGTTGCTGCGCCGCTGGGCCGAGGTCGTCGAGGCCTCCTAGAAACCGCTCCTCAGGACACGGTGTCGGGGGCTGCCGGTTTCTCGCGGAACCGCACCACCCTGCCGAGCCGCGGCCCGCGGCCCCGCGGCGTCTGGCGACCCACCGCCGCTCTCACGCCACTGGTCGACCGGTCTCCCGGCCGATCACGGCACGCGCGGGACCGTGCCGGTCGGCGGCGTCGGGCCGCTGGTCGGTCAGAATGCCGAATATGCGGGATCGGACCGGATGGCGATGGCCAGCGGCGAAATGCCCCTCCGGTCGCTTCGAGCTGCCCGGGGCCACCGTGCTACCCGGAGCCTCGGAGTCTCTGCCGGCGGAGCTCGCGATGCTCCTCGACGACCCACCTCGGCAATCCTCCCCGCCCGCGGAACCGGGCCCGCCTGCCGAGCTGCCGCCCGCGGGCCGGGCGGGGGCGGGGGGCCGGCGACGGCTCCGGCCGGCGGCGCTGGCTCTGGTGCTGGTCCTGCTCGGCGGTGTGATCGCGCTCGGAGCGCGGCGCGGGGCCACTACCGCGGACAACCGAGCGCGGCTCGCGGCGACCCTGCGTGTGCAGGTCGGCGAGCGTTCCGTCGCCCTAGCCGGCGCCGAGGACCGAGTCGGGCAGCTGCGGTCCGTGGTCGAGGCGACGAGGAATCAGCGTCGCCGCGCCGACCGCGATCATGCGCGCGCCGCGGTGGACGTCGCGGCGCTCGGTCCCGTGGCGGGTTCGGTCGCGGCGACTGGTCCCGGCGTACGGATCAAGGTCACCGACCGGCTGGCCGGCGGCTCCGGCTCCGCCAACCCCCGCGTCTCGGCGTCCGGCACTCCCCGTCCGCACCAGTCCGCCCCGACGGCCGTCCCGGGCGCGGCCGGGACGGGACGAATTCAGGATCATGATCTCGCCGACCTCGTGAACGTGCTGTGGATCTCCGGGGCCGAAGCGGTCGCGATCAACGGGGTGCGGCTGACGGCGCTCAGCGCGATTCGGGCCGCGGGGGACCTCGTTCTGATCAACTTCGTCCCGGTGCTGGCGCCGTACGACGTCGAGGCCATCGGTGATCCGCGGCGACTGGTGCGACGGGTGGAGCAGTCGGCGGTGGTCGACCGGCTGCGCCACCGTCCAGGCTCCCCCGTGACCTCCCTGACGGCGTCCGCCGCCGAGACCCTGACCCTGCCCGCGGCGCCGCTACCGGTGCTGCGCCATGCCCGACGGAGCGGATCATGATTCCCCTGCTGGCCCTCGTGCTGGGTGTGGTGGCCGGACTGCTGCTGGGTCCGACCGCCCCGGACTGGCTGGACCCCTACCTGCCGGTCGCGGTCGTCGCGGCGGTCGACGCCGCCCTCGGCGCCGCGCGTTCGCTTGTCGAGGGGACGTTCGACGACCGGGAGTTCATCGTCTCGTTCGTCTCCAACGTGGTGATCGCCGTCCTGCTCGTGCTGCTCGGCGACCTGATCGGCTTCGGTGGCGCGCTGTCGACGGCGGTCGTCGTGGTGCTGGGCATCCGGATCTTCACGACCGCGACGGTCCTGCGCCGCGCGCTGATCAGGATCTGACGATGGCGGCGAGCGCGGCGGCCTCCCCCCGACCTGAACCGGTCGACGTGCCCCCGGTCGAACCAGTTGCCGCCGGTGTCGCCGCGGCGCAGCCCGTCGCGGGCGAGCCGGACGCGCCGGGCCCCGCCGACCCGGCATCCGGCGGGGTCGCTGGGGATGGTGACGCCGCGGATGGTGAGGGCGGCGGTCGACGGGTCATGGACGAAGGGGATCCGGACGCCGACAGTGTGCTCGCCCGGCCCACGCAGGCCGGTGCGACAGACCCGGCCTTCGACGACGACGACGTCGCCGCCGCCGAGGAGGCGGGCGTGGCCGAGGAGGGGCCGGCTGCGCGCGACGTGGCGGCCGCGGAGCCCGGGGCGGGAC
>NZ_JAMPTM010000317.1 GCF_025403375.1 Frankia gtarii
GGTGGTCCCCCCGCCGGATTCGGCTGCTGGCCGGATGGGGGCGGGCTGCCGGGCTCCCTAGTGTGATCGAAATGGCTGTACGTATGCACGACATGCGTTCCCGTGACGAAACGATCATTGCGCCGGGGCGCTCGCCGGAGTGCTCGCCGCCGCGGCGGCGGAGGACCGCCGCCCTCGCGTTCACCGCCCTCGCGGTCACGGCCGCCGGCATTCTCGGCAGCGCCGCGGCTCCCGCCACCGCGTTCGTTGATGCCGCCGCGGCTCCCGCCACCGCGTTCGTTGATGCCGCCGCGGCGCCGTTGCCAACCGCGGGAGCCGCGGGAGCCGCGGACCGCGGTGGCGTGGTGACGGCCGAGCGGCTGGACGTCCTGTCGGCGGCGCAGGTGCGGGCGGTGCTGACCGCAGCCGGGTTCGACGCGGACCCGGCGATCCTGCGCTTGGGGGTGGTCAGCTACCGGCTCGTCTACCGCACGATCGACCCCCACGGGCTGCCGACCACCGCCAGCGGCCTGCTGGCCCTGCCCGCCACCGACGCCCGCCGGCTGCGCGTCGTCTCCTACACCCATGGCACCGAGACCGCCCGCGCCGACGCCCCGTCGACGGCAACGGACCTGGCCGCCGACGGCTGGGGCCAGGCCCCCGCCCTCACCTACGCCGCGGCCGGCTTCGCCGCCGCCGCCCCCGACTACCTCGGCCTCGGTGTCGGGCCGGGCCCGCACCCGTGGATGGACGTGCCCTCCGAGGTGACCGCGTCGCTCGACCTGCTGCGCGCCACCCGGTTGTTCCTGGCCACCCAGGGACGCACGGTCGACCCGCGGATCCTGGTGACCGGCTTCTCGCAGGGCGCCTCGGCGGCGACGGGCCTCGCGACGGCGCTGCGCTCCGGCGCCGACCCCGCGCTGCGCCTCGGCGCGCTCGCGCCGGTCAGCGGCGCCTACGACCTGCGCTCCGTCGAGCTGCCGGCGCTGCTGGACGGCCGAGTCGAGTGGCCCTACGGTGTCGGCTACACCGCCTACCTGCTCGTCGCGTTCAACCGGCTGCACCACCTGTACGACACGCCCGCCGAGGTGTTCCGTGACCCGTCGGTCGAGGCGCTGTTCGACGGTGAGCACTCCGGCGAGCGGTTCGTCGCCGGCCTGCCGGCGAGCATCGACGCCCTGCTCACTCCCCGCGGCGCCGAGCTGGTCCACCATCCGCGGGGTCGGTTCGCCGCGGCGCTGGCGGTGGCCGACGCGACCTGCGCCACGCCGCCCGGCCCCCAGCCGCCGCCCGTGCCGGTGCGGCTCTACGTCGGCGGCGCGGACACCCAGGTTCCCCGGGCGAACAGCGAGCACTGCCGCACGGCGCTGCGCGGGCACGGCATCGACGCCCCGATCGTCGACCTCGGCGCGGGCGTCGACCATCTCGGCTCCAACCGGGCCGGCACCGCCGCTGTCGTCCGCTGGTTGCTGACCCCCGGCGGCCCGCGCTGAGCCCGGTAGCCCGGTAGCCCGGTAGCCCATTGTGAGGTCGCCCGCCGGGACCGTCGCCCGCCGGGACCGTCGCCCGCCGCGCCGCAAGCGCGATCGAAGCCTGCAGCGGTCGCGCATGTGCCAGGCTTGACGGATGACTTCCGCCGCGGATGGTCGGCGCGGCACGCCGGCGCGCGGGTCAGCCGGTGCCGGTCGCCATCCGGGGCTGGGGCTGGGGCTGCCCGGGAACGGCCGATGAGCGCCTTGCAGGTGCCGGCGGCCGTGCTGTTCGACATGGACGGCCTGCTCGTCGACACCGAGCGGCTGTGGACGCGGGCGCAGGAGGATCTCGCCGCCCACCTCGGCGGCGTGTTCACCGCCGAGATCAAGGCCGCGATCATGGGCCGTGGCCCGGACACGGCGCTGCACCTCATGTTGTCGCTGCTCGGGGTGCACGGATCGCGGTTCGCCGAGGCGGCACGGTTCGTCATGGGCCGCATCGGCGAGCTTTTCGCCGAACCGGGAGCGATAGTCGCGCGGCCCGGTGCCGTCGAGCTGGTCGGCGCGCTCGCAGCGCAGGGCGTGCCGCTGGCGCTGGTGTCGTCGTCCGCCCGGGTGCTCATGGACCATGTGCTCGGCGCGCTGGGCGTCGCACACTTCCAGGTGTCGGTCGCCGGGGACGAGGTGGTGCGCGGCAAGCCCGATCCCGAGCCGTACCTGCGGGCCAGCCGGCTGCTCGCCGTGCCGCCGACGCGCTGCGTCGTGCTGGAGGACAGCGCCTCGGGCGCGGCGGCGGGCCTGGCCGCGGGCTGTGTGACCGTCCTCGTCCCGTCGATCTCGCAGCCTCCGGCGGGCGTTCCCGCGGACGCCGTCGTGCCGAGCCTCGCCCAGATCACCCCCGCCTGGCTGGCCGCCCTGGTCGACCGCCGGGCTCCCCGGGAGGGATAACGTCGGCATCGGCGTCGGCCTGGCTCCACCACATGGGCTGTCCGCTGCCGAGCCAGTCCTGCTCGACGCCGGTCCACGCGTGATGGCCGGTGATGGCGAGCAGCCAGCCGCCCGGCCGCAGCCAGGTGGCGAACCGGGCCAGCAGCGCCGGTTGTTTCCGTGTCTCGCCGGTAGTGGTGGGAGATCGCGTCGTAACTGCGACGCACCAGGTCCGTGGGATCGTGTTCGATCACGCCGAGGAAGCTAACGTCCCACCAGTGCCGCGGCGACCCGTTTTGGTGGATGGGGCCGGGCTCCGCTCAGTGGGGCAGGGCGGCGTGCATCTCCCAGACCAGGACTTCGGCGGGCGCGACGCCGGTGAGCCGCTGGCCGCCGACGCCGGTGAAGCGGACCGCGTCGCCGGCGTGCAGCGGGCCGGCGCCCTCCAGGGTGACCTCGCCGCGGGCGACGAACAGGTGCAGGTAAGGGGCGTCGGGCAGCGCCACGCTCTGCCCGGCGCCGAGCCGGGCGACGTGCAGTGCCGCGTGCCGGTTGCGGATCCGGATCGCGCTGGCGCCGTCGTGGCGTGCCATCCCGGAGGCGACCGGGACGAGGCCGCCGCCGAGGAGCTCGCCGTCGATCTCGAGCTGCTCGTAGCCCGGGGTGATGCCCTGCTCGTCGGGGACGACCCACATCTGGACGAAGTGCACCGGCTCGTCGTGCGGCTCACCGTCACCGGCGAGACGCCAGGAGTCGTTCTTCTCCGAGTGCAGGATGCCGCGCCCGGCGCTCATCCGCTGCGCCAGCCCCGGGTAGATCACCCCGGAGTTCCCGGTGGAGTCCTGGTGGACCAGCGAGCCGCGCAGCACCCAGGTGACGATCTCCATGTCGCGGTGGGGATGGGTCTCGAAGCCCGCGCCCGCGCGCACCGTGTCGTCGTTGCTGACCAGCAGCAGCCCGTGGTGGGTGTTGGCTGGGTCGTAGTGGTGGCCGAAGGAGAAGGAGTGCTTCGAGTCCAGCCAGTCGATCGTCGTCGCCGGGCGCTCGGCGGCGCGGCGGATGTCGACTTCTCGCTGCGGTGTCACGCTGGCCATGATGAACCCTTCCCATCTTCATGACGTGTCATTAAGCTAGATGACATGTCAAGCAGATCTGGGGGCGACGCATTCCCGGCAGGGCCCGTGCGGTGGCTCGACGAGCGCGAACAGCGGGTCTGGCGCCGATACCTGCTGATGACCAGCCAGCTCACCGCGCAGATGAACCGCCAGCTCGCCGCCGACGCGGGGCTCTCGCTCGCCGACTACGAGGTCCTCGTCCGCCTCACCGACGTCCCCACAGGGCGTCTTCGGGTGACCAGGCTCGCCCGCGAGCTGTCCTGGGAACAGAGCCGGCTGTCCCACCACGTCTCCCGGATGGCGCGCCGTGGTCTGGTCGCCCGGGAGGAGTGCGCCGACGACGGCCGTGGTGCCCTGGTGGTGCTGACCGAACACGGGCGGGCAACGATCGAGCACGCCGCACCGGCGCACGTCGCCTTCGTCCGGGCCAGTGTCTTCGACGCCCTCACCGACGCCCAGGTGGACACCCTCGACGCCATCCTCGGTTCGGTCCTGTCGGGTCTTCGGTAGCCGGACGCGACCACGGGCGCACGTGTCAGGGCGCGGAACGGGAGACCGAGGCGCGGTCGAGCAGGATGCGGGCCAGTTCGGCCGGGTGGCTGATCATGGCGTTGTGGCCGGTGTCCAGGTCGACGATCTCGTCGACGCCGCCCAACGCCTCGATGGAACGGCGCTGGGTGGGCACCGTCTGGGCGCGGTCGCGCAGGGTCAGCAGCCAGGTGCGGGGCACGGAGCGGTCGAGGCCGGTGCGGTCGGTGGGCTCGATCGTCACCGCGGTGGACTCGCCGTGGAGCCGGGACAGGCTGAACGCCCGCTGCTCGCGGGTCATGCCGTTGCAGAACGAGTAGCGGGCCAGCAGCCGGGGCATCGGCGCGGCGGGACGGCCGGTCGCGGCCTTGCGGCGGGCGACCCAGCCCAGGATGCCGGGCACCGTGTCGACGATCGAGCGGCCCTGCGGCGGCACGGCCGCACCCAGCAGGATCATCCGGCGCACGCGCGTCGGCCCGAGCCGCGCGACGACGCCGGGCACGGTCAGGCCGGCCATCGAATGGCCGACGATGACGAACTCGCCGATGCCGGCGGCGTCGATCTGCGCGATCGTGCTCGTCACCCAGTCGGCGACGGTGACCGTGGCGAGGTCGGCGGGTGCCGAGCGCCGGCCGGGCAGGTCGACGGCGAGGACCGGGGTGCCCGGCGCCTGTAACCCGATCTCGGCGACGGTGGGTTCCCAACAGTCCCCGGCGTGCTGACCGCCGTGCACGAGCACGATGCCGACGTCCGCCATCCCAGACCTCCCGTATTCGTCCATCCCGGCCAAACGTGAGAAAACCCTAGATGATCTGACGATCGCGTCAAGAGGTGCGGCGGGCGCCCGCCGCCGGTGCCGGCGGGTTCCGCGGCGCAGGCGGGGCGGTGGCGGCATCCGGCGCGAACGGGTCGTAACGTGACGGCCGGGGCGTCCACGTCGCCGGCCGGCCAGGCCGCGGCGGACGCCGCACACCACCTGACGACGGACGGGGACGGGAGCGCCGATGCCGCTGTGGCAGCAGGCCGCGGTCGGGGCCGGGGTGCTGCTGGCGCTGGCCGTGGTGGCCCGGGTGGTGCACCGGTGGTGGCCGCGTCGCGGCGTCGAGCTGGTCGCCGCCGCGTCGCGGGAGGCCGGCACGATCCTCGGCCTGTTCACGCTCTGGCAGATCGCCCGCATCCTCGGGGTGACCCGGGTCGCCGGCGGCATCGAACGCGCCGAGTGGATCTGGCGGGCCGAGCAGTGGCTGCACCTGCCGAGCGAGGTCGCCATGGAGCGGTTCATGCTCGGCCATGAGGGTCTGCTGCGGGCGGCGAACGACTTCTACGGCTGGGTGCACTTCCCGGCGATGAACCTGTTCCTGGTGTGGTTGTTCGCCCGCCATCGCCGTGCCTACCCGTCGGTGCGCACGACGATCGTGCTGTTCACCGGCTCGTCGCTGCTGTTCCACATGTTCCTGCCGGTGGCGCCGCCGCGGATGCTGACCTCCGTCGGCTTCGTCGACGAGGCGGTGCTGCTCGGCCAGTCGGTGTACGGGGAGTTCGGCAGCGGGGTCGCCGCGCAGCTTTCGGCACTGCCGTCGGTGCATGTGGGCTGGGCGTTCCTCATCGCCTACGAGGTCATCCGGATCAGCTCGAGCCGCTGGCGGTGGCTGATCGTCGTCCATCCGGTCGTGACGACCCTGGTCGTCGTCGTCACCGCGAACCATTTCTGGGCCGACGGCATCGTCGCGGTCGTGCTGCTGGTGCTGGCCGAGCTGGTCGGCCGGGCGCTGACCCGCGCGCTGCGCCGGCTGCGCGAGCGGATCCGCGCCCGACGCGGCACCGAGGCCGGCACCGGCACCGGCACCGAGGCCGGGCGGGGACGCCCGGACGCCGTTCCCGCCCTTGTCGCGGTCCCGCCTCCCGCCGGCGGCGACGGGCGCCGGCAGGTGTCGGCCGCCGGCCCCGACCCGACGCCCACGGTCCGGTAGCGCGATCGCTCCGGTAGCGCGACCGGAGCGGCGGGGTGACCGGAGCGGCGGGGCGGCGGCGTGCCGGTCAGCCGCCCACGATGGCGCGCTCGCGCAGGTCGGCGATGTCGGTCGCGCCGTAGCCGAGTTCGGCGAGGATCGCGTCGGTGTGCGCGCCGGCGTGGGTGAAGCCCTTCGGGGCTGTCGCGGAGCGGGAGAACCGGGTGGTGGGGCCGGGGCGCAGGTGCTCGTCGAACACGTCGCTGTGCACCGTCACGCAGTACTCCTGCGCCGCGGCCGGTTCCACCTGGATGATCTTCTGCTGGGAGCGCTGGGCGACCTCGACGCAGCCGACACCGGCCGCGGTGAGGTCGCGTTCCCAGTCGGCGGCCGGCCGGGTGCCGAACGTCTTCGCCAGCACGTCGGCGAGTGCCGCCTCGTGCTCGGCCCGGCCAGGCGCGGTCGCGAACCGCGGGTCGGCGTCGAGGTCGGCGTGGGCGGCGAGCGCCGCGGTGAGCCGCGGCCACTCCTTGTCCGCCGGGGCGGCCAGGAACACCCAGCCGTGCGCCGCCGGGTAGATCCGGTACAGCGCGGACAGGCCCCAGGCGTCGTCGTCGACCTCCCGTGGCGCCGGCTTTCCGGGGTAGTCCACGACCTGGTCGAGGATGGCGTGCGTGGCGGTCGCGAGCATCGTCGCCGTCAGCGCGCCCGTGGCCCGGCCCCGCGACCGGGCGACGAGGCCCAGCAGGATCGCCGAGGCGGCGCCGAGGGCGGCGATGCCGTCGGCCTGCACGGGCACGGCCGCCGCGGCGGCGAAGCAGCGCACCGCGCCGGTCTTCTTCTGCGCGACCGTGGTCACCGCGCTGCGCACGCCGGGGGCGTCGGTGAGGGCCAGCCCGCTGGCCGCGCCGATCGCCGGGGCGTAGGCCGGCCGGTGGCCGTAGGGCCCGTCGGTGCCGTAGCCGGGGGCGTTGACGTAGACCAGGTCGGGGTTGAGGGCGCGCAGCGTCGCGGCGTCGATGCCGGCGCGTTCGGCCGCGCCCGCCCGGAACGCCTGCAGGACCACGTCGGCCCGCTTGGCGAGTTCGTGGACGATCGCGCGGCCCTCGTCGGTGGCGAGGTCGACGCACAGGCTCTCCTTGCCCTGCATGACCTTCGCGCCGCCGGACTCGGGGAAGCCGGCGACCCGGCGGATCGTGTCACCCTCCAACGTCTCGATCTTGATGACGCGGGCGCCGAGGTCGGCCAGCAGGGTCGCGGCGAACGGCCCGGCGAACATCAGCCCGAAGTCCAGCACGGTGATGCCGGCCAGCGGCTGCCCGGTCGCGCCGCCCGCCGCCGGCGGCGGGGTGGACGCGGGGCCGGACGCGGGGAG
>NZ_JAMPTM010000318.1 GCF_025403375.1 Frankia gtarii
CATCAGATGGAAGCCTGCCCTGAACGCCCTGGCGATCACCTTCGAAGGCCGCCTGACCCCGACCACCACCAACTGATCCATCACCAACCGCCACGACCGATACACCGGTAGTCGGACACTCCCGTCGTTCTGCGCGGGTTTTCCGTCTCGTTCGGGTTTCATGTGGTGTCGAAGCAGCCGTCGAACTCGAACACCGGGTTGATCACACTTTTGCCGGCTACATCTCTGATCATGATCGGTCCGACGATCCTGCTGGGGCCGCCGGCCTGGTAGCAGCCGTTGGAACGGACCTGGAGCTCGAACTTGCCGTTCTGGGATTTGCCCGTCCCGTCGCTCCAGCCGACCTGGCAGATCCAGTCGCTGCCGGCGCCGGTGTCGTGGGATCCGGGGGTGGTGCGGTGGCAGGTGGGTCTGGCGGCGACGGTGGCCGGCGTGAGCCCCGGATGGCCGAGCAGGGCCTGCTGCTGGACGTAGAGGTTGGCGAACACGGGGCCGAGGGAGCCTTCGACGCGGGGCCGGGTGACATCGGCGGAGCAGCCGACCAGCGTGGCGGTCAGCACGGCGGCGGTGACCGCCACGCCGGCCAGGCGAGCCCGGCGGACCAGCCGGCCTCGGGCCGGTCCGCGGGACGCCCGGTCACCGCGCGACCGGTCGGGGGCGGGACGGGGCATGCGGATCAGCCTCCGGTGATGTCGCGGCGGCGCAGCGCCGTGAAGGCGACGGCCAGACAGACAACGATGTAGCCGGCGCTGACGAACGTGCCGTCGCGCAGCGGCCCGTAGTACGGGTGTGCGGCGAGCAGGCCGTGCCAGGCATCGAACGGGGTGACCAGCAGCAGGTGGCGGATGGCGTCGGCGCCATTGAGGAAGGCGTAGAGCTGCATGAGCAGGCCGAGGACGATCGGTCCGACGATCCCGGCGGGGCTGCTGCGAGTCAACACCGACAGCATGATCCCCAGGGCGGTGAAGCCGAGCAGGGGTGGCAGCGCGGTGGCCCAGGCGGCGAGGACCAGTCCGGCGGCGCGGCCCGGGGGCAGCAGGGTGCCGGACAGGCCTTCCAGTGGCTGGTGGCCGACGAGCAGGACGCCGGCGGTCAGGCAGCTCAGGGCGAGGACCGTGACGACGAGCACCGCGAAGGTGGCCGCGGCGAGCGCCTTCGCCCAGAAGATCTGGCTGCGGCTGTGGGAGCGGGTCAGGATCGTCTTCCAGGTGCCGTGCTGATCCTCGCTGGCGAAGATGTCGCCGGCGACGATGCTGGTGAGCAACGGGAAAACCCATTGGGCGGCGAAGCCGAGGATGAGCAGCGGCGTGGCGAAGCCGCTGGTGTGCACCCACCGGCCGTAGAGGGTGTCCTTCGGCAGACGGTCCTGGCGGTCGAGGAGTACCACGAACACGAAGGGGGCGACCAGGCAGACGGCGAGGGTGGCCCGGGTGCGGGCCTGGGCGGCGAGTTTGGTGATCTCCCACCGGTAGGCGGTGATCACCCGGCCGCGGCCGACCGGACGAGGCCGGACCGTCGCCGGGCCGGCCGTGGGCGTGGTGGTGACGGGCGCGGTCATGGGGTCGCTCCGGTGAGGTTGCGGGACCGGGGTTGCAGGCCGGCCGGGGCGGAGCCGGTCGCCGAGTCGGTCTCCGTGAGCATGAAGAACAGCGATTCCAGCGGCGCGATCTCCAGGTGCAGGGCGCGTACCGCGACGCCGGCCCGGCCGAGGGCGATGAGGTAGTTGTCCGCGTCAGCGGTCTGGGCCCGCAGCGCGAGACCACCGTCGTGATGGGCGGTGACGGACACGGCGGGATGCTCGGCGGACAGGCGCATCGCGTGGTCGTCATCGCTGGTCGCCAGCCGGTGGGACGGGTCCGGTGCCTGGGCGCGCAGCTGGTCGATCGAGCCGTGGTAGGCCACCCGGCCGGTGCGCATGATCGTGACGTTGTCGCAGATCTCCTCGACCTCGTCCATGTTGTGACTGCTCAGCAGCACGGTCAGCCCGCTGCCGGCGAGCCGGGTGACCAGCGCGCGCATGTCCCGGATGCCGGCGGGGTCCAGTCCGTTGGCCGGCTCGTCGAGGACGAGCAGCCGCGGGTCGCGCAGCAGGGACGCGGCGACGCCGAGCCGTTGGCGCATCCCGAACGAATAGCCCCCGACCTTGTCGCCTGCCCGACCGGCGAGGTCGACCACGTCGAGCACCTGGTCGATGCGACTGTCCGCGTCACCGCCGTCGAGACCGGCGAGCAGCACCAGGTTGCGCCGGCCGGACAGGTAGGGATAGAAGCGGGGGCTCTCGATAAATCCCGCGACCCCGTCCAGCATCGACGGGCCCGCCTCGGCCCAGGTCCGGCCGAAGACCCGTAGCGTCCCGGCATCCGGCCGGATCAACCCGAACAGCATCCGTAGGAACGTCGTCTTCCCGGCACCGTTCGGGCCGAGGATGCCATACACCTCCCCGACGTCCACCCGAAGATCAACATGATCCACGGCCGTGAGCCCGCCGAAGCGCTTGACCAGCCCGACGGCTTCGACCGCCGGCACCCCATCCACCATCCGCCGTCCCCTCATGCAGTCGTCTACTACTCATCGAATAGTAGACGACTGTACGGGATGACCCGCGGAGGCCTGGCGGCAGGATGTCGTGACGGCGAGTGCGGCACGCTGAGGTCTACTACTGCCACTCGACCTCTCGTACTATCAATCTAGTAGTAGCGAGGAGGCGTAGTGGCGAGGAAACCCAGACGTGAACCGGGAGCGTTGGAACGCGAGGTACTCGCCGCGATCGCCGCGGCCGGCCGGCCGCTCACCCCGGCCGAGACCCTCGCCGAACTCGGCGAACCACTGGCCTACACCACAGTGATGACGACCCTCGCCCGCCTGCACGACAAGGGCGCCCTGACTCGGGCGCCCGCGGGCCGCTCCTACGTCTACGCCCCGGCCACCGACCCGGACACCCTCGACGCCGCGCTCACCGCCCGGCAGATGTCCCGCCTGCTCGGCGCCGGCAGCCACCGAGCCGAGACACTTGCCCGGTTCGTCGCGGACCTGCGACCGGAGGACGAGCAGCTCCTCACCGACCTCCTCGCCACTCACCGGTCCGACACCGACACCGACACCGACACCGGCGGCGACGTCGAGTCCACTGCCGACAGCACGCATGGCGGGCCTCGGCGATGACGACTGTCGCGCTCGTCCCGTTCATCACGAGCCTGCTGCTGGCCGCCGGCGGCAGCTGGCTCGGCCGGCGGCTACCACCCGCCACCGCCACCCGGCTGCTCACCGCCGCCTGCCTGGTGACCGCGCTCGCCACCGGTTTCATCCTGTCGGTCGTGGCCTTCACCCTGCTCGCCCCGATGCCCATGATCGCCGCGGTCGGGCACTGGTCAGCCACCGTCGTCCGCGGTCGTGACCCGCTGCCCGTCGCTGCCGGGCTGCTGCCAGCCGCCGTCGTCGCCGGGCTACTCGGCGCCGCCCTGCACCGGGCCGTCGGCGTTGGCAGGGACCTGGCCGCAGCCGAACTCACCTGCCGCCGACTCGGACCCGCCCCCACCGGCCTCGTCATCGTCGACGACGACCGGGCCGACGCCTACACGCTGCCCGGACTCACCGGCCGGATCGTCGTGTCCACCGCGATGCTGCGCGCGCTGCCCCCCGACGAACGCCGCGTGCTCCTCGCCCACGAACACTCCCACCTGCACCACCGCCACCACGCCTACACCCAGCTCGCCGACCTCGCCGCCGCCGCCAACCCGCTCCTGCGGACCTCCGCCGCCGCCGTCCGGCTCGCCGTCGAACGCTGGGCCGACGAAGACGCCGCCGCGACCAGCGAGGACCGCGCGGTCGCCGTCCGGACCCTCGCCCGCGCCGGACTCGCCCGCGCCGGCACAGCGACCATGCCGACCGCGGCGCTCGGCGCCGTGCATACCGACCTCGCCCATCGGGCACGGGCCTTGCAGGAGCCACCACCCACCCCACGGCCGGTCCTGGCGGGCGTACTCGCCGCGATCATCCTGGTCACCGCGACCGCCGCCATCGATACCTCCCACGCGACCGAACGCCGGTTCGAACGCGCTCAGGCGATGTTCGCGCACCGGCGCTGACCCGTCGCACGCGGACCGAAGCAACGAGGCCGGGCCGGGGGAACCCGCGCATCATGCCTGACTGGCTCGTCGGACTCGCCGTCGCCGTCGACCGCTTGATCGCCAGCTGGGGACTGCTGGCCATCCTCGCCCGACGTCTGCCACCCGGAGTCCTTCGCGACCTCGCCGCCTTCATCCCCGACTGCCTCACCCAGCAGCCAGCCGCCCCAACCCGAGCCATGCCCACTCCAGGACATAATCCTGATCTTCCTCGATATCGGCAGCCCAGCATTGTCAATGCCCGTCTCGGGCTGGAAGTGGATCGAGTGCCGTTCGCCCTTCCGGCTGGTCCGACGGCCGCACCCCGGTACTGCCACCGACACCCGGGGCTTGCCGCCTCTCACCAGACATCTATCCGCGTGTGTGCGCAGCCGACTGTTGTGGTCGTTCCCGCCCATGCCCACGGCACGCATCACGAGAAACATCATCAGGATGCGGCCGCCGACGGGCGGATACCCCAAAGGAGCCACGGGGGCGCTGTTGCATCGGCGAAGTTCGCCATCGCGAAGCTGCCGATCAGTCGTGATCGAATGATGCGTCGACGTCGTGTCCGTCCACCGGCTCCGACATCAGAGTTCGCCGGGTTCCGGTTCCCGCCCGAGGTGATCGTGTGGGCGGTCCGCTGGTACCCGCGGTTCGCCGCTCGTGGCCGACGCGACCCGGCCGTGTCGGCACCCCCCTGGGGACAGGTGGTTCGTCGACGAGACCTCTGCGAAGGTCGCCGGCCGGTGGACCTCTCTGTACCGGGCCGTTGACCAGCACGGCCAGGTCATCGACGTTGTGGCCAGCACCCGCCGTGACCAGGCCGCGGCACGCCGCTTCTTCGCCCGGGCGCTGTCCCACGGCCGCCGGCCGGTCGAGGCCGCCACCGACAAGGCACCGGTCTACCCGCGGATCCTCGACGAGCTGCTCCCTGAGGCCTGCCACGCGGACTGCAACGGCTGCGCTCCGCCCAGACCGTCAGTGCCGGACACGCCCTCGTGCAGAACATCCGCCGCGGCCACGACGAACATGCCGTCGACACCGATCCGCACCTTCGCCTTGCTACCGCGTTCACCGAGCCCGCCCGCGCCGTCTGACCGTGACCGCCAAAACCCCTGGCACGCGTCAGATCCCCCGCATGCAACAGCGCCGACCCCAGCACCCGCGGTCGGGAACATGGCCCACGCCAGGGACCGGACCACCCGGCGCGGTCTGGCGCGCCCGCGAACGCCCAGCCCAGAGGCCGAATCCTCACCTAAGGTGGGTGCGGACAGTGATCCGCGCCTAGGACTCGGGTGGTCCCGGGACGGGCGGGGTCGTGTTCCTCGCGATGATCAGGCGGGCACAACGACCGTGTGCACGATCTTGTCGGCGAGCGTCTGCCGTTTTGCGTCCCACAGCGGGAACAGGAATCCGACGTAACAGATGATGCCGTCGACGAAGTGGCAGAGATCGCGGGCAAGCGCCATCGCCGGTCCGATCGGCTGGCCGGTGACCTCGCTGACGAGTCGGATGTTCAGCGTCTTTTTGCCCAGCGACTGGCCGGTCCTGCCGCCCTGGATCCATCGGTTGTAGATGACCCAGCCGAGCGAGGCCAGCCAGAGGATCGCCAAGAGTGCCACCGCCGGTCCGCGGAGTATCGCTCCGAACAGCCCAAACACGACGATCTGTGGCAACGTATCGATGAGGTATGCGCCGACTCGCTGGGCCCAGCTGGCGTAGGCGCCTGGCCCCACCGGCTGGCCGGGCCCGTACCCTGGTGCGGGCTGTGGGTACGGGTTGGGCTGGTAGTAGCCGCCCTGACCGGGCTGCTGGTACTGGCCGGGCTGCTGGTACTGGCCGGGCTGCTGGTACTGATCGGCCTGCGGGTACTGGTCGGGCTGCGGGTACTGCGGGTACTGGCCGGGCGGGGGCTGCTGGCCCCACTGCGGGGGATACGCCTCGGACGGGGGTGGGTTATAGCCGGTCACGATCGACCTTTCTGAGAAGAGCGGTCCTGCATGGATTGGCGATCGCCTAGATGAAGTGGTACCGATGCAGCTGAAAGAGCCAGCTGAGAGCTACGACGACGTATGCCGAGTACCGGGTCCGCGCACGCGCGGCGGCGGACCAGGGGCGTGGCGGTGGCGCCAGGCCGAGGAGCCGGGCCGCCAGGATCGGCGTCGTCGCGGTCACCAATGCGGCCGTGAGATAGATAAGAGGGCTGGTGCTGGCGGCAGCCGCCCATTCGCTACGGGTCAGCGCGACCGTCGCGGTCGTCAGCCCGCAGAACGGACACGGCAGGCCGGTCAGTGTGCGCAGTGGACAGGGGAGGCTCCGCCCGCCCGTGCGCGCCATGATCGTCGGGTAGATCGCCCCGATCAGGCCCGCGCCCAGGCCGGCCATGGTGATGTGCTCGGGAACCGAGTACATCCTCCGCAGCATCGCCGGCATCCCCCGTTTACTCCGCAGATGGCATTCGCCGCATGTTAGGTGAGGTCATACGTATCTGCAATGTCAAAAATTTGACGTCTTCATGATTTACGGGGCGATCGGTGACCGCAGCGAGAACCGCGCCGACAACCAACCGATGATCGGCGTATGTGGGTGACTCAGACTCGACTCATGGTCACGATGAGTGGCGCCGGGTGCGGTGGTGTCGGTGGCTGGCCCCGGAGTAGAGGAAGATCCGTGCAGCCGTTGGCGCTTGCGATGATCTAGGTCTGCGTGTGGGATTTCGGTTGATTCTCCTTCCGCTGCGCCTTTGATCGGCTACGGTCCGGGCTGTGCCGCTGGAGTTCCTCACTGACGGGTAGGTTGCCGCCTACGGACGGTTCCAGGGTGTGCCGTCGCGGGCTGATCTGGAGCGGTTCTTCTTCCTCGATGACGCGGACAGGGCGTTGATCGCGGACCGGCGGGGTGATCACAACCGGCTGGGTTTCGTGCTGCAGGTGACGACGGTGCGGTTCCTGGGGGTGTTCCTGGCGGATCCGCTGGAGGTGCCGTGGCCGGTGGTGGAGTACCTCGCCGGGCAGCTGGGGATCGCGGACGTGTCGTGTGTGAAGCGGTACACCGAGCGGGCGAAGACGGCATACGAGCATGCGTGGGAGATCTGGGCCGCCTACGGTTTCCGGCCGTTCGAGAACACCGAGGCGGCTGACGGGATGCGCCGCTTCCTCGACGGGCGGGCGTGGACGCATGCGGAGGGGCCGGGGGCGCTGTTCGATCAGGCGGTGGGCTGGCTGCGGGGGCATCGGG
>NZ_JAMPTM010000319.1 GCF_025403375.1 Frankia gtarii
GGCGTGGTCAGGGTGGCGGCCAGCTGCGCGAGCAGGTCCACCGCGTCGCGGGCCGCCCGCACCGCGGCCGGTCCCGATCCCGGGGCCGTCGACACCCCGTCGCAGACGACGGCGAGGGTCGCGATCGCCGGGCCACCGGCGGGCCCGGCGAGGACACGCAGCCCGAAACCGTCCTCGTTGGTCCGGTGCACCAGACCGCGGTCGGACACTCCCGCGGCGCTGCCGAGATCGAGATCGATGCGGTCGGCGGGCGGGGTTCCCAGGCCCAGCCCGGTGCCGCACCGCTCGCAGAACCGGTCGTCCGGGAAGACGACGGCCGCGCACGCCGGGCACCGTCGGGTGCCCGGTGACTCGTCGGGAAGTGGGATTTCCGGGCGCGGGGGCCGCTCGGCGGTCAAACCAGGGTCCGTGGACGGATGCCGTTGGCGAGATCGACCAGGGCGTAGCGCTCGTCGGGCGTCGCGGCCAGGCGGGCGAGCGTCCGGTAGGTGCGTTCCAGGCCGAGGCGTAGTGCGGCGGGCCGCAGCGGCGAACCGGCGACGCGCACCTGGGGGTCCGCGGCCACCGCGCCGGAGGTGACCAGGTCGAGCGCGCCGGCCAGCAGATCCCGGCGCAGGGCCGCCTGGGCCGCCGGATCGAGGTCCAGATCGTCGAGGATCGTCGACGCCGCCAGCAGGCCGGCCCGGTCCGGGACGCCCGCGGCGGTGACGGTGCCGAGCACCCGGGCCAGGCGTATCCGCGCCTCGACGCCGGCCGCCGAGGCCGCCGGCACCCGCTGGTAGGCCTGCGCGGCGCCGGCGCGGTCACCGGCGGCGAGGCGGACCCGGGCCAGCCCGAACGCGGCGCTGGTGAACGTGTCGTCGGTGCGCGAGACCAGGTCGTAGAGCTGGCGCGCCCGGGGCAGGTCGCCGCCGGCCTCGGCGGCGCGGGCCAGGGCCAGCTTCGGCGCGAGCTCGCCGGGCACCTCGCCGTACACCCGCTCGAACGCGGCCACCGCCCCGGCGGCGTCGTCCTCGGCGAGCAGCAGCAGGCCGCGCTGCCAGTGCACCCGCCAGGCGAGCGGATCCTCGGCGGCGATGGCGTCGAGCAGCTCCCGGGCCGCGTCGCGCTCACCGAGCCGGGTCCGCAGGTCGGCCAGGCGCAGCCGGGCACCGACGCTCGTGGTGCCCATCGCGCCGAGCAGCTCGGCGAGCTGGTGCGGGGCGACGTCGGGCAGCGCGGCGAGCGCGGCGGCCGCAGGATCGTCCGGATCGGGCAGCAGCCTCGGCAGCAGCGCCCAGGGCACCGGTGCGGGCGGCTCGCCGGTGGGGTGGGCGTCACCGGTGAAGCGGGTGCTGCGGGCCGGCGTCGGGGTGCCCTGCTCCGCGGCGACGATCTCCCGCAGGACGCCGAGCAGCTCGCCGTGCATCTCCTCGGCGCTGGCGAAGCGCCTGTCCGGGGCGACCGCGGTGGCCTTGACCAGCAGGCGGTACAGCGATTCGTGCCGGGCGAGCACCGGGTGGCCGGACGCCGGTGGCAGGGTGTGGCGGTAGGTCGAGGTGTTGCCGCGGAAGTCGAGGATGAGGGTGGCCAGCGTCCGGCCCACCGTGTAGAGGTCGGAGGCCACCGAAGGGCCCTCGGTGGGCACCTCCGGCGCCTGGTAGCCGGCCGTGCCGTAGACGGCGCCGTCGTGGTCGTCGATGCGCCGCACCGCGCCGAGGTCGATCAGCCGCACCGACTCCTGGCCGAGCATCATGTTGTCCGGCTTGAAGTCGCAGAACACCAGGCCGTTGCGGTGCAGGTAGGCGAACGCGGGCAGCACCGCGAGCAGGTAGGCGACGGCCTCGGCCGCCGGCAGCGGGTCGGGCCGGCCCGCGGCGGCCCGGCGTCGGCGCAGCACGTCACGCAGCGACGTGCCGCCGACGTACTCCATCACGATGTAGCCGGTCCCGGCGTGCTCGACAAACGTGTAGATCTTGACGATCGCGGGATGGTCGACCGCGGCCAGGAACCGGCGTTCGGCGATCGCCGCGGCCTGGGCGTGGCGGTCGCCGGAGTCGAGCAGCCCCTTGAACACCACCCAGAAGTCCCCCCCGACGCCGTGGTCGCGGGCCAGGTAGATCCAGCCCTGCCCGCCGTGGGCGAGGGCGCCGGCGATCTCGTACTGGCCGATGCGGTCGCCGGCCTGCAGCGCCGGGCGGAACGAGTACGGCTGCCCGCAGCCGGCGCAGAACCCCTCCGCCAACGCCGGCTGGCTCCCGCGGGAGCGCCCGACCGGCTCGTCGCAGCGGGCGCAGCGCCGTAGCCGCTGCGGGAGCTGGGGGTCGGTGAGCAGCAGCGACGTCGGATCGGGCAGCTCGATCTCGGGCATGCGCACCAGCCCGGCGCCCAGCCGGTCGGGCGCGCTGCGACTCGTCGAGCCACGCCGGGACCGCCGCGAGCCGGTGGCCCCCGTCGCCGCCGAGCCGGCGCTCCCACCGGTGGCAGCACCCGTCGCCGCCGGGCCGGTGACGTCGGCGGCCGCGGGTCCGGGCGGCCGGTAGGCGAGACCGGTGATCGTGCAGTAGCCGTCCTCGATGACGCCCTCACAGTCCGGCTCGGGACACCGGATCGTCTCGGTCACGCGAACTCCTCGTTTCGGGCGGGCGCGGCTGCCAGCAGGGCGTCCGCGTAGGTGCGGACGAGCCTCTCGGCCCGGTCCAGGTCGATCGGGGTCGAGCCCAGCGCGGCCAGCGCGGGGGCGTAGCGGGCTTCCAGTTCGGCGGATTCACCCAGCCCGGTGCGCCCGGCCTTGGCCCGCAGCGCCCGCAGCAACCCGCGCAGCTCGTCGCGGCGACGCACCGGTGCCGCGTTCGTCTCGGCGATCGTCGTCGCCGTCGCCAGCGTCGCCTGCGCGGTGCGCCGCCACGCCGGCAGGCCGTAGCCGACCAGCCGCCAGTCGCCGGCCTCGCCGGCGGCGCTCAGCCGGTCCAGCCACGGCCGCAGGCCGCGCCGCGGCGCGTCGAACCACCCGTCGGACAGCCGAAGCAGGCCGTCGGCGTCACCGCTGACCCGCTCGACGACCTCCCGGGCGCGGCGCTCGCCGGTCTGGGCGACCGCGATGACCTGCGCCAGCAGGGCGCCGGCGGCGGCCAGGTCCTCGGCGAGGTGATCGTGTGCCCGCGCGAGGGCGGCCACGGCGTCGACGGCCGGGGCGAGCGCCTCGCCGGCCGCGGTCAGCAGTTCCGCCGGCACGTCGAGCGGGTCGGCGGCCACCGCGGCCTGGGCGAGCGCCAGCGCCACGCGGGCCGTCGCGAGCGCTGGGACCTCACCGTTCTCGGAGCCGTCGGCCGCGTTGGAGCTGCCGGCCGCGTCGGTGCCGGCCGGGGCGGCGAGCCCGAGGCGTTGTGCCGTCGCCAGCGTCGCACTCAGCTGCCGGCCGAGCGGCGCCAGCGCCTCACGGTGCGCGGCCCGCGCCGCGATGACCTCGTCGGCGCCGGCGCGTAGGGCGCGGACGTTCGCGAGCGCCTCGTCGAGGCGGCGCTGGGCGGGAACGCCACCCGGCTCGGCGTCCAGCAGCGCCGTCAGCCGGGCGAGGCGCCGCCCATTGACCCGCGGACCTTCCCCCCGTTCCGTCGCGGTCGCGGTGAGCAGGTCGTTGAGGGCGCCGTGGGTCTCCCAGAGCCCCACCAGCCGGCGGCGGGCGTCAGCGGCGATCTCGGCCGTGCGCCCGCGTAGCCGCGGCGGATCGCCGAGATGCCCGTCGATGACGGCGTCGAGCTCCAGCAGCTCAGCGGCGAGCCGCGCGCTGCCCGAACGCAGCTCGCCCAGGGCCGCATCGACATCAGAGCGGGTGCGCATCGTCGGTCAGCCCCGGCGCGTCGCCGCGGCCGGTCCCGCCCCCCTGCGGGGCACGGGCAGCACGGACAGCGCGGACGGCGCGGGACGTTGCGGGCGCGCGCCGGCCGGGCGACGCCCCGAATCCGGCCGCCCGCGGCGAACCACCCGCCCGCGCGGCACCTGACATGCCGGCCATGCCGTGCGCACCACCACCCCGATCGTCACCGTCGGCACCGTTCCGCCCGCCCACCGTCCCGGCCACCGGGGGACCCGCGCCGTCCACCGCCGTGAGCCGCGGCGGTCACGGCGCCCGGGGCCGGCCCGACGCCACGGGACGACTGATCGTAAGTCGGTGGAGCACCGTGCGTGGGGCGATGTCGTCTTGTCGTCACCTCGCCCGGTTCGCCGGGCCCGAATGCTATGCGACACGGGCCTGTCACCAGGGCGAATTCGGCCGGCCTGGGAGAAGGCAGGTCGCATAGCCCGCCTTGCGCACGGCGAGGGACCGGCACCGACGGGGCGGGGGCAAGCCCCGCGGCAGACGCGCTTCACCACGACCACCTCGAAACCCTCGAATCGCCAGGAGAGCGAGTTGACCGAACGTGTCCGCTTGGCCCCCGGCACCCAGCTCCCGCACCGGAGCCGCAGATGTTCCGGGCCAGGGAACGGGAATTCCTCGCCGACCTCTACCCGCTGCTCCCGAACCCGCGCGCCGCGAAGAAGTTCGCCAACCTCTACCGACTCGTCCGGATCGAGTACCGCGACTCCGCCCGCCTCGACGAGTACCTCGACGGTCCCTACCAGGTCGACGCGCTTCTGCTCGCCGAGCACCGCGGTGATCAGAGCGCGGCCAGACAGACCACCGCCTACCGGGAACGCATCGGTGCGCTCGTCCGGTACAGCTTCCAGGTACACCCGTGGCCCGCCGGCCATCCGGACCAGGGCACGCCGGGTCACCCGCCGTCGGTGTAGCGGGGGACCGGCGCCGCCGGGGGTGGGCGCAGCGCCGGTAGCCAGCGTTGGACCATCGCGGCCCAGGTGCCGTCGCGCAGCACGTCGGCGAGCACGCCGTTGACGAACCGGGTCAGTTCCGGATGGCCGCGGGCGACGCCGATCGCGTCCGGCTCGTTGGACAGCCCCGGGCCGACCAGGTGGACCCGGGGATCCTGCGCCGCCATGCCGGCGAGGACCGCGCTGGTCGTCGAGATCGCCGCGACCTGGCCGGACTGGAGCAGCACGAGGCAGTCGGCGATGTTCGGCACGGTCCGCACGACCGGGTGCGACGACGCCCGGCGCAGGGTGTCCACCGTGGTGGTCCCCGCCGCGGTGCACACCGGCTGCCCCCCGAGGTCGTCCAGGCTGCGGGTGGGCGAGTCGAGGGGGACCAGTATCCGCTGCGTCTCGTACCAGTAGACGGTGGAGAAGTCGATCTGCCGGCGTCGTTCGCAGTTCGTCGTCATGGTCGCGACGACGATGTCCACGTCCCCGCGCAGCAGCACCGGGATGCGCTCGGCGTAGGTCGTCGCGCGGAACCGCACATGCCCGTCCGTGCCGAAGATCGCCCGGCCGATGCGGTTCGCCAGGTCCACGTCGAAGCCCTCGAACTGCCCGTTGAACGCGTTGATCGAACCGAACGGGGGGACGTCGGCGAGCACCGCGGCCCGCAGGTAGCCGCGTTGCTGGATCGCCGCGAGGAACGTGCCGGCCGGCATCGCCCCTGGCGCCGGAGGCACAGCCGGTGGCCGCAGGCTCGCCTGCGGATCGCCGCAGCCTCCACCGCTGCCCGCCGGCGCCGGGACACCCGTGGCCGGTGGTGCCGGGACGCCCGTGGCCGGCGGGGACGAGGCGGCTGTCGCGGCCAGCGGCCGTGCCTGCGCGGGAAGCCCCGCGTCGACGGTCGCACAGCCGGTGCCAACGAGGGCCAGCAGCACCGCGACGGCCACCGCGACGACCCGCGGCAGCGTCGTGGGGATCGTGGGGGGCGTGAGAGTCGTGGGTCCAGGCATGACGGCGGCTACCGGTAGTCGTTGATGCGGAGCTGGATACCGACGAGGGTGAGGGCGATGGCGAGCAGGAGGGCCGCGGTGACGGCAAGTGGCAGCGTGTCCAGGGCGTCGTCGGCGTCGGCGAGCTGGCGCTCGAGCCGGCCGCGGCTGGCGTCGAACACGACCGTGGACGCCGTGTCGAAGCGGCGGAAGGAGGCCGAGCCGCCGCCCTGGGCCAGGGCGACGGCCTGCTGGAACCCGCCGACTTCGGCGACGAGCGCGCGGACCCGCACCGCGCTGGCCTGATAGGTCTGCCAGGTGGGCGCGAGCGCGCCCCGGGCGGCCCGGTCCGGGCCGGGCAGCGCCGCGGTCGCCACGAGCAGCCCGGTGGAAGCCGGCCGGCCCTGGGGGTCGTAGCCCAGCCGGGCGCTGACGGCGTCGGCGTCGGCGTCGAGGTCCGCGCCGTTGCCCCGGGAGATCAGCGACAGGCTCTCGTCGCCCCAGGCGCGCAGCGCGAGCACCCGGGCCTGCGCGGTCATCGTCATCGGCACATAGCCATGGTCGCGGCTGTCGAGCAGACGGGTGCGCTGCACCGCGAACGCGGTCATCGTCCAGCCGAGCGCGAGCGCGGCGAGCAGCGTCGCCGCCACCAGCGCCGGGTTGAAGACGCGGTTGGTCCGCCGGAACAGCCGGACCTGCACGACGATCAGGACGGCCAGCGTCGCCACCCCGGCGGCGGCGACCAGGATCGGGTGGTGGACGCGGCTGGCCTGCCGGTAATCGTGGTCGATGCGCTCCGCGGCCGCCGCGGCGAGCCGGTCGCCGGCCGGCAGGATCGTGCCCTGCATCAGACTCGACGCCTCCCGCAGGTAGGCACCGCCGACGACGAGACCGAGCCGGTTGTTCGCCCTGGCCCGCTCCACCTTGCCGGTGTAGACGGGCAGCTGCTCGGTGAGCACGGTCAGCGGCTCCCGCGGGCCGCCCGCTCGGGCGAGGTCGACGATCCGCTCGCTCGCGTCGCTGACGGCCCGCTGGTAGGCGGCTCGCTGGTCGGGAGGCTCGACGCCGCCGGCGAGGAACGCCCGCGCCGCCGCGGCGTCGGCCGCCGAGAGGTCCGCGTGCAGGTTCTGCGCCGCGATGAACGACGCGCCGCTGTCGGTGCGCAGCGAGTCCAGCGCCTGCTGGCGGGACCGCCCCGAGGCGAACGCCGCGACCCACAGCAGGACCAGGCCGACCGCCACAACGATCGACACCAGTCTCAGCCGGCCGGGCGGGGTAGCCGCGCGGCGCGGTAGCACCGCGGTCATATTCAGTGACTTTAAGGGATCTGCGGCGTTCCGCGGCCGAGGTGTCGGCTTTGCGTCATCACAGTCAGCGTCGCCATCACAGTCAGCGTCGCCGGCCTGCGTACGGCCACGGATCGCTGGCCGCGGCTGGTCACCCCGAGCTGAGCTCGGCAGCTGCGGGCCGCCTGGTCACCCGGCTGTCCCGGCTGTCTCGGCCGGCGGGGTGGCCGGCGGGGCGGATCGACCGCGCTCCCGCGGT
>NZ_JAMPTM010000031.1 GCF_025403375.1 Frankia gtarii
GGGGCGGGTGGGGTGCGGGAGTTCCAGCGGGGCGCGGTGCGGCTGCACATTCTTCATCATGCGGCCGAACAGGAGATCCACGGTGCGTGGATGACCGAGGAGTTGGCCCGGCACGGCCATCGCATCAGCCCCGGCACGCTGTATCCGACGCTGCACCGACTGGAAGCCGACGGTCTGTTGGCTTCCGAGCAGCGGGTGATCGACGGGCGCACCCGGCGGATGTACCGGGCGACCGAGGCCGGGAAGCGCGCTTTGGCTGAAGATCGTAGAGCGTTGGCGGAGTTGGCCCGTGAGGTCCTCGGCCGCGACACTGAGACCTGACGGCGCCGGAGATCAGCGCCACGTCCGCTGGACAGGGTGACGCGGCTATGCCGCGCGTCGGGTGGGGCTATGCCCGCGTGTGGGCGCTGATGGTGCGGCGGATGCCGTAGGCGGCGGCGCCGACGACGAGCACCGCAGCCCCGGAGGCCACTGAGGACAGCGGCAGGGCGAAGGCCAGGGTCAGACAGCCGGCGAGCCCGACCGCGGGCACGACACGCGGTGGACGTCCTTCGTCCGCGGTGAGGGTCCAGGCACTCGCGTTGGCGACGGCGTAGTAGCCCAGCACGCCGAAGGAAGAGAAGCCGATCGCCCCACGCACGTCCGTGGTCGCCGTGAGGACGGCCACCACGGCGCCGATCACAAGCTCAGCGCGGTGCGGCACCGCGTACCGGGGGTGGACCGCGGCCAGGGCGTGGGGCAGGTGCCGGTCGCGGGCCATCGCCAGGGTGGTGCGCGAAACCCCGAGGATGAGCGCGAGCAGGGAACCCAGCGCGGCGACCGCGGCACCGACCCGGACGATCGGCGCCAGCCAGCCGACGCCTGCGGCGCGCACCGTGTCCGACAGCGGCGCGGTGGCGTCCGCCAGCCGCTGTGGACCCAGCACCATCAGGGCAGCGACCGCCACAGCGGCATAGACGGCCAGGGTGATACTGAGGGCGGTCGGGATGGCGCGGGGGATGGTGCGGGCCGGTTCACGGACCTCCTCACCGAGGGTGGCGATGCGCGCGTATCCCGCGAACGCGAAGAACAGCAGGCCAGCCGCCTGAAGCACCCCGCCGAACGTGGCGTCCGCGCCGATGTCCAACCGGGCGGCGTCCGACGTGGTCGAGGTGAAGGCGGCGACCAACACCGCGGCAAGCACGGCCAGGACGACCGCGACGATCACACGGGTGAGCCAGGCGGACTTCTGCACCCCGACATAGTTCACCGCGGTCAGCGCCACCACCGCCGCCACAGCCACCGCATGGGTCTGGCCGGGCCAGACATAGACGCCGACGGTGAGAGCCATCGCCGCACAGGAAGCGGTCTTACCGACGACGAAAGCCCATCCGGCCAGATAGCCCCAGAAGACACCGAGCCGCTCACGACCGTAGACGTACGTGCCGCCCGACGCCGGATAGCGAGCCGCCAACCGCGCGGACGACGTCGCGTTGCAGTAGGCGACCACAGCGGCGAAGGCCAGCCCGAGCAGCAACCCGGATCCGGCCGCATGCGCCGCCGGCCCCAAAGCGGCGAAGACCCCCGCGCCGATCATCGACCCCAGGCCGATCATCACCGCGTCGAACATCCCCAACCGCCGGTGCAACTCCTGTGGCATCGCCGTCGACGACACACTCACGGCCACTCCTCCACAGCACCCGGCCCACTTACGTACGCCGATATCGGCAGACGATATGTCATTCGGGTGGGAGCCGCCGTGCGACGGCACCTCGCACTCGGCTGTGGGGTGCCAGAAGTGCGACTGGGCCTGTGACCTGGGCTGATGCGGCGGCGCGGCTGTCGGCATGATGGTCAGCTATGTCCACGCGCCTGCTCTATCTGATCTTCGTTCGGGTCTGTGGCTGGCTGGTCCTCCTCGGCCGTTCGCCGGCGTCCAAGGACATCGAGTTGCTGGTGTTACGGCACGAGGTCGCGGTGTTGCGTCGCACCCAGCCCAAGCCCCGGTGGGACTGGGCAGACCGGGCGGTTCTCGCCGCACTCATCCGACTCCTGCCCACGACGCTGCGAGCCCACCGGCTGATCACCCCCGGCACCGTCCTCCGGTGGCACCGCCATCTGATCACACGGAAATGGACCTACCCGAAGCGGACCGGACGACCACCGATCAGCCCGGAGATCGCCGCGCTGATCGAACGGCTCGCGACCGAGAACACGACATGGGGCTACCAGCGGATCCAAGGCGAACTCCTCAAACTCGGCCACCAAGTCAGCGCCTCCACCATCCGCCGGATCCCGAAGACCCTCGGGCTGCCCCCAGCACCGAAACGCCAGACCGACACCACATGACGGCAGTTCCTACGCACCCAGGCATCGACCATGCTGGCCGTCGACTTCTTCCACGTGGACTGCGCCATGACGCTGCGGCGCCTGTACTGCTTCTTCGCCCTGAAGGTCGGCTCCCGCACCGTCCACATCCTCGGGGTCACCGCCCATCCCGACGGACCGTGGACCACCCAACAAGCCCGGAACCTCCTCATGGATCTCGGTGACCGGGCGGCCGACTTCCAGTTCCTGGTCCGTGACCGGGCCGGGCAGTTCACCGCGTCGTTCGACGCAGTCCTCGCCGACGCCGGCATCACCACCGTCAAGATCCCACCCCGGACTCCCCGGGCGAACGCCTACGCCGAACGGTTCGTCCGCACCGTCCGGGCCGAGGTCACCGACCGCATGATGATCTTCGGTGCGCGGCACCCGCGCACCGTCCTGACCGAGTACACGGCCCACTACAACGGACGACGACCCCACCGCAGCCGCGACCTTCAACCACCCCGGCCCGACCACCCCGTCGCCGACCTCACCCACGAACGAATCAAGCGCCGGCCCATCCTCCGCGGCCTGATCAACGAATACGAACGAACCGCCTAAAAGACCAGGTCAACACCAGTGGCCGAGTTCTGGCACCCAACAGGCGGATCAGGCCGGTGAGATGGTCGACGTCGGTGAGGACACGGTTGGCGATCTCACCGCGTTTCAGCAGGGACCAGACGGCTTCAATCTGCTTGTCACAGTGCAGGTAGAGGTGAACAGGCCCCTAAAGATCAAGCTTAGTGAGCGAAAGCCTCGGTACCGAGCACTCGGAGTAGGTCGAGGCGGCTGGCGTCCTGGCTGTCCGGCTCGGCGGAGTAGACGATGATTCGGAGAGCGCTGCCGGGGGTTTGCAGAACATCGCTGTCGAGCGTGAGGTGACCGACGTGAGGATGCTCGATGCGTTTGCGGGCGGTTCGATGTCGGACGGGGCGACCGGCGATCCACCTACTCGCGAAGTCGGTGCTGCGGGTGCGAAGTTCGTTTACCAGTTGCCGCACACCAGGGTCGTGAGGATATTCGATGGAGGCTACTCGAAGATCGGCTACCAGGGCATTGTGAAAGGCGTCACGTTCGGGCGGGGCCAACGCGATCCGAGACGGAGTGTCGGTGAACTCGTGCCAGATCAGGTTGCGGCTTCGGCCGAGCAAAGCGCCCGGGTCGCCGAGAAGCGCGGCCCACAGGCGGTTCCAGCGCAGCAGCCACCAGTCGACGGAGTAGACGGCGACTGGCCAGTCGTCGAGGCGCTGGAGTAGACGCTCGATTCCGGACGGCATTTCGGTGCTGACCGCGCCTTTCGGTATAGCGAGACCGGCGGCTTGGTGCAGCAAGGCGGCGTCGTCCTCGGCCAGGCGCAGCGCTCGGCACAGCGCCGCGACCACTTGCGGTGAGGGCCGAGCCGCCCTGCCCTGCTCCAGCTGCACCAGATAGTCCACCGAGAGACCGGCTAGCGCGGCGAGTTCCTCGCGGCGCAGTCCCGGCGAGCGCCGGTTCGTTTCGATCGCGCCGACGGACGCTGGACTGGTGCGGTCCCGCCATCCGCGCAGCAGCGACCCGAACTCACTCGACACGGAACCAGTATGGCGCTACGGCGGACCGGCTGACTGGTGCTGTCAGTCCCACCCACGAGCCGTACCTTCCTCGGGTGCGGTCGATCCCGACAGACTCACCGGCATGGACACGATCACCTTGATCACGGGGGCCAACAAGGGCCTCGGCTACGAAAGTGCCCGCCGACTGCGCGAGGCGGGACACACGGTGCTGCTCGCCGCACGCGATCCTGAACGCGGCCAGGCTGCCGCAGGAGAGCTGGCCGTCCCGTTCGTACATCTCGACGTCACCGACGAGGACAGCGTGGCGCTGGCCGCCTCCTGGGTCCGCGATCAATACGGACGACTCGACGTACTAGTGAACAACGCGGGCATCAACGGGCCGTCGATTCCGATCGACCAGGCCACCGCGGCCGACGTCGCGGGTGTCTTCAACACGAACCTGCTGGGCGTCGTGCGGGTGACAACTGCCTTTTTGCCGCTGCTGCGCGCCAGCGACAACCCGCGCATCGTCAACGTCTCCAGCGGAACGGGCTCTTTCGCGCTGACCGAGAAGAACAGCTGGTGGGATCCGGAGTATGTGCCCCCGATCTATGCGGCGACCAAGACCGCATTGACCAAACTGACGGTCTTCTACGCGCACGCGTTGCCCGATATGAGGGTCAATGCCGCCGATCCTGGCTGGACGGCGACCGACCTCAACAACTTCCGGGGCATCCAGACCGTGCAAGAGGGCACTGACGCCATCGTCGAATTGGCGACGCTTCCCGCGGACGGCCCGACCGGAGCCTACGTCAACCGACACGGCATCGTCCCCTGGTGACCACCAGCCCGTGCACCCGGCATGCGTCCACAGTGGACCAAGAGTTTCGTGACACGGTAAGGACGTAGTCGATGCCGCGCTTGTGGAGCAGGATGGCGGTCTTGAACTGGGTGTGGGCGGCGTCCGCGGTGGCGATGGCTCGTCCGCGGGTGTACTTGAGGTTCTTCACCAGGTTCTCGACCTGGATGATCTCGTTGGTGTCGTCGGGGACCTGGGTCTGGGCGACGACGACGCCTCCCTCGTGGATCATCGCGGCGAACAGCTTGACCTGCTTGTTCTCATCGGTCCAGGCATCGCGCAGAACCTTGCCGTCCAGCGCGATCACCATGTCTCCGCTGTGGTCGCGTGTCGCGCATTCGCGCAGCCAGGCGCCGACGCTGAGGTCCAGCAGATCCGCGTCGACAGTCGTGAGGATCTCCCGGAAGGTGGACTCGCTCGGCGCGGTGTAAGCCGCGCAGAAGTGGTCGTAGGGCGCACCGAGCTGGCCGAGCAAGCTTTGCGAAGGTCGGCTGCCCGTCTGCCGACCTGGCGGTAGTTCGCGGCGCCGGCGAGTGTCGCGACTACCGCGACGGCGAGCGCGAAACAGAGGTCATAGGTCTTCCCGCGGTCGGCGCGGAAGTCTTTTACCCGGCGCAGCATCTGGAGGATCCTGCTGGCGTTGTTCTCGCCGGCCTGGTCATGGCCGCGCGACAGATTGGCGCCGGTCTGGCATGATGGCACGCGGTGGCCCTCTGGGTCGGGTTTTGCTTGGTGGTACTTTCACCATCCCGACCCGAGGGCCACTTTCTTCACAACGGCAGGCCAGAGCCCGCGTAATTCAACGACCGGAGGCGTGCCGGCCGCGCGCCAGCGAATTCTCCAAGCCGGCCCGTGGAACGCCGGGCTGACGTGTGCCGCGAATCCCAGTCGCAGGGATGGCGGGACAGTGCTGATGCGCGTCTCCCTACCCCGGCGCATCCAGATGACACAACAAAGACGATTACAGGACGTAGCGGTTACCAGTAGCCACTGACCGCGGTGCGGCTGGCTACGTCAATATCATCCGCGGTAGATAACTTGAAGTAATCTATCAATCACAAAGAGTGTCCGAAGGGGGATTCGAACCATTACCCCACCGCCGGTGACCCTGTCCGGTGAGCTCGTTCTCGGAGGTGAGACGGGGTACCAGCCAGTGAACCGCCCCCCTCGACGTCTGCGGGAGGCGGAGGGCCGAGCTGGTCGCGCTTCGTGCGGTTACCGTGCTGATCGCTGCCGTCGTCGCGTTGAGCTTCCTATTCGGTCTGGGCAACGTCTGGGCGCTGGGCATCCGGCTCTGCGGCTGCGAGCAGACTGAACGGGTCGGCCGGCTCGGACCGGCCGTCAGTCTCCGTCTGATGGGTTGTTGGCGGTAGGTCGCCTGCTGGCTCCCAGGTATGGCTATGTCGACGACAGCGGGCACCATCTGTCGCTGTCGATGGGCACCACCTGCCGCAGCGGCAAGGCCGTGTCGACGAGGTTGGACACCACGGGTCCGAGCTGCGGCAGATTGACTCTCTGCCGTCTCCCTGCTGCTGCTTTTGCCTGTCGCACAGGCACTTCCGAGACCGACACGTCGCAGCGATCTGGACCCGGAGAGCAAGCCGCTCAGCGCATGGTGCTCGAACTCACCGGCATTCGGTCTCCACTCACAAGATCGAATGGTGCTCGCTTCCGTGTACATCTGGTGCCCGATCCCACGTCCGTAGCCACAGGTAGGTCAAGGAGCCCCCTCGGGCCCCGACCGTCGCTGGAAAGAACCCGACGCGGACCTCGACTCCCTTGCGAGGAGCGTCGATCATGATCGCCCGCTCGCCGTCAGTGCCGAGGTAGAGGCCGAGCATCCCCGAAGTATCTGACCCCACGGGGTGGGTGCGGCGGTCAACGCGCATCGACTTGAGCCAGGTCACCGGCGCCGAGGCGAAGGTGGCATCCTTCGGCAGCCCGGCCCGCGCTCACCGCGCCCGACGCAGGTGTCGCAGCTACGCGCCGCCGTGGAGATCATGATCGCTGTCGGGAGTGCTGGCTCCTCCGTGGAGCTGGGCCTCGTTCGTCAGGCGTTTCGCTTCCGCCTCATCGCCGAGCGCCACCAGCACGTGTTCCAGGTTCTCGATCGTGAGATGTGTACCTGGATCGTCCCGGGAACTCTGCCGGTAGCGCGTCAGCGTGTCGTCGACTAGCTCGCGGGCGGCGGGCGCGTCTCCGAGCGCGAGCAGGTCTCGAGCCAGTGCACTGGAGGTACGCAGGCTCCATGGATGATCCGGACCCAGTGTGCGCCGCTGGCTCGCCAGCGTCCGCTCGTGTATCCGGCGGGCTTCATCGTGCTCGCCCAGCGCCGCCAACGCACTGCCGAGTGTGGCCGCCGAGAAGAGGGTGTAAGGATGGTCGGGCCCGAGGGCCTGCTGCTTCCTTGCCAACGTGTCCGCCGAAAGCTCCCGCGCTGCTTGCGGCTGGCCAAGCAGGAGCAGGCAGGTCGCCAGGTTGTTGGCCGACTGCAGAGTGTCGAGATGGTTTGCACCGAGTACGCGGCTTCTTGCTTCGAAGGTCCGTTCGTTAAGTCTTCGCGCGGCCCCTGTCTCGCCCAGCGAGACCAGCTGGCCGGCCAGATTGTTGGCTGAATCGAGTGTTTCTGGATTTTCGTCGCCAAAAACCTGTCGGCAGCGTTCGAGTGTTGTCGCGTTAAGTGTTCGCGCCGCTTCAAGAAAGCCTAGCCCGTGCAGGTCATGTGCCAATCTGTTCGCGAAGCACAGCGTCAAGGCGTGGTCGGGCCCGAACAAGGCCGTGCAGCGCTGGTAAATATTTTCGTCAAAGGACCTCGCAGCACGGTAGTCGCCACGGGCCGCCAGGTAGTGGCTGACATGGAGTAGGAGCTCATAAGCCGCGTCGTCGAGGTCCTCGCTCCTGTCTTCTGGATGCAGTGCTGGCGACGCGACAAGATGGGGCAGCAGGCGTCCCCAGCTCGCCCAGTTGGAGGAGTCGCGGGGATCACCGAGGGCTGCCATGGGCAGCAGCTCCCGTACGGTGGAGCCCGGCGCCTGCTGCCCGCTGATGGCACCGTGGCGGTTCCCCACGACCGCTTCATGCAGCAGGTCACGGACCACGCGGGCCGTGACGGTGCGTTCATAGGTTGTCTGGTGGGCGCGGATGACTGCTGCCACGAGGCGATGGACTCGGATTCCTGTGCCATCCCGGGTGGCCATTGAATATCGGAAGACCGCGCCGAGGACGTCGTCGAGGCCCATCCCGTCGTCCGCCACGGCACGCTCGCGGAGCGGTTTCGGCAGCAGGCTCGGCGCGCAGGTCAACAGGCTGATCGGCACCGGCTCCGGCGCCAGGTACGCGAGCAGCTGCATGAGCGTGGTCGCGGCCGGCTCGGTCCGGCTGAGGCGGTCGAGGGCCAGCGTCCAGGTGGTGTCGATATTCCCGCGATACACGAGGTCCTCGCCGCGGTTCAGCATGGCCGTGCGTCGTGCCTGGAACCGGGCCAGGAACGTGGTCGCGGTGATGCCCGTCTGTTCGATATAGGCGGCCGCCTGCTCGAGCGCGAGTGGGAGGTCGCCCAGTTCCTCGGCCAGATGGTCCGCCGTCCCGGTCGGCAGGCCGCGGATTCGGCGGGTCAGTAGCAGCACGGCTTCGTCACGAGGGAGCACATCGATGGCGAGCCGGCTGGCGACCCCACCCCACACCGGGTTTCGAGACGTGATGATCACATGGCCGCCTGATGGTAGCCACCTGCGGATCTCACCGGCGTCGCCGACGTTGTCGAAGATCAGCAGCCAGTCACGGCGACGACTCAACGCGCCGGTCGCCAGCTCGGCATCCCTTTCCGCGTTGCCGGTCGTCGGAAGGTCAAGACGCTGTGCGAGCGCTGCCAGCTGTTCCCCGATCATGATGATTCGCTCAGCATCGACCCACCAGACGATGGTGTAGTCGTCGGCGTGGCGATGGGCGTACTCAATGACGAGCTGCGTTTTCCCCACGCCGCCAAGCCCGTGCAGTGCCGTCACGCCACCGATGCCGGTGACCGCCACGCGGTCGGCCGCCGAGAGAAGATCCTCAATTTTGCTGAGCGGGTCCCGTCGGCCCGTGAAGGTGAGTAGGCGGATCGGTACGTTCCAGACTTCCGAGACCGCTCCGGGATAGCTTGGTGCCGCTCGGGAATACGGGCGCGAGGCCGCACCGGGGAAGACGGGAGCGGTTGCCGGCTTGCCGCGCTCGCCCCGTGCCGCGGCCAGCAGGCGCCGTTTCGCCACGTCGGCCGGGACGCCGAACAGGTCCACGGTGACCAGCTGGCCGAGGAACCCCGGTCTCTCGCTGACGTCCACCCGTGCCACGATCAGCGCCCGGTCGCGCCCGTCGGGGTCATTGAGCCAGGCAGCCTGCCACTGTGCAGCCGCGTGGATCGAGTCGAGATAGGCCGTCGAGAGAACCACGACCGTTCGCTTGGCACCCCTGATGGCCCGCTGCACTTCCTGTAGGAGATGCGATCCAGCCGCGAAGTCCCACAGCTGGAGAACAGTCCGGTAACCGGCCTCCTCGAGCTGCCATGCAATCCATTCCGCCCAGTGCTGGTCCGACTCGGTATACGAGACGAAGAAGTCGGGCCGTGCCGTGCGGTCATCGGCTGATCGCGGCAGTTGCCCGCCCCTGTTCAGATCAGCTGGCATCTCACAGCCGTCTGGACCGCCGTGGCCCAATCGCGACGGGGTCCGGCTGGGGCGGGCCGGCGGCCGCGTTCGGCGGCTGGTCGGGACGCCTGGGCCCAACTGTCGACTGTGAAGACTCGGCCGCCGCGCCCCGAATCGATGATCATATTGCTCCCCTTGACGGCCTGTCTAGTAACGCCGCAGGTCAGGCACCTCGCCAACAGCCAGATGAGTATGAGTCGTGCGGGCACACTCGGTAACCATGTGTAACTGGAGCATGGCCGTTGTCACCCTGTAGCATCATATAAGGGTGAGAAGCTGCCCCGCGGTCGAACCCCGGTTTGCCGGGCGAGCTGGAAGTGTGGTCACGGGAAACCGAGATGCAGGGCAGAAAGCCACTTGAAAATTGGATTCGCCGACTACGATCTGCTGGCTGCGACCCAATTCTCCATGGCACCCCGGTACGCACCCTCTCACCACCGTACCTTGAATGCCGCAAGCCGACCTGTCTGGCGATCGACGCGTCCACCGGGGTACGCGAGGACCGGGAGCCCGGGGTCTACGGGACGAGAAGTCTGGACGCTGCCATCTGGTGGGCCACCGTACGGACGGAGGGCACGGTCAATGCCGGTACGAGACGCGACTACGACGGCGATGGGCACCCCTTCTTCACGTACATGATGGATCCAGAATATCGACGCCTTGTCGTGCGGGAGGAGAAAATTGGACAGGTTCTCCTGCTTCCGCCCGCTACGTTCGGGCCGCTCATATACAACGAGCTGGAGTACATTAGTCTGGCGCCGGTGGCTCCGTTGCCGCTGCCCCGCTTCCCGGTGACATACCGAGACTTGAGCTTCGACATATCGGCCCTGTCGCCCGTCAGGATTCTGCATCGCTGACGCTGCCGTCGCGGGGTGGTACACGCTGGCGAGCGCGCGCAGGTCGGAGCGGCGGGTCTGTTGCATTGCGGGAAGGCAGGCATGGATCGCCCTGTCGGGCGGGTGATCAGATTGCGAGGGTGAGCTCGGCGAACGCGGCCGTCAACCGTGCGTGCGGGTCGGTGTCGATCCCGAGTTCGTCGTGGCCGCGGCGGATGTTCTGAACGAACGCATGCCCGGAGCTGATGGTCTGGACGGACCGTAGTCGTTGCAGTCCGCGCATCGGCCGCAGGCGTGCCATCAACCGGCCGTGGTCGGTTTCGATCCGGTTGTTCTTCTTGGCGGCGTCGACGTGGCAGGCCTCGGGCAGGAGGTCGTCGAGGATCCTCGGGTAGACGGGTGCCTTGTCGGTGGTGACCTCTACCGGCCGCGGGCCGTGGGAAAGTGCCCGGGTGAAGAACTGGTGGGCGGCGGTCTGGTCGCGGCGGGCGTTGGCGAGGACGTCGATGACCTGGCCGCGCTGGTCAACGGCCCGGTAGAGGGAGGTCCACCGGCCGGTGACCTTCACCTACGTCTCATCCACGAACCACCTGTCCCCGGGTCGGTGCCGGCACGGCCGGGCCGCGTCGGCGAGCAGGGGCGTGAAGCGCTGCATCCACCGGTAGACCGTGACGTGATCAACCTCGATGCCCCGCTCGGCGAGCAGCTCCTCGACATCCCGGTACGACAGGGCGAACCGCGGGTACCACCGCACCGCCAGGACGATCACCTCGGGCGGGAACCGGAACCCGGCGAACTCTGATGTCGGAGCCGGTGGACGGACACGACGTCGACGCATGATCCGATCATGGCTGATCGGCAGCCGCGTGATGGCGGACTTCACCGATGCAACAGTGCCCACGGGAGCAACAGGCGGGGACTGTTCGAGCCGGTGCCTGAGGGGGGTGACTGGCGCGGCAACGCCATGATCGGTGGTCCGTGGGAGGATGATGCGACCTTGGCGGCTGGGTTCCTGGAAGCCGCCGACATCCTCGTCGAGCATTGGTGCGCCCGTCCGACGGACACCCTCGTCGTGCCGATCTTCCTCAACTACCGGCACGGCATCGAGCTGGCCTTGAAGGACGCCATCCGATCCGGAGCCAAGTGTCTACGGCGTGACCAGCACAACGATCCGGCGATCCAGCGGCATGTCCTCGAGCAGCGGCTCATGCGCACCCATTCGATTGGCGAACTCGCGTCAACGCTGAACGGCTATCTTGGCTGCCTTCGGCTTGGCGACGACTCGCGGCTCGACCCGGATACGCAGGAGGCGCTCGATAGCCTGCACGCGCTGGACGCCAACGGGCAGGCCTTCCGGTACAGCACCGTCAAGACCGGAAGCGGCAAGAACACCAAGATCGTACCGGCAAGGCCGGATCTGCAACATGTCAACCTGCCGGCCACGGCCCAAGCGCTCCACGATGCGGGCACGCTCGTGCTCCAGGGCGTATCCACTCAGCTTTACGTATATGAGGAGTACCAGCAGGAGATGGCCGAGCAGGCCGAGGTCTGGTGACAGCTCCGCCACGGGCCGCCAGGCCTTCCGTGATCTAGATGGTGTCGTCGGTGGGGATAGGGCGGGCGACTGAAGAAGACGCCCTGGCGGCGTTCCCAGCCCTGCAGGCGCTGCCGATCCCCTACATCGAGCCGATCGACATCTCCAAGGCGGTCCTGTTCCTCGCCTCCGACGACTCCCGCTACGTCACGGGCATCCAGCTGCGGGTCGACGCCGGCGCCTACCTCAAGATCCCGGACCCGTTCCGGATCTGACCCAAGGCGTCCCCGCCGAAGCGACCGCAGTCACGCACCAAGCTGGAATGAGCTCAGATGAAGGTGACGATCATCAACGAGTTCTGCCAAGGTCACGCTCAGTGCCATGCGAAAGCCCCCGAGGTGTACGAGCTCGACGACGAGGGCTTTATCGGCGCCGAGGGATGGCTCAACGTGCCCGCGGGCCTAGAGGACGCGGCCCGGCTGGGTGCCGCCGCCTGCCCAGAGCGCGTGCTCACGCCGGCCGAGTAGCCAACGCCGCGCACCGGGCCGAGACTGGGATCCCGGGTCGCCGGCCGATCGGCTCATCCCCGGACGACAGGTCAACGAGCTGAAGAGCATCGACGCGATGGCGCTCGACGCGGACGGCCGGATTGCCTATGCCCAGGCTGCGGCGCTGATCTCCACCGGCGCGCGGGCGCGGGAGCTGGACCAGATGCCCGCGATCGTCGACGCAGCCAGTGCGATGCAGCGGCACTTCCGGTAGGACTCCGTCCCGCGCCAGAGGTCTGCGTCGAACACGAGCACTGGGCCCACCTCGACCCGGCTGGGCCGGACTTCGGTCGCCGCCGGCCTGCTGGTCATCCGACCCGGAGCGTTGATCGTGTCCCGCGCAGGCAGGTTCCCTACGTCCGGGGCCGCGCCGAACCACGTTCCCAGTCCTCGTATGGATCGCGGGCGACCACCGATCGAACACCTGCCCGACCGGGCTAACTCGCTACTGTGGCCCCCTCACCAGGGGGAAATATGAAACACACACCGCCGCTATTGGTATGCTCGCGATCGGACTCGCCGTCGTAGGTTGCGGAGGCAGTGATCCCGAACCAGCAGCTAGCCCCACATCCGGCTCGGCGCGCATCACCGCGGCAGTCACACCGCAGGCCACCACGCTGGCCGTTCGCCGCGCCCTCATGCGCATCAGGGTCGCTCGTCGCGAGCGAGGCAACGGCGTCGGCGTGCGAAACCACCACGCTCCCGCTTCCGCTAGGAGACGCAATGACGACCGAGAACCCGACAGCCCGATCCGTGGCCGCGCCTCCGGCAAACGTGGACGCCTGGACGGGACGGTGGCAGTGGAACGCAGCGACAGCGAGGTTCGACAATCCGGTCCACCAGAACGCCTGGGCAGCCCAGCTCAAAGTGGTCACGGTTGACGGTGACAGGCTGAATTTCCGGATCGCGCAGACGTTCGGCAACGGGAAGAAGCGCAGCTTCACCTTCGACGGGGCGTTTGACGGCAGGCCTCGACCGATGATCTGGGACGACGACGGCAGTCCCGCGTTGTACATCGCCTTCTCTCTGCTCCGCGACGACCTCGTCTCCGATGCGTTCTACGAACCGAACGGGCTCTATCACGGCTCCGAACACTTCGTGCTGAGCGGCGACAACATGCAGCTGTACGGCCGTTCCAACACTGGTGGGATCGTCTACGACTACTTCGAGGAATGGGATCGCATCGGCTGACGACCCGGTCGACGTGCGGCCTCCCACCCTTGTTGATGTTGAGTTGTGCCGCTTGGTCTGGGTGTGGCCGTGGCGGAGTGCCCCTGCTGTCGCGCGGGTGAGCGCCCGGTCCACGTCCGGGGCGGTGTTTCTTTCTGGTCGCTGGGGTGGGAGGTCTGTGGCCGCGGGCTTGTGGGGCTCCAGAATCCCGATTTGGGCGGTGACCTGCGTGTTTGCCTGCCGGATGGGGTCTGCGTCGGGCAGGCTGGATGGTCATGGTGTGGTCGCTGCTCTACACCCTGACACGCAACACCCTCGGGCTGATGCTGCTGCGCGTGCGCGGGGACACCGCGAAGGACGTGGAGCTCCTCGTTCTGCGACACCAGGTGGCGGTGCTGCGACGGCAGGTCCACCGCCCGGCGCTGGAACCGGCGGATCGGCTGATCCTCCCAGCGCTGTCCCGGCTGCTCCCCCGGTCCAGCTGGGGCTCGTTCTTCGTCACCCCCACCACCGTGTTGCGCTGGCACCGCGAGCTCCTCGCACGACAATGGACCCACGCACGACGTCCGGACGGCCACCAATCCACCGGGAGATCCGCGAACTGGTCCTACGCCTCGCAAAGGAGAATCCGACCTGGGGCCACCGCAGGATCCAAGGAGAACTGATCGGGCCGGACTACCCGGTCGGAGTCGCCACCGTCTGGCGGATCCTGCACCGCGCCGGCGTCGACCCCGCACCCCGACGGGCCAACGCCACCTGGCGCACGTTCCTGTCCGCCCAAGCCTCCGGCCTGCTGGCCTGCGACTTCTTCACGGTGAACACCGTGTTCCTCCAACGGATCTACGTGTTCTTCGTCGTCGAACACGCCACCCGCCACGTCCATGTTCTCAGGGTCACAAAACATCCGACCGCGGCGTGGGTCACCCAGCAGACACGGAACCTGCTGATGGACCTCGACGAACGTGGCCACCGGTTCCGGTTCCTCATCCGTGACCGCGACGCGAAGTTCACGGCTTCCTTCGACGCTGCCTTCACCGGAGCCGGCATCGACGTGGTACGCACACCACCGCAAGCCCCGCAGGCGAACGCGATCGCGGAACGCTGGGTCGGCACCACCCGCCGCGAATGCACCGACAGGCTGCTGATCGTCTCCGAACGGCACCTGACGTCAGTTCTCGACAGCTACGCCCAGCATTTCAACACCCACCGACCTCACCGCTCCCTCGGCCAGCGCCCACCCGACTCACCGCCTGCAGCCGCCCCGACCTCGGGTTCCACCGTCCGTCGCACACGCATCCTCGGCGCGCTGATCAACGAGTACCGTAACGCCGCCTGACACCTCCCGCGGAAGATCGCATCAACCGCAACAGACCAGATCACAGGCCGAATCGGGATTCTGGAGCCCCACAGGGTCAAGGCACACCCGCCGGACCCGACCGCCGCACCCGTCCGCGACGCCGGGAGCAAAGCCTGCATGCGGAGCGAAGGGACCTGTAGTCTCACCGGTGGTGAGCCGGGAAGTCTGGTCGGCAGTGGGCGCAAGCGTCTCTTCTGCCAACCGGGGGTCGCTGCTGTGGTACTCGTCGCCGTCTTCGGCGTAGCTCTCCTGATCGCTGTGCTGCTGTCGGGCCTCGCGGCCCGCTCGGTGCTGTCTACCTCCTTGTTGTTCCTGCTTGGCGGTGCCCTCGTCGGCGACGGCGTCCTGGGACTGATCCACATCTCGCCGGACAGTGGGATCGTCGCAACCACCGCCGATCTGGCCCTGTTCGTGGTGCTGTTCACCGACGGCATGCACGTCTCGTTTCCCTCCCTGCGCCAGGCATGGCGGAACCCGGCCCGGGCGTTGAGCATCGGGTTACCCTTGGCGTTCGTGGGCATGGCCCTGGTCACCCATCTGCTGCTCGGCCTGGACTGGACGACGTCACTCCTGGTCGGGGCGGTGCTCGCCCCGACGGACCCGGTGTTCGCCTCGGCGATCGTTGGTCGGGTGGAGGTTCCGGCCCGGCTCCGCCAGCTACTGAACGTGGAGAGCGGGCTCAACGACGGTCTGGCGTTGCCGGTCGTCCTGGTGCTGATCGCCGCTGCCGGACCGACGTCTGGCGATGCCGAGTCCTCGCTGTCGACGATCGCCCTGGAACTGCTCGCTGGCATGGCCTTGGGCGTGGCTCTGCCAGTGGCGGTCAGCTGGCTGGCCCGGCTGCCGATGTTGGGGGCGGAGGCCAAGCTGCAACCGCTGCTGCCGCTGGCGACCGGCGTGATTCTCTACGGCGTCTGCCATCTGACGCACGCCAACCCCTACCTGGCCGCCTTCTCCGCCGGTGCCGTCCTCGCCTCGATCTCACCGAACGCCGCGACCGCCTTCGGGCCGCTAGGGGGGTCACTGGCCGAGCTGAGCAAGTTCGCCGCACTGCTCGTCTTCGGTGCGCTGCTGACGCCGCACCTGTTCGGCGCGCTTTCCTTCGGCGGCTACGTCGCGGTGTTCCTGGCCATCGTGCTGATCCGACCGGCGTCGCTGCTGATCTCCCTGATCGGCACGTCCATCGACCGGCGGGAGCGGCTGACCGCCGCCTGGTTCGGCCCGAAAGGATTCGCCTCCGTCGTGTACGGGCTGACGGTGCTGCAGGCCGGTATCCCGCGCGGGGATGAGGCGTTCACGCTGATCGCGGTGTGCATCGCCTTCTCGATCATCGCGCACAGCAGCACCGATGTCCCCATCGCCCGGATGTTCGACGTCGAGGACCTGGTGGGCATCCCAGACGAGCCCGAGCCGGCCCAGGCCGACGGCGGCGCTGCCGACGGAGGCGGCTCCGATGCGGGCCGGGCGCAGCGTCCGGGCGGCGGCGATGAAGGATGTTGATGATGCGCGCACGTGATCTGGCGAGGGACTACCCCTCGGTGACACTGTCCAGCGATGCCCTCGCTGCCGCTCAGACGCTGGCCCGTGGGCGACTGCCGGTGTTACTCGTCACCGAGGACGACGGGCGGCCGCACTCGGTGCTCCCGGCCGCGGGTCTGATCTCCGCGCTGGTGCCGTCGTATGTCGTCGAGGATCCGGCCCTGTCCGCGGTCATCGACGAGCGGCACGCCGACGTCCTCGGCCGGGCGCTCGCCGGACGCCCGGTCCGGGACTGCCTGCCGGCGGGACGCCCGACGCTGCCGGTAGCCGACGCCGACGACACCGTGGTGGAGGTGGCCGCGCTGATGGCCCGCTGGCACAGCCCGCTGGTGGCAGTGGTGGAACGCCACGGGCGGGTCACCCGCACCCTCGGGGTGATCACAGCGACAGATCTGCTTGACCGTCTTCTCGAGCCGCGATGAGGGACTGGCACAGCTGGGCCGCCGTCGCGATCTTCGTACTCGCCTACGTGGCGATCATCAGCGATCGGGTTCCCCGGACGACCGCGGCCCTCGGCGGGGCGGCCGGAATGCTCGCAGTCGCGGCGACCGACGATCGGGCCGCGTTCTACGACGAGCACACCGGCGTCGACTGGAACGTCCTCTTCCTGCTCCTAGGCATGATGGCGATCGTCGGTGTGCTACGCCAGACCGGGATCTTCGAGTACCTGGCCATCTGGTCGGTCAAACAGGCCCGGGGCCGGCCCTTCCGGGTGATGGCCATGCTGGTGGTCATCACCGCGCTCGCGTCGGCGCTGCTGGACAACGTCACCACCGTGCTGCTGGTCGCACCGGTCACCCTGCTGGTGTGCGAACGTCTCGCGCTGCCCGCCGCCCCGTTCCTCATCGCCGAGATCTTCGCGGCCAACATCGGCGGCACAGCCACACTGGTGGGAGACCCGCCGAACATCATCATCGCCAGCCGGGCCGGCCTGACGTTCAACGACTTCCTCGTGAACCTGCTGCCGATCGCCACGCTGCTCACCGTGGTGCTGCTGGTCACATGCCGGATCATGTTCCGGGCCGCGCTGGTGGGCGACGAGGCACGGGTGGCCGAGGTCATGGCGCTGGAGGAACGCGAGGCAATCCGCGACCGCACACTGCTGCTCCAGGGGCTGGCCGTCCTCGCCCTGGTGGTCGCCGGCTTCGTCCTGCAACCCGTGCTGCACTATGCACCGAGCGTCGTGGCGCTCCTCGGCGCAGGCCTCCTCATCGCGATCTCCAAGGCCGATACCGAGCAAGTCCTGCGGGAGGTGGAATGGCCGACCCTGGCGTTCTTCGCCGGCCTGTTCATCATGGTGGGCGCGCTGGTCGAGACCGGGGTCATCGACGAGCTGTCCAGCGCCCTGGCCGACGCCACCGGTGGCAACGAGCTCGGGGCCACCATGGCGATCCTCATCGGTTCGGCCGTCCTCTCCGGGATCGTGGACAACATTCCCTACGTCGCCACGATGGCGCCGATCACCGCCGGTCTCGTCACGGACATGGGAGGCGAGGGCGACGGTACTCACGTCCTGTGGTGGGCGCTGGCCCTCGGCGCCGACCTCGGCGGCAACGCCACCGCGATCGGAGCCTCGGCCAACGTGGTGGTCCTCGGCATCGCGCAACGCAACCAGCAGCCCATCTCCTTCTGGCACTTCACCCGCTATGGCCTGATCATCACCGCCGTCACCGTCGCCATCTCCGCCGCCTACCTCTGGCTGCGCTACCTCGCCTTCACCTGATCGGCCCGGCCAGGCCAGGTCGACGGGTGAGCCTCATCGCCTCACCGACATTCCCGCTCGAGACGGCGGATTTCCGGGAGTCTCCACCGGCTGAACCTGCTGAAAAGATGGCCAATCGAACCCACAAAATATCGTCCGGGTCTTCCTTCCGACCGGCGCCGCGCTCGACGGCGGATGGTCACCGCCGGCCGTCACCGCCCAGTCCGACTCCGGCTGAGGACGCGGCGCCGGCCCACAGGTTGGTGCTGTGGGCGTCGATGAGAGCGCCGATGCGGCTGAGGATGTCGCCGGCGGGTTGCGAGCCGAGACGGTGGCCGTCCCGCAGGCGTAGCGCGATGTGTCCGTCGGCGATTTCCTTGGCGCCGATGACGGCTTGGTAGGGGACGAGTCTGGTCTGTCGGATGCGGGCGCCCAGGCTGCCTCGTTCCGGCCCGACGATCTGCGCCCGTAGGGCGAGGTCGTCGCATTGCTGGGCGAGTGCTGCGGCGTTCGGCAGTTCGGATGCGGAGATCGGGAGGATCGCGATCTGGGTGGGGGCAAGCCAGGCGGGGAAGGCGCCACCGTGCTGTTCGATGAGATAAGCGACGGCCCGCTCTACGCTGCCGATGATGCTGCGATGGACCATGACCGGGCGGTGCCGCGCGCCGTCCGGGCCGATGTAGTGCAGGTCGAACTGGTCGGGCTGGTGGAAGTCGACCTGGACGGTGGACAGAGTGGACTCTCGGCCGGCACCATCGATGACCTGGACGTCGATCTTGGGGCCGTAGAACGCGGCCTCTCCTTCGGCCGCCTCGTAGGTCAGGCCGGCTCGGTCGAGGACGTCGGTCAGCAGGGTGATGGAGCGCTGCCACAGTTCGGGAGCGGCGACGTACTTGCCACCGGGTCCTGGGAGGGAGAGCCGGTAGCGATGTGGAGTGATGCCGAGCGCCTCATAGGCGTGGCCGATCATGTCCAGAGCGGCGTGTGCTTCGTCGGCAACCTGGTCCAGGGTGCAGAAGATGTGCGCGTCGTTGAGGTGAATCGCTCGGACGCGGGCGAGTCCGCCGAGGACGCCCGAGAGTTCGGCGCGGTACATACCGCCCAGCTCGGCGAGGCGCAGGGGCAGGTCGCGGTAGCTGTGGGACCGGGAGCGGTAGATCAGCGCGTGGTGCGGGCACAGGCTCGGGCGCAGCACGAGCTGCTCACCGCCGAGGTCCATCGGGGGGAACATGTCGTCGCGGTAGTGCGACCAGTGTCCCGAGATCTCGTACAGCTCCCGCTTGCCGAGGACCGGCGAGTACACGTGCCGGTAGCCCGCCCGCCGCTCGGCGGCGCGGATGTACTCCTCCAGGGTGTGCCGCACGACCGCGCCGTCGGGCAGCCAGTACGGCAGTCCCGCGCCGATCAGCGGATCGGTGTCGAACAGGTCCAGCTCACGGCCGAGTCTGCGATGGTCGTGCATGGCGGTCTCCTCGCGATATCGGACGAGTGACCGCAAGACGAAGCCCCGGGGCACTCGCCCCGGGGCTTCGGACTGCAGGATCTGTCAGCGCGCCGGGACACTGTCCGGCGTCGTCGTGATGGCAGCGCGCTTCATGCCGGTAACAGTAGCAAGACGTGGCCCTCCGTGTCAGCCTCGTGGCGTCGATCAACCAGGTCCCCGCGGTGCGGGCCCGGGCGTGGGCGACGCAGGAGGAGTCGGTCCCAGTCGCGAGCGCAAAACTTGCCGTGGGGGCACCAGATGGTCATCGGCTCCGTGGGACGGAGCCGTAGGCGGTAGAACGGGGGCATGGCACGCGTCCCTGACGATCCCAGTTCGCCTCCTCGGACGTCCCCGGTCGAGGGGGCCCAGCGAGCAGCAGCGGCGGCCGGTGTGCCAGGTTCCGCCGTGGAGGAGGTCACCGATGCGGTCCTCACCGCCTCTCGGCTGCTGGTCGCGGTGTCCGCCCGCTCGATCGCGGCGGTCGGCGAGGACGTCACGCTGCCGCAGTTCAGGATGCTCGTCGTGCTCGCGGGGCGGGGGCCGCAGCGCGCCGGGGAGCTGGCGGAGCTGCTGGACGTTCATCCGTCCACCGCAACGCAGATGGCGGACCGGCTCGTAGGTGCCGGGCTGATCGACCGGGTTGCCAATCCCCAGAGCCGCAGGGAGGTCATCGTCGCACTCACCGAGCCGGGACGGCTCCTGGTCGAGGAGGTCACCGCCCGGCGGCGGGCCGAGATCGCCACGATCGTCGCCCGCCTCGACCCGCAGCTGCGGGCGAGCCTCGTCAGCGCCCTGCGGGCGTTCGCGGACGCGGGCGACGAACCCATGGCGGTGTCCAGCCAGGGCGCCTCCGCGCTTGGGTGGACCTGACGACAGTGATCGGTGTCGCCGAGATTCTTCGACGGCACGTAGAACTTTGGCGGCTCGGAGCTCCTAGACTGCCGGCATGGAGGTGTCCGCCGGGCCGGTGGCACGCGCGCTGCGGGCGGGAGTGTTCGCCGGAGTGTGCGTGGCGCTGTCCGCAGTCGCACACCTCGCCGCACACGGAGCCGTCCCGGACTGGCGCCTGCTGCTTGCCGGGCTGGGGGCCACCGCGCTCCTGGGCGCAGCGTGTTGCGGGCGGGTGTCGTCGCTGCCCGCCGTCGTGGTCCTGATGGCAATAAGCCAGCTCGGCCTGCATGTGGGGTTCGCCGCCTGGCCGGCCTCCGCCGACGCCCCAGATCTGTCGCGTCTGCTGTGCGCCGCGCCGGGAGCGAATACCGCCTCCGCGGCCGCCTTTCTGCGCGCGCACGGCCTGCTGGCCGGATCCGCCCATTCCGCGGTGACGCACGGCGCGATGATGCACGGCAGCGGGCTGGCCGCGATGTCCTGCGCGCACACGATCGTCGCCGCGCTGACGGCCTGCTGGCTGCGGCGGGTCGACGCCTCGGTGAGCGGCGCACGTGCGGTGATCGGTGTTCTCGTTCGCTGTGTCCGGCGGATTGTGACCGCTCCTGTCACTCCCATCCCCCAGGCTCCTGCGTTCCACCGGCGGCATCCGGTGACGGCGTTCCCGGTGTGGCGACATTCGGTGGATCTTCGGCACAGTGTGGTGCGCCGCGGGCCACCGCGGATGGCCTGACACCTCCCGTCCGCCGTCCCCGGACCGCCCGCAGGCGCCGTCCGGACCGCCACCGTGTCCATCTGGATGCTCCGGGTCGGGGCGCAGGCCACGCTCGGCCCGCTGATCCGGGGGTCACGACGCTCCCCGGCTGGTCGACCGTGGGCGGAGTCGCGCCTTGGCTGCCGTTCCCCGTCATCTGGAGCTTGCATGATCAACGTTTCCGGTCGTCGCCCGTTCGACGCCCGCCCCGAAAGCCGGCAGCCGGACCAACCCGGACCCGTTCCGGATGCTCCCGGCCCGCCAGCCGCCCGCATCCGCTGACCATCAGGGGCCACCGAGGCCGATCCACCCCGCCGCCGCCCACTCGCCGGGCTCGCGGACGCCGGTGGACCCGACCCACCGTTCCTCGGGTCGTCGGGCTTTACCTTGCGGCGGCTGTGATGCTGCCCGGCTGTTCCTCCTCGACGGCCACCACGTCCTCCGGGCCGCCGGTGGTCACCGACACGCAGTCGCCGCAGGGAGGAATGCGTGGTACCGCGCTGGGCCCGCCGATCGCCATGCCGGACACGCGGCTGACGGACACCACCGGGCAGCCCTACGATGTTCGTGCGCATGCTGCGGGCCGGCTCACTCTGCTGTTCTTCGGCTACACCCACTGCCCGGACGTCTGCCCGACGACGATGGCGGACCTCGCCACCGCCCTGACGCAGGTCTCGCCGGCCGTCCGCAAGCAGATCAGCGTCATGTTCGTCACCTCGGATCCGGCGCGGGACACCCCATCTGTGATCCATCACTGGCTCGACATGTTCGACAGCACCTTCGTCGGGCTCACCGGCGACGTGAAGACCATCGACGCGGCCGCACACAGCGTGGGGGTGCCGCTGGAGCCGCCGCGACGGCAGGCCGACGGCAGCTACACCGTGGATCACGGGGCCCAGGTCCTCGCGTTCGCCCCGAACCGTGAGGCGCGCATCGTCTACCTCGCTGGCACACCGGTCGCCGACTACGCCCACGACCTCCCGCTGCTCCTGCGGGGAAACGCATGAACGACCAGTCGAGCCCGGCCGTCCCACGGCAGGGGACCAACCCGGAGACGTCATGATCCTGTCCCGTAGCCCGGTCACGATCACCCGTGGCCGGGTGGCCTTCACCGCGGCCGCCGCCGTACTCACCGCAGCTGCCGCCGCCACCCTGTGGACCCATCGCCAGCCGTCCGCGCCGATACTGCCGGTGTCCTGGTGCCGGTGGGGCCAGCAGGGCGGGCCACCACCGCTGAGCCCGGCCCGGCTGCTGGACACCTGGCAGCTCGACGCGGTGGCCCTCGCCTACCTGGTACCGGCGACCTGCCTTTACCTGTGGGGAGTCGCCCGCGTCCGGGCCCGACATCCAGTCCGGCCCTGGCCCCGTCTCCGTACGGCCTCCTACCTGGCCAGCGCCGCCGTGGTGGTCCTCGCGACCAACAGCGCGGTCGGCGCCTACGACGAAGCCCTGTTCAGCATGCACATGGTCCAACACCTGATGCTCATCATGGTGGCGCCGCCGCTGTTCGTTGCAAGCCGGCCGCTCACCCTTCTCCTGCACGCCACCGGCAATCCGCTGCACACCCGGATACGGAACCTGGTCCGATCATGGCCGGTCAGCCTCCTACTCTCGCCACCCGCCGCGTTCACCGGCTACACGATCACGATCATCGGCACCCATCTGACCTCCCTGATGAATGTGATCATGGCTCGGCCCTGGCTCGGCCAGCTCGAACACGCGCTCTACCTCGCGGCCGGCTACCAGTTCTTCGTCCTGCTGTTCGGTGACGAACCGATCCGCTGGAAGCTATCCATGCCGGGCCGGCTCGCCCTGGTCGTGCTGGCCATGGGCGTCGACACCTTCGCCGGCCTCGTCCTGCTCCAGTCGCGGACCCCGATTGCCATGGCCCCCCACGACTGGGGCAGCAGCGCCCTGCTGGACACGCAGACCGGTGGCGGGATCATGTGGGTCTTCGGGGACGGCCTCATGGTCGTCCTCATCGTGCTGCTGTTCCGGGTGTGGACCCGCAAGCCGGAAGCGGTCCGCCGGGCCAGGTCGGGCTGGCTGGAACGGGCCCGCACCGCGACCTTCGCCGCCCACACCGGGCACGACCCCGACCCGGTCGCGTCCGTGGGCACCACTGCCTCGGCCGGTCCGCGGCTGGCGCGCCCCCGCCACGCCGATCTGGACGACGACGAGGCGAGCTGGCGCGCCTACAACGACTGGCTCGCACAGCTGAACGGGTCTCGCTGAGAGAACCCCGGTGCGGGCGAAGGAGCGCACCGGCTCCGATTGGCAATACCGTGGTGGGGTATCCCGCGGGTGATGACACCATCCGACCGTCAACGTCGCCTGTGGCGGCGGGTGGATTCCGCCACGGCTGTGGAGATCCCGTTATGAGCCTGGTGCGGGCGATCGGGCATGCCCTCGGGGTGGCCGGGAGTATGACGTGGCAGGTGACCCGGTCGCTGATCCTGGGGTTCACGCTCTCCGCGATCGTTTAGTCGCTGGTCCACAAGAGCACGATCGTGCGGCTTCTGCCCGACGACCGGCCGCGCAGCCTGGCCACCGCCGCCGGGCTGGGCGCCGCGTCGAGTTCCTGCTCGTACGCTGCGGTCGCGTCGGCCCGCTCACTGTTCCGCAAGGGCGCGAACTTCACGGCCGCGATGGCGTCCGAGATCGCCTCGACGAACCTGGTCATCGAGCTGGGTCTGATCCTGGCCCTGCTGATCGGCTGGCCGTTCACGCTCGCGGAGTTCGCCGGCGGACCAATCATGATCGTCTTGTTGGCGCTCGTGTTCCGCCGGTTCCTGAGCAGCCGGCTGGTCGGCGCCGCCCGGGTTCAGGCCGACCAGGGCCTGGCCGGGTCGATGGAAGGGCACGCCGCGATGGACATGAGTGTGCCGAGCTCCGGCCACTTCGGGCGGCGGTTGGTCAGCCCGGCCGGCCTGAGCTCGGTCAGCCACACGTTCGTGATGGAGTGGGCCGCGATCCTGCGGGACCTCGTGATCGGGCTGCTGATCGCGGGGGCGGCCGGCGCGTGGATCCCCGACCGCTTCTGGCAGCATCTGTTCCTGACCGGCCACCCGCTGGCCGCGAAGATCTGGGGGCCGATCATCGGTCCCCTCATCGCCGTCGTCACGTTCGTCTGCTCGATCGGGAACGTGCCGCTGGCGGCGGTGCTCTGGAACGGCGGAATCAGCTTCGGCGGCGTCGTCGCGTTCATCTTCGCCGACCTGATCATCATTCCGATCCTGCTGATTTACGGCGTTGGCGCGACTCGATCTGTCGGACCTGCTGGAACTCGCGGTCGCGCAGCCACGTCGCTGTGGCGCGGCCGACCCGGTCGTGATGTCGCAGCTACTCGAACTCCTCAGAGACGTGGCCTGGAGTGCCCAGACCGCCCCACAGCGCGGGGCTGTAGCCGAACAGCTCGCCCGACTGCACGCCGTCATCAACCGGCAGGAACTCGACGCCGAGGACCGTCGCGGCATCGCACTCCTCGCAGATCAGGTCCACAACGCCGTCCACGGCGCCCACGAACAGACCAACCCGACGCCGTAACGTCCTGGCGCCGGTCATCCACCACCACCTCAAGCGAGTCGACCAGGCCGACCGCCTGCTTTCAGCGGTGCACTTCGGTCCCGCTGTCACCTTGGAGACGAACTGTCACAGCCTGCTCCACCCGGACGTTCGCCGAGAGCCTCGGATATGAGTCAGTCGTCACAACCATCCTGCTCGCCCTCCTGCTCCTTCTTGTCGCCGACGACGACACACTCTGCCCTGCGCTGACGCGCGTCCCGGTGGACAGCCTGAGCAAGGGGGCACGATGGGCCCGGCGCCCCGCCGCTGACCCGCTGGCGGCGGGCCTGTCGGGAGGCTGGCTGCCTTCACCGGCGCGCGCCGCGGACGTGCACCCATGACAGCACAGCGATCCTTTCTCTCCGTTGGGTTCTTTCCGGCCGCGGCCACATGCCTTTCACACGATCGCATCGAAAACTGCCGCCGACGGAGTCCTCCGCGAGATCGACCCGGACAACACCGCTCCTGGAAGGAAACCGAGTGGACCAACGAGATCAGACCGTCCAATGGGGCGTCACGACGGACGACGACAGGCGATCCGCCGGCTGGCAACTCCCGCTGTCCCTCCGATGCCTGCCGGCGCTCGCGATGGCCCTCCTCATCGGGCTTGGGGCCACCGCCTGTCGAGCCGGCGCCGTCTCGACAGCGGAGCCCGCGACTGCGACGACCATTCCGACTGCGACGACCATTCCGACTGCGACAGACGCCGCGGTCGTCGCCAGTGCCGCCCCGACGGGGTCATCCATGCCACCGGGAGGTGCGGGCGCGGGCGGTCCCGGGTCCCTGACCGTCGATATCACCTCCCCGATCGCTGTTGCCGGCCATGCCTCCACGGCCGTCAGCTGCCAGTCCACTGCGCGGCGCTACGTCGAGTCCGGGACCACGACCGTCAACGGCAGGACGGTGTCGCAGAGCGTCCGGGTCATCGGCTACAACGGGCCTGGCAGCTACCCGGCTGTGATCACAGTGTCCGTCGTCGCGCCGGAGTCCGGCCGTTACGCGATCGACGCGGTCCCAGCGACCGTCGACATCACCTCGGCGGGCGGCTCCATGTCGTTCAGCACGAGCACGACCGCCGGACCTACCCTCGCTGGCTCAATCACCTGGGCCTGCTCCGGCTAAGCCGTCAGCCGGCCGACGCGGAGGGCGTCGATCCGCGCATCCACCCAGCCGCATCGAGTCCGGTCACCGTGCGGCCGATGCGCACGCGGGGTGCGGGCGACACGGCGGGCGGGCCCGACGGTGACAGCGGGGCCAGGACAAGTTGGCGGCCGGCGTGGGGCGAGGATGCGGGATCTTTCCGGTTCCACGTGTGAAAGGCGAGCCACCAGTTCCCGTCGGCATCGACGAACGGTTCGGCTCCGCCCGGCCCGACACCCGCGTTCCCGGTGCGCAGGAAGGGTTCGGGTGCCGCGGTGCAGGGTCCGAGCGGCCCGGCGCAGGCGGCGGTCGCGGTGACGTAGTCGGGACTGTGCCAGTCGCCGGCGGAGTAGATCAGATCGAATCGGCCGCCGCGGGCGAGCATCGCCGGGCCCTCCACGATGCCGTGTTGCCAGGCCAGGCCGGGGTGGAGCAGTTCCACCGCCGGGCCGGCCAGGCTGCGGCCGTCCGCGCTCATCCGCGCGGCCCACAACGTTGGGACGTGCCCGGCCCGGATCCCCTCGCTCTTCCAGGTCAAGTAACGGTTGGTTCCGGCCGTGTAAGGACTCGGGTCGATGCTGCCGCCCGCCTCGGACTGGCAGATCAGCGGCGCGCCGGAGACGTCGACGAACGGGCCGGCCGGCGAGGCGGAGCTCGCGGTCGAAATGCACTGGATACCGAGGACGGTCACGCGGGCGGTGTAGTAAAGGACGAAGCCGCCGGCGACGGGACTGACAGCCGGGGCCCAGGTCAGGAGCTGGCCGACGGCGGCCCACCGGGGCAGGGCCGGCAACGCGTCCCCCACCGCCTGCCAGGTCCGCATCCCGGTGCTTCGCAGCACTGGGATGTTACCCCCGTCCGTAGTATTCGTCCCATAGGCGTAACTGACCCCGGCGACGGTCAGCACGAACGGATCGGCCAGGTTGGACCCGTGGACGGCAATGGCCGGACGGTCGTCCGATGTGCCGCCGGCTGGTGTGCCGCCGGTGGCCGTACCCTTTAGGCCCGTACCCTTCAGGCCCGTCGCGCCGGGCGACGGCCCAGGGGCGGTGGTCCCCGCGCCGGGTGCGCCGGCCCGCGCGGTCGACGAACCGGTCGAGACGACCCGGCCCACCAGCACCATCCCGGTTACGGCGAACGCGAGCACCACCACGACCACCGCCGTCACGGCGACCGCGGTCGGTGCCCGGCGCGACCCCCGGCGGGCGGCATCGGCGGGGCGCGCGGGATCAGGCGGCGCGGGCGGATCGAGCAGGTGCGACATGGCGGCGTGGGCCTCCCGGCTGGGCTCGGATGCGACTGCGCAGCCTGGCCGGCCCAGATGTGCGTGCCGTGTGAGAATTGTCAGAGCCTCGTACGGGTGCGGTGTCCGTGCGGCCGTGGTCTCGCGGCCGCCGGATGACCGCCGGGTACTCGAACAGAACTCACATGTTCGGCCGCTGTGCTGGGAGGCATGAGAGGGCGTGATGGGTGAGATCCCGGGCCGGCAGCCGGGTCTGAACACGGCCGCGGCGTCGGCGAAGCCCCGGGTGCTGGTGGTCGACGACGAAACCAACATCGTGAACCTCGTGCGCATGTCGCTGCGTTTCCACGGCTTCGACGTCGAGACGGCGGGATCGGGCGGCGAGGCGCTGGCGGCGGTGGGCCGGGCCCGGCCCGACCTGGTGGTGCTCGACGTCATGCTGCCCGACCTCGACGGATTCGAGGTCTGCCAACGTCTGCGGGACGGCGACATGGACGTTCCCGTGATCTTCCTGACCGCGCGGCACGCACACGCGGACAAGGTCGCGGGTCTCACCTACGGCGGGGACGACTATGTGACCAAGCCGTTCTCGGTGGACGAACTGGTGGCCCGGTTCCGCGCCGTCCTGCGCCGGGCCCGACGCAACGAGCCGGCGCCCGCGGCCCACGCCCTGACCTTCGCCGACGTGGTCCTGGATGAGGACACGCACGAGGTGACCCGGGCCGGCGTGCCCCTGGAGCTTTCACCGACCGAGTACAAGCTGCTGTGATACCTGCTGACCAACCCACGGCGGGTGCTGTCCCGGGCCCAGATCCTCGACGCGGTGTGGACGTATGACTTCCGTGGCTGCGACACCGTGGTGGACCAGTACGTCAGCTACCTGCGGCGCAAGCTGGCGGCGCACGGGCCGTCGCTGATCAGCACCCGTCGGGGGTTCGGGTACATGCTTCGGGAGCCCGATGGCCCGAGGTGACCCGCGTCGGGGCGTCTCGCTACGGGTCCGGCTGCTGGCCGGCCTGGTGCTCCTGATGACCGTGGGTCTGGCTGCGGCCGCGGCCGCGAGCGTTCTGGTGCTGCGGGCGTACCTGCTCGACCGTGCGGACAGTCGGTTGCACGGGGCGCAGGACCTGGTGGCGACCCGAGTCCTCGCGTCCCTTCCCCGAGCCGCGCCGGCCATCGGGGCGGCGGTGCTGGACCGGACGGTGGGGCCGACGGACTACATCGTCGAGATCCGGCCGCCGGGCGGCCCGGTGCTGACCGCCGCGGGTGGCGGCAGCGACCCGCCCCGGTCGGGGCCACTGCTGGACCGAGTCTCGGACCTGGGCTCCCGTGCCGCGTCCAGTGCCCCGTTCACGGTCGACGACGGCGGCGAACGATTCCGGGCGATCGCCGGGACGTTGCCGGCCGGCGGTGGAACGGATCTGGTCGCGCTCCCGATGCGGCCGGCCACGGCGACCGTCTACCGGCTGGCGGTGATCGAGGCGATGGCCGGCGCGGTCGTCCTCGTCACGGCCGGGATCTCGGCGTGGCTGATACTCGGCCGCGGTCTGCGGCCGTTGCGCGACGTCGCCGAGACAGCGGCGGCGATCGCCGCCGGGGACCTCTCGCGCCGTGTCCCGAGTTCCCCGGTGCGCAGCGAGACCGGACGGCTCTCGGCCGCGTTGAACGTGATGCTGGGCCAGATTCAGACGGCGTTCGACGAGCGGGGGCGGTCCCAGGAACGCCTGCGGTTGTTCGTCGCGGATGCCTCCCACGAGTTACGGACCCCGCTGACGTCGGTCCGGGGATACGTCGACCTGCTGCGGCAGGGCGCGGTCCCGCCGCCAGGGGTGGACGACGCGCTGCGCCGGGTGCAGGAGGAGACCCGGCGGATGAGCACGCTCGTGGACGACATGCTGTACCTGGCCCACCTCGACGAGCAGCCCCCGCTCGACCGGGCCGAGGTCGACCTCGCGGTGATCGCGCGCGACGCGGTGGCGGACGCCGCGGCGGTCGAGCCCGACCGTGGCGTCACTCTGGACTGCCCGCCGACCTGCATCGTGGTCGGTGACGGCGACGCGCTGCGCCAGGTCGTCGGCAACCTGCTCACGAACGTCCGAGTCCACACGCCGACCTCGGCCGCGGCCGCCGTGACGGTCGCCCGCGTGGGCGACCGCGTCTGCCTGCGGGTCAGCGACACCGGGCCCGGGATGCCACCCGGAGCCGTGGACCGGATCTTCGACCGCTTCTACCGGGCGTCCGGTGGCCGGGACCGGGTCCACGGGGGCAGCGGCCTGGGCATGTCCATCGTCGCCGCGGTGGCCGCCGCCCACGGCGGCACGGCCGAGGTGCACTCCGTGGTCGGGGTCGGCACCACCGTCACGGTGACGCTCCCGCTGGATCCGGCGCGGGCGGGGGTACAGACCGAGCCCGCGCACAGCCTGTCCGGGCAGACGGAACGCCAATGTGGCTGACATCGAACTCGAGTGTTGGCGCGGTCTGCTGGTCCCATGTCGGCCTACACCGTGGAGCTTCCCGCGCCGACCCGCCCGCCCGGCCACCGGTTCCGGCTGGTGGTCGGCCTGGTCGTGCTGGCCGCCACCGTCCTGGCGGTGACCGACCGCCTGCTCGTCCGGGTCGTCGAGCACCGGCTGGCCACCCGGCTGGCCTGCCTGGGGATGCTGAGTGACGGCGTTTCGGTGCACATCGGCGGATTCCCGTTCCTGACCGAGGCGGCCACCGGGCACGTCTCCTCGGCACGGGTCACGGCGGCCGCCGCCGGCCCGGGGGCGCGGCTGGTCGCCGTGACGATCGACCTGCGCGACCTGCGGCTTCCCCCGATGGCCGGCCTGGTCGGCTCGGGCGGCGGGGCGAAACTCGCGATCGGTTCCGCGACGCTGGACGCGACGGTCCCGTACGGGACGCTGCGCAGTCTGATCGGTGCCGGTGCCGGTGCCGGTGCCGGCGGCCTGGGCGTGGGCGGCGGTGTCACCGCGCGGACGACCGCCGCCGGAACCATCGCCAGCGCAATCACCGCCCCCGGGGCCGGCCGCGGCATGAGCTCGCTCGGCGGTCTTCCGTTCGGCGCGCACCTCGATGCCGTCACGCCGAGCGGGCAGGGCGTGCGGGTCCAGATGTCGATCAGTGGCGCCACGTTCGACCAGCAGGCGGCCGCCCACCCGCCGTGCGGAGGTGCCTGACATGGCCCGCTCGGACACACATACCGCCGCTGCCGGCTGCGCCGACGACTCCGACACCGGCCTGAGCGCCGGCCCGGCGGCGGGCGGGCGCGCCTTCGCTCCGGCCGGCGTGGGCCGGCGGCTCCTGCTAGTCCCGGCCGCCCTGCTCGTCCTGCGGGGCACCGAGGCGGCGCTCGCCGTGGCCACGGTCGGCCTGCTGCGGCTGATTCCGGTCGACCAGGCCGCGGCCCACCTCCACGTCTCGGGGCTGGCCAAGATCGAGGCGGACCCGCACACAGCCACGACGGCACTTGTCACCCTGGCCCTGTCAGCAACGCTGGCCGCCGTCCTGCTGCGGTCGCGGTCCACGCTCGCGCAGTTCGCGGCGATCAAGGTGTTCGCACTGGTGGCGGCGACAGCGATCACCGGCGTGTACGCCCCGGGGCCGCTGCGCGTGCAGATCGCCGTCGCTGTCACCGGCGTCGGCACGGTCGTCCTGCTGTGGTCACGGATGCGGGTGGCGGTGCCGCGGGTACTGGAAACGGTCAACATCCGGCATGTCGACGGCCGCGCCGCCGACATCCTGCTCGCGGTGAAAATCAGCGCCCTCGTCGCCGTGATCGTCCTGCTCGGATGAGCCCGCCGACCGGCCGACAGGCCAACCAGGAAAGGTTCCGATGACCACTACTCCGACCTTCCCCGACTCGCCGAACACGATCCCCCGACCGGTCGAGGAGGTACCCGGGCCCGCCGGCGGACCGCTCGCAGCGATGCGCCTCATACGCGCCGACCCACTGGCCGGCCTGACCCGCCTGCGCCGCGAATACGGCCTGGTCGTGCGCCTGAGCTCCCGGCCGGTCTCGGCGTTCCTGGTCGCGGACCCGACCGCGATCGGCGACGGGCTCGTCGGGTCGAACCGCACACACGCCAAGGGCGCAGTACGGCGCGGGTTCGGATCGAGCGAGACGGTGATCCAGCCGTTGACGATGCTACTCGGCCAGGGCCTGCTCACCTCCTCCGGCGAGGTCCACCGCCGGCAGCGCCGACTGATGCAGCCGCTGTTCCACCGCGAACGCATCGCCGGATACGGCGAGACGTTCGCCCGCATCGCCGACGAAACCGCCGCCACCTGGCGTGACGGCCTGCGCCTCGACCTCCACGCCGAGATGACCGAGATGACGTTGGCAATCGTCGCCCGCACCCTGTTCGGCGTCGACCTCGACAGCGAGATGATCGCCATCGTGCGTACCGCGATCAGCGCGAACATGCCGGCCGCCAGGTCGGCCCGGATGCCGGGATTCGAGACGTTCGAACGGCTCCCACTGCCCGGGCCCCGGCGGCGGCGCGCCGCGCGCGAATCGCTCGACCGGGTCGTCTACGACCTGATCGAGGACCGGCGCAGGACCGGCGCAGGCGGCGATGACCTCCTGTCGCTCCTGTTGTCCACCCGCGACGCCGACACCGGCGCCGGCATGGCCGACGAGGAGGTGCACGACGAGGCCCTGACAATCATGCTGGCCGGACACGAGACGACGGCCAACGCGCTGAGCTGGACCTTCCACCTGCTGGGCGGCAACGCAGAGGTGGCGGCCCGGATGCACGCCGAACTCGACTCGGTCCTAGCCGACCGGATCCCGACGATGGACGACCTGCCCCGGCTGCCCTACACGGACGCGGTGCTGCGCGAATCGATGCGGCTCTACCCACCGGTGTGGGCGATGGGCCGCCACCTGACCGAGGACCGCGACGTCGGCGGCTACCTGCTGCCGGCCGGTTCGACGCTGCTGTTCAGCCAGTGGGTGGTGCACCGCGACGAACACTGGTGGCCGGACCCGGAGCGCTTCGACCCGACCCGCTGGCTGGGCCCGGCGATCGGCGTCGGCGCGGCTCCGCCGGGCCAGCCGCGCTACTCCTACTTTCCGTTCGGCGGCGGCCCGCGCCAGTGCATCGGCAACACGTTCGCCCACTCCGAGGGGGTCCTCGCCCTGGCCGCGATCAGCCGTCACTGGTCGTTCGAACCGATCGCGGGCATCGAGATCGTCCCACAACCGCTCGTCACGTTGCGCCCCCGCGACGGCCTGCCCATGACCGCGCACCGTCGCGGCTGAAGCGCCGGGTCGGCGGGACCTCGATCCTCATCTTCGCCGCCGCAGCCGGATACCTGCTGACCAGCCGGAGCCAAAGGGGCTACCTGGCGCCGCCCACCGGCGTATCTGTAATCCCTACCGCGTGGTCGCGGCAACCCGAGCGTTGTCCCAGGGACGGCCGCGCAGGAGCGTCATGATGGGGAAGCCGATGGAAAAGTCGATGGGGATCCCAGGTGCGCCGCCCACATCCGCGTTACTCGAGCGGGCGCTGTTGCATTGCGGGGATTCAGCGCATGCAGGGCCTCGGGCGGTCTCGGTCAGATGGCCTGGGTGGGCGCTGTTGCGTTACGGGGAAGCTGGGCATGCCAGCGGCCGAGGCGGCTGCCGGTCAGACGGCTGCTGCAAGTTCGGTGAACGCGGCTGCCAGCTTCAGCTGTGGGTTGGTGTCGATCCCGAGTTCGTAGTGGCCGCGGCGGATGTTCTGGACCAGGGCGTGGCCGGCGCTGATCGTCTGGGCGGAGCGCAGCCGTTTCAGCCCGCGCATCGGCCGGAGCCGCGCTTTCAACCGGCCGTGGTCGGCTTCGATCCGGTTGTTCTCCCGGGCGGCGTCGACGTGACAGGCCTCGGGGAGCAGCTCGTCGAGGATCCGCGGGTAGACAGGTGCCCTGTCCGTAGTGACCTCGACCGGGCGGCGACCATGTGCCAGTGCCAGAGTGAAAAACCTGCGGGCGGCGGCCCGGTCGCGGCGGGCGCTGGCCAGGACGTCGATCACCTGGCCATGCTGGTCGACCGCCCGGTACAGGTACGTCCACCGGCCCGCGATCTTCACATACGTTTCATCCACGAACCACCTGTCACCGGGCCGGTGCCGACACGGCCGAGCCGTTTCGACCAGCAAGGGCGTGAAGCGCTGCACCCACCGATACACCGTGACGTGATCAACCTCGAGGTCGTGTTCGGCGAGCAGCTCCTCGACGTCCCGGTAGGACAGCGCGTACCGCAGGTACCAGCGGACCGCGAGGACGATCACCTCCGGTGGGAACCGGAACCCCGCGAACTCCGACGTCGGAACCGGTGAACAGGCACGACGTCGACGCATCACTCGATCATGACTGATCGGCAGCCGCCGGACAGCGGACTCCGCCAATGCAACAAAGCCGAGGGGAGCAACGCGCGCCTCGGCCGGCTCACATGACGGCCCCGAGCGTCTCTCAGATAACGGAGGGCGGGGCCACGGCGGCCTGGCCGAGCTGGACCGGCAGCGCGGCGGCACTGTTGGAGAAGAACGACGGAACCGGCGGCAGGGTCGCGGGGTCGGCCGCCAGGCGCAGGTCCGGGTACCGGACGAACACAGCGGGCAGGGCGACGCCTGCCTCCAGGCGCGCCAGGTGCGCGCCCAGGCACAGGTGCGGTCCGCCGCCAAAGGACAGATGCCGCTGGGGGGCGCGGGTGACGTCGAACTGTTCGGCGTCGGGGCCGTACTGGCGGGGGTCGCGCCCGACACCGCTGTACGCGGCGAGAATCGCGTCGCCCTTCGCGATCGTGACGCCCGCGATCGTGACATCCTCGAGCGGGTAGCGGGCGGGGAAGTTCCCGATCGGCGCGTCCCAGCGCAACACTTCCTCGACCACACTGGACCAGGTCGCGGCGTCACCGGCGACGGCGATGGCCTTCTGGTCCGGATGCGTGAGCAAGGCGCGTATGCCGTTGGTGATGAGGCTCAGCGTGGTCTCGTGGCCGGCGGTGAGCAGCAGCCAGATGGTGTCGACGAGCTCCTCGGTGGTCAGCGCCGCCTCGTCCTCCTCGCGCAGCTTGATCAACGCGCTGGTGAGGTCCTCACCGGGCTCGTCGCGACGCAGCCGCACCAGCTCGGCGAGCAGGGCCAGACGCTGCCGCTCGGTGGCCACGGCCTCCTCGCTGCTGGTGTCCGTGCGGAAGATGCTGTCGACAAGCCGGCGGAGCTCGGCGCGCCACTCCCGCGGGACGCCAAGCAGCTCGCAAATCACCTGCATCGGCACCGGGTAGGCGTAATGCGACCGCAGATCCACCGATCCGTCGGGGCCGGCATGGGAGGGGAGCTCGTCCAGCAGTTCGGCGACGATCTGGTTGACGCGGGGACGGAGCTGTTCCACCCGGCCGCGCGTGAACACCCGGGTCACCGGTCGGCGCAGGCGGGAGTGCGCGACGCCGTCGCTGGTCACCATGTTGGTCACCTTGATCATGCCGACCAGCGGCCAGTCGTCGGTGATCGTCCCGTCCTGGATGGCGCTCCAGTTCCGCCAGTTCTTGCTCACCCGCTCGTCCGCCACCAGGTCGGCGAGCAGGGCGTGGTCGGTGACCACCCACACGCGGATGCCGCCGGGCAGCTCGGCCTGCACCACCGGACCCGCCTCCCGCAGCCGGCGCTGTTCGCCGTGGTGATCGGCGCCGAAGGGGTCCAGGGGAACCAGCGGGATGGCGGTCGAGTCAGCCATGCGAGACCTCCTGCTCAACGATGGGCACGTCGGATGCGACGAAACGCACTGGAAGGCTCGCCGGGCAGCGGGTCCACGGCGAGGACAAAAGCTCGATCTCATCCGGAAGAATGGCCAAGGTGAGGTCGTGCAGTTCTGTCAAGACGGTCGTGACGGCTGTGCGGGTGATCAGACGGCTGGGGTCCAGGGCCGGGCAGGTGTGCGGGCCGGCGGAGAACGCCAGGTGCGAACGGTTGCCGGTCTCCAGCCAGGGGTCGTCGGTGTGCATGCGCGCGTCGGCGTTGGCCGCGCCCAGGCCGAGGATCAGGGCGTCGCCCGCGCGGATGGGCTGCCCGGCGAGCTCGGTGTCGGCGAGCGCGTACCGGGCGGGCATGTTGGCCATGGGTGGATCGCGGAACAGCACCTCGTCGAGCGCGTCGTCCACGCCCAGACGGCCGCCGTGCAGGCGCCCGGCGAACCGAGGGTCGGTGAGCATCAGCCGGATGGTCTGCGCGATCCACGAGGTCGTCGTCTCGTAGCCGGCCGAGATCATCAGAACGATGGACTGCACGACCTCGTCGCTGTCGTGCAGGTTCGGGTGCGCCAGGAAGGCGGTGGTGAGATCCTCGGCCGGGCTGGCCGCGTGCGACTGCATGACCTCGGTCAGGATGCGTTCGAAGGTGCGGTTGCCCTCCTGCGAGTCCTCGCCGCTGCCGAACAGGGCGATCAGGCCGGCCCGCAGCTGATGGCCGTGCTCGGTGGAGATTCCGAACAGGCTGGAGACCGCCAGCATGGGAATGACCGACGCGTACTCGGTGACCAGGTCGGCCTCGCCACGTTTCGCGAACCCGCGGATCAGCTCTCGGCAGGTCGCCTGCAGCGAGCGCCGGAGGGCGTGCTGGTCCATGCCCGCGATGCCCTCGTCGAGCGGGGCCCGCAGCCGGCGATGCCGTGCTCCGTCCGCGAAGTAGGCGTTGTCCCGCGGGAACATCATCGGTCCCAGTCCGGAGTCCTGGCGCACGACACCGTCGGACAGCAGCCGCCAGTGCGAGGGATTGCGGGCGAACAGGCGCTCGTTGCGCACCACGTGAAGAATCTCGGGATAGCCCATGACCAGCCAGGCCGGTACACCGGGTTCGAGCTCCACCGGTGCGACCTGCCCCCACCGCTCCCGCAGCACCCGGTAGGCGGCCTGTGGGTCGGCGCAGGTGGTGGTCTCCGACAGCGGAGTCAGACCCGTGAAGTCCGACAGGGAATGGCGGGTGGAAATCATCGATGCGCCCCTGTCAGCCGGGAGGATACCGTCGCGTGCTCGACCAGAGTGATCAGCGCTTGGATCGAGGACTGCCTGTCCAGAGCCCGGCAGGACGTCATCGGCGTATCGGTGGGCAGGTCCAGCGCGGCGACGATCTGGTCCAGCGAGATATCCGGCGTATCGGGGAACACGTTCACGGCCACGGCGAAGGGCGTGTCACTCAGTTCCATCTGGTCGAAAACCTCGAAGCTCTCCTCCAGCCTGCGCGTGTCGACCAGGACCAGGGCGCCGATCGCGCCCTCGGCCAGCCCGGCCCAGTGGTCCCAGAATCGTCGTTGCCCGGGAGTGCCGTAGAGATACAGCACGATGTCGTCCCCGAGGGTGATCCGACCGAAATCCAGGGCGACCGTCGTCGACGTCTTGCGCTCGACACCCGTCAGCGAGTCGACCCCCAAGCTTTGCTGGGTCATCTGTTCTTCGGTATGCAGCGGTACGATCTCACTCACCGAGTCGATCAACGAGGTCTTGCCGACACCGAACGGGCCCGAGACCAGAATCTTGACCGACTGACGCACCGTCGGCGAGACATACCGGTCCGCCTCGTCACGATCAGCCCCGCGGTGATCAGAGGCTACGGAGACCATACAGGACCCTTTCGAGAAGCTCTTGGTTCGGGGTATCCGGATCGGCCCCCACCGTGCGCACGGCGAGATGGCCGCTGTCGACCAGGTCCGAGACCATGACCGCCGCGACGCTCACCGGGATTTTCAGGTGGGCGGCGGCCTCGGCCAGCGACAGCATTCCCCGGCACAGCTGCACCAGGGACCGATGCTGACGCGTGGCCGAGGGCGGCAGGCTGGCGTCCGCATTCGCCACCAGCAGGGTCTCCGGCCGGACCGTGTTGCGGCTGGGGCGCGCCTGGCCACCGGTCAGCACATACGGTCGAACCGGGCCGAGGTAGTCCGTGGGGTCGACCACGGCTTAGTGCGGGCGCTCGGCGGAGCTCAACGACTTCTCGCCAATCTTGCGTACCGTCGTGGTCATCTGGTGGGCGACGAGCGCCGGGTCAATCACGGCCTCGGTGATCACACCCAGGTAGGTGCGTTCGCCGGCGCCGCGGAACATCAGCTTGGCGCCGTTGAGTTCGTACACCACGTGGCTGGGAATGCCGCCCTCACCGTGGTCTCCGGCAACCGCCCTGCCCAGGGACGCCATGGCCGAGCACGCGGCGGCGAGCTTCTCGGCGCCGTCGCGGTCCATGGTGCTGGAGACGGCGGTCACAAAGCCATCGGCGGTGAAAACGAACGCGTGCCGTACGCCCTGCGTCGTCTCGATTTCCTCCACCATCCAGCGGTTGGCGTCGATCCCACGCCAGTGGTCGGTGTGGAGAGTGCCGGTGGCATCGGGGGTCATTCCGTGTCCTCTGCGGGAGTGAGCGGGGCCGAGGGTGGGGTGGAGTCGCCCGGGTCAGTGACTTCGCCACCGGAAGCGGCGTCCGGCGAGACGCTCAGAATCGCCGCGAGGAACGATCCGGCTTCGTCGGCTGACGGCGGCGGTGCGGGCGGGCTCGCGG
>NZ_JAMPTM010000320.1 GCF_025403375.1 Frankia gtarii
GGCTCGGGTGGGCGTGCAGCACGATGGCGTCGACGCCGGCCGAGCGCACCTGCTCGGCGGCGGCCCGGACCAGCCACGCCGGCTCGACCAGGACGAAGCCCACCTGCGCTCGCCGACGCTCGGCGATCGTGTCGCCGTCGTCCTGCCACGAGCCCGGCACGCCGAGGGATTCGTGGGTCCACTGGCAGGTGATGAGCCCATCGGCACCCGGCAGTGAGAGCAGGGGAAGATCTCCCGAGCTGAAGATCCGTTCCGTGGTAGGCGGGCGCATGCTGTCTCCGGTCCGGTTGGCCGCAAGCGCCGCGAAGGCGATCGCCGGCCGCATCGGCGGGTCGGTACGGGAAGGGACAGAACGGGCCTCGTTGCACCGCATGTCCGTCCGATCCAGCAGGTCGGTGGCCGGGGCGACGTCGCGTTGCGACGTCTGGGCCAGCCACGCGTGCTGCGGGCTAGGGGCGAGCGGAGCCCGCACGGCCGTGTCGCACGTCTGCCGGGAAGGGACGACCGGAGTCAGCAGGACCATGATGGCGGGCGCCTACTGGAGAAGGTTGTCGAAATCGCCATCCTTGGCCCCGAGTATCAGAGCCTCTATCTCAGCTCGGGTATAGACAAGGGCGGGGCCGTTCGGATGCCGGGAGTTGCGGACGGCCACCTCGTCGCCCGGCAGCTTCGCCATTTCGACGCAGTTGCCCTGCGAGTTGCTGCGCCGACTCTTCTGCCAGGTCACGCGCTCCAGCGCCGCCGCCGACATGCCACTGTAGATCTTGGTCACGCGATCTCCTGAAGACCCGAGTAGCCGTGCCACGACGGCCCTCACCCCACGCAGTCCGCCCCGTCGCACCGCCGCACTGCGATGGACACCCCGCCGATCACACCGGACGGATCTACCCCCGAGAACCCCTACCGATGTACTCGCGTGTGCGCCTGCACGAACTTCGGCTCACGATACAGCACGGTCGGGTGCACGTGCATCAAGCGGGTCGCATGTGCGCACCCCGGCCTCACGTGCGGCCGTCCATGCGCCCGCCGCGGTCGCGCGCCTCGAGACGGGGCGCCCGCCCGACGGCCGAACCCGCGCCCGCCCCGGCGATAAGGAGCGGGACCCCGCCCCGAGCGGACCCGACGCACCGGTCCCGCAGACGGCGGCCTCCCCCGCAGGCGCTAGCACTCCTGGTCCAGGGCCGGCAGAGATGACCCGAAGGAGTGAGCAAATCGCCCTGATTAATTCCTAAAGTGATGAATCGCGCAGCCGGACGGCGGCTCCGCAACGGTGCATCAAGGGATGTAGCCGACATAGAGGTCGCTGACTTGCGGGAATGACACACAAGCGCGGCAGGGCACCGGGGCTCCCGCGGCGAGGGACGCTGATCGGAGGGGAACCCGCTGGTGTAAAAGTTCATAGCCCCGACACGTCGGACATCGGGACGCGGCCGGCGACGGCCGAGTCCCGGGGCCGCGCGAACGCGCGGGGGGCAACGCAATGGGAACCCATCGTCGGACCACCAGAGAGGCCATCGCACCACGCAAAGTCTCACCGGTCGCACCTGCGCTCCACCATCTCGGTGCCGGAACATCTCCGGCCGCCGCTGGGGTGGGAACCTCGTCGGCCACCACCGGTGGGCGGCGCGAGCACCACGACCGGGCCGCCGGTCCGGCGACATTCACCCGAGTGGGGAGTCGGCCGCCCTACCTGGCCCCGCGGTCGGGTGGAATCAGACGACAGGCAACCCTGCCAGCACCGGAGCCTCATGCCGGCGCGGAGGCGACCGGCAGCCCAGGGGCACCTGGGCGACGTCGAGTCCGAAGCGCCGGGGAACGTGGACACCGCGGGCCGGGCGGGCGAACGGGAACGCGAGAGAGTGGAGCGAGAGAGTGCGAGCGGGAGGACCGAAGGGGGTGAGGGGAATGGAAGCGGCTCGATGCGACGGCTCCGGAACGGATCGGAGAGTTCGCGTCACTGAGAGCTACCTTCGATCCCCGGCCGCACCTTCGGGGGCGTCTACACCGCCAGGCCAGCGGACGCCCACCGCCAGCACCCTCTGTGAGCGTGTATACAAATAACCCTCGCTGCGCTAAACAAGCAGCTGTCGCCCAGACAAGAGAACCAGCCACATATCCGGATCTAGAAGATCAGATGTCATACTCTTGCGTTGACCGATGGCGAGGGGGCCGACCGTGACGACAGCTCAGCCGGGAAGTGGGCCGACCGTGCGTCGGATCCTGCTCGGCTCTCAGCTCCGTCGACTTCGCGAGGAGAAGGGCATCAGCCGGGAGACCGCTGGATACCACATCCGCGCCTCCGAGTCGAAGATCAGCCGGATGGAGCTGGGACGAGTCAGCTTCAAAGAGCGGGATGTCGCCGACCTGCTGACCTTCTATCAGGTCACGGACGAAGCCGAGCGAGCTCCATTGCTGTCGCTCGTGCGCGAGGCGAACACCGCCGGCTGGTGGCAAAACTTCAACGACGTTCTCCCCACCTGGTTCCAGCCATATGTCGGGCTCGAGGAGTCCGCCCAGCTGATCCGCACCTACGAGCTGCAGTTCATTCCGGGCCTGCTCCAGACCGAAGACTATGCGCGAGCCATCATCACTCAGGGTAGCAGTGGGGCGCCGGTCGACGTGATCGAGCGGCGGGTGAGCGTCCGCATCAACCGACAGAAGTTGCTTTACCGCAAGAACCCACCGCGACTGTGGGTGGTCATTGACGAGGCGGCGCTGCGCCGGCCGATCGGCGGCCCGAAGGTGATGCGCGCGCAGATCGAGCATCTGATCAACCTCGCGCCGTTGCAGAACCTCACCCTGCAGGTGATGCCCTTCGCCTTCGGGGGCCACGCGGCCGAGGGCGGCGCGTTCACCATCCTGCGCTTCCCGGAGATGGACCTGCCCGACGTCGTCTACCTCGAGCAGCTCACCGGCTCCACCTACCTGGACAAGCGCGAGGACGTCGACCGGTACATGGAGGTCTACAACCGGCTCAGCGTCGACAGCACGACGCCGGCGTCCACCCCCGAGGTGCTGCGGCGGATCGTCAGCGAGTACTGAGCCCGCGCCGCGCCGGGCCCGCCGCGGGGGCCTCACCCGGCGCGGGCCGTCGGCGCGGCGCGGATGGACGGCGGCCAGGTGAGTTCCAGGCTCAGCCACTGATCGTCCAGATCGACGCCGATTTCCACGTCGGGGGCGCCCGCCTCGAGCCCGGTGGCCGGCCAGGTGTCGCCGGCGCCGTCGGGCCAGGGCGGCGGCACCCCGTCCGGCCAGGGCACCGCGACGAAGACGCTCCCCCCGTCCGGCGCCCACAGCACCGTGACGATCGCCCGCCCGCCCGGGGCCGCGGCGAGCACCGCGCCGACCTGGTCGGCCAATGCCACCCGCACCGGCGCCGGCGCCGAGCGCAGATCCCCGGAGAGCTGGACCTCGACGCTGATCCCCGCGTTCTCGGCGTCGGCGAGCACCGGATCCAGATCCGCGAGCGCGGATGACGGCCCGCCGCCGGTCAGCATCCGACGGATCACGGCGGCCCGCACCGCGCAGCGACTGCGCACGGCTGCCGCCCTCGGGTCGAGCCGGCCACCGGCGATCCCCGCCAGCAGCGGCAGCACGTCCGCCTCGACGGTGCCCAACCACTGGACGCGCTCGCGGCGGATCATCAGCAGGGCATCGATGCGCGCGGCGACCTCCGCCTCCGCCGCCAGGGTGCGCGCGGTGGTGTCGGCGGTGGCGCGCAGCAGCGGGCCGAGCATGGCGGTGACGATCTGGACGCCGCACATCCCATAGATGTTCGAGCTCAGCCGGGCGAACACGAGCGAATTGTCCGTGTCCCGGACGAGTACCAGCCCGACCAGCAGCAGGATCGCCACCACCAGGGCAGCGATCCACTCCCGCCGCGGCCGGGAGGCGGTGATGAACGCCAGCAGCAGCGGCAGGACGAACAGCGGCCAGTCGGCGATCCGAACGATGTCCGGCCCGCGGGTGTTCGCCGTACTGACGACGGTCACAGCCAGGCCCACCGCCAGCAGTACAGCCGATTCGGCGCGCCCGAGCGGCCGGCCCCGAACCCGCCGTACGGTCTCGGCGACCACCAGCGCGAGGCCCACCCACAGCAGCGCCGCGACCGGGCGCGCCCGCACCCAGCCGAGCGTCGCGACCAGCGGCACCAGCATGATGACCAGCCAGATGCCGGTGACCTGCCCGACGGCACGGCGCAGCCCGGCGGCGTAGGCGCAGGCGAGGTCGTCGGCGATCGCGGTGACCCCACGACGATCGGCGACGACCCCATGGCCGTCCGCGGCAACCGCGGCCGCGCCCCGACGGCCGGCAGGCAGGCCGCCCCGCGCCCCGCCAGTGCCGCCAGTGCCGCCAGTGCCGCCAGTGATCGGCGTATCCCGCGATGTGCGCCACTGGAGCTGCACGGTCGTGCCGCGCCCCGGCGCCGAGACGATGTCGACCGTCCCGGCGACGTCCTCGAGCCGGCCGACGATCGAGCGGCGCAGACCGAGCCGGGCCGGGTCGACCTTGCCCGGGTCGAAGCCGCGGCCGGCGTCGGACACCCGCACGGTGACGACACCCGACCCGCCGTCGATGCGGACCCGCGCCCGGCGAGTGCCGGCGTGGCGCTCCACGTTCGCCAGCGCCTCGCCGACGGCTCCGGCGAAGGCGGCGCCGACGACGGCCGGCGGCTCGGTGAGGACCGCCCCACGGGCGGCGCCGCGCAGATGATTGTCGAAGGTGACCCGCAGCCGCGGGCCGGTGGCGTTGCGGACGACCTCGGCGAGGCGCTCGTCGATGGCCGGCCCGGTCGCCTCATCCGGGTCGAGCAGGCCCTGCACGGCGGCGAGGCTCTGCGCGCAGCGCCGGCGTGCCAGCGCCACATCCCGCCCCCCACCCCAGGCGATGCCGGTCAGCGTGTTGAGGACCGTGTCGTGGATGATCCGCTCGCGCTCCCGACGGTCCCGGGCGACCGCGTGGACCACCGCTTCACCCCGGTGGCGCGCCACGACGTTCGCCCAGCGCCGGTCGGCGGTACGGGCGATCTGGCGCAGCCGGCCGATCGCGAAGCCCAGCAGCCCCGGCACCAGCACCAGGATGGCCGACTCGACGATGACCTGCGGGTTGTGCCCCCAGCCCCCCACCAGGGTGCCGGCGCCGAGCAGCAGCACACCCGGCGCGGCGAGCAGCGGCGGGAAGGCCCACACGGCGACGATCGCCGCGTTGACGGCGGTCAGGAACACGAAGTTGCCGCTGTCCCCCACCGACTCCGGCGGCAGCCAGCGCTCGGCCGTCAGCGCCAGTGCCAGCGCGACGACGACACTCGCGGCGGCCAGCGGGCGACCCACCCCGCGGCGCAGGCCCACCACGCAGAAGAACACGCCCCATCCGACGCTGAGCGCCACGACGGCCGTGGCCGCCGGCTGGCCCGCGTACCAGTGCCAGATGACCAGGTAGAACAGTGTCAGCAGGACGGCGACGGCGCGGAGCGCGACGAGCACCGTGGCCATGACCCGCTCCAGCGCCCGATAGGCGGCGCCCAACTCGACCGATGCGCGGCCCAGCTCCAGCGCGGCGGCACCGAAGGCGGTGTCGGTGATCCCGTCGGAGTTCCCGGCGGCGGCTCGCAGCCCGCCCGGCGGCAGCGCCGGCCCGCCGTGGCCGCCGTGGCCGCCGGTACCCCCGGATTCGGTACCCTCCGCCGCCCCCATGGTGGGACCAGCGCCCCCGGTCATGGTCGGTGGTTCCATCATGATTCGACAGTTCCATCCTGGTCCGACAGTTCCCTGCCGTCCTCCCCGCCCTGAAGGGCGGGGATTCCTGCCGTGCCGAGCGGGTTCACGCGGCACCTCGGTGGGTTCCTGTTTCACGGCCAGCCGCCCGGACAGGTCCGGGTCTCACGTCGGCTCCGCAGGCGTCTACCATCCCCGCCCGACGCGGCGTCGCAGCCCCGTCTTTGCGCCCAGCGGCGACCTGGCGCTGACCCTCGACGTGGACCGCTCGGCTGTCGCGGACCAGCCGAGCAGCCAGCGTGTGATGATGATCCCGGCGGGCCTCCCGCGCCTTCCGGTGCTCGACCGCGACCCGGCGCACCGCCTTGCGACGGTTCACCGACTCCTTGCGCCTGCGGGCGAGTGCCCGCCGCGCGCGGGCGAGCCCGCGGTGCCGCGACCGCAGAGGACGCGGGTTCGCGACGATCTCCCCGCTCGACAGGGTCGCGAGCCGGCCCAACCCAGGATCCAGGCCGACCTCGGCGTCGACCACCGGGAAGGGAACGTCGACGACATCGACGACGAACGACACGACGAACGACACGTAGTACCGGCCGTCCGCCTGCCGGATCACCGTCGCCGACGACGGGACCGACGGCAACGCCCGCGACCAGGCCAGCCGCAGAACACCGACCTTCGCCGCCCGCACCCCGCGCGGCGTCACCCCGAAACCCTCGGGGGTCTGCTTCGCCAGCGTCACCACCCGGCGCTGCACGTCGGTATCGCCGATCCGCTCCCCGGCGGCATACACCTCGTCCCGGGCACGCAGCGTGTCGTTGAACCCGACCCGGGCACAACCGAACGCCCGCGCCAGCGCCTGAACCTGCCCCGGCCCGGGGTAGGCGCGGTAGCGGTAGCGAACGATGGTCACCTCACCCGTCACCCTTTGTCCACAAGCGAATCCGACGGCGACAGGTATGGCCGGCGTGTGCGCCGACTTCGGCGCTGTGACGACCGAGTTCCACGGCCAGGACAACCACGTCCACCCGCTCGTCGAGTACCCACCGAAGATCGCGGTATCTACGCCGGTGAACAGCCTCAAGGGCGTCTCGACGCGACGGCTGCGCTCCGCGCACACCGGCCAGATCAACCGGTACAGCATCCGCGGGCACTTCTGGTCACCGTCCTACCTCGCCACATCGGCCTGCGGTACCCCACTCGCACTGCTACGCGAACACATCGACGGGCAGCAGCAACCGGCAGCAACACGCTGACCCCGCTCTGAAGGGCGGGGCCTGCGCGCCATGTCCACCCTGGTCATGGTGGCATCACTTCCGACCCGAGGCTCGCCCCCGGGCAAGCTGGTCGCAGGCTACAGGCCACTCACCACCTGCCGCCGACAAAGGACGCCTCCGGCAGCCCACCGCTACGAACCGGACATCGGGCGGTTCGTAGCGGCGGAATCAGCCGGCCCGTCGCCGATGGTTCCCCGTGAGCGGGTAGCCCCGTGCCCGCGGTGCCCTAGGCTTGACGGCGTGCGGAAGGACAGCCCTTGAAACCTCCGCCGTTCGCGTCCCCGCCGCGCTCTCCCACCGCGCCGAGGACCTCCATCCCCC
>NZ_JAMPTM010000321.1 GCF_025403375.1 Frankia gtarii
GGGTTCGGGCAGTGCCAGCGGGCACCTCGTCCGCGGCCGTGAGGTTCACCGCAGATCTCGGTGGCGAGGTCGGCAAGGTCGGTGGCGTCGAGGACGGCGTCGCGATCGATCGTCGGCATCCGGCGGCAGCGTCCTTTCCGAAGCGGACGGACTCACCTGCGCTGTGTGAACAAGCCTGCCAAATTCGGAACGCGGAAGCGGGACGTTTCTCGAGCCGGTGGGCTCCAAGGCGAGGGCCGGTCGGTGCGGTCGTCGTTGGTGTCGATTGAAGACGAGCTCAATCAGGTCGAGGTGCGGTGGCTGGAGTTCACGTCCACCACAGCGGCCCGATCAACCTGACTGCTTCGCAGGCCGACCTCGGCGATCGCAGGAGGGCGCGGGTGCTGGACGAGGACACCCTGGACCGCCGGCAGGTCCTTGGTGACGACCATTCGGGAGTCCTGGCCAGCGAGCGGTTGTTGGCGTTGGAGCGGCCAGGAGAGGTTCCGCGTGATCGCGAAACGTGGTTGGTGCCCGGCCGTCCTACCACCGCCGCCACGACCTGATCTTGCCGATGGGCCGTCCCCTCGGACGAGGCGGCGTGATCCAGACGAGCTTCGACCAGCCGCCACCAATTCGATCTTAGTGGAGGTCGTGTCAGTCGTAGGGCGTCGTTCCGCCCGGCGAGATGGCGCCGGTGAGGAGTGCGGGTGTGAGGGTGTCGCGCATCTCCGTGGCGATCTGGGCGATCTTTCTGTGTGCTGTGATCTTTTTGTCGAGTGCTTCGAGGGTGTCGGCTACCGCGTGCTGGCTCTCGCGGGGCGGCAGGACGAGGGGGAGGTCGCGGAGGGTTTCGGCGGTGATGGTCGGGACGGCGGCTCCGGTGATGCGCTGGGTTATCCAGGTCTGGATGAGGGGGTGCCGTAGGTAGTGGTCGAGGTATTTGGGGAGTACCGCCTGCTGTGGGCGGATGAAGATGCAGGCGGCGCTGAGTAGCCAGCGGGTGTGGTCTATCCAGCCGGTGTGGTCCTCGTCGGCGAGGGCGTGGCGTCGGGTTTCGCCGATGCGGGTGCAGATGATGTCGCCGGGCTGCAGGGTGTAGCGGCTGAGTCTGCAGACGGTCTCGGGGCCGACGGTGTGACAGTTGTCGAGGATGATCTGGTTGTCCCGGATGTCCATCGGTGTGATCACCGGGGTTCCGGTGGGGGTTCGGTCGGCGCGGCGGTAGGTGGTGCCGGAGGGGCCGGCCTGGACGAGACAGGTGTCGCCGAGGGTGGTGGCGGTCCAGGTGTCGGGTACCGGGCCGAGGAGTGTGTTCACAGATTGATCCACCTGAGGTGTCGGGCGACCGCGTTGTCGGCGTAGGCGGCTTGTTCGTGCTGGTAGTCGAGTTCCTGTTGCAGTGCGCGCAGGGTGGCTATGGTGTCGTGGAGGTCGATGGCGGGCGGGTCGGTGGTGAGGTAGGTCGCTGGGTTGAGCTGGTAGCCGTGGTCTCGGATCTGGCTGGGGGTGGCGGTGGCGGCGAAGTCGGCCACTCCGGTGTAGGTGCCGGGGGGGCTGCGGAGCCAGTCCTGGTAGGCGCTGGTGATCTGGGCGTGGTCGGCGTCGGCGAGTACTCGGTGGGTGCGGTCGACGATGACGCCGGTTCGGTGGGCGTCGATGAACAGCACGTCGTGCTGGCTGTTGGTCGGTCTGCCGAGGATCCACAGGGCGACCGGTATGGAGGTCTCGCGGAACAGGCGGTCGGGGAGCGCGATGATGCAGCGCACGACTCCTCGGGTGATCATTGCTGCGCGGATCGCGCCTTCGCCGGCTTTGTTGATGGTCGCGGCGATGGTGGGCATCACGACCGCTGCGCGGCCGCCTTCGTCGAGGATCGAGACGGCGTACTGCAGCCAGGCGAAGTTGGCGTTGTGTCCGGGAGGCGGGCCGTACTCCCAGTAGGGCTGTTCGGCGGGGTCGCCGTCGCTCCAGCCGGACGTGTTGAACGGCGGATTCATCACGACGACGTCGTGGACGGCTGGTGAGTGCCGCAGCCAGAGCGGCTTGATGGGATGGCCGCCGAGATCGACGGTCAGGCCGTGGATGGCCGCGTTGAGCGTGGCCAGCCGCCAGGACTGGTGATCGAGAGCGTAGCCGCGCAGCTGGGGGTCGGGCGTGGCGCGGTCTGCCTGCCGGGCGTGGATGCCCGCGGCCACGAGGAGTTCACCCGTGCCGCAGCAGGGGTCGCAAATTCGTTCACCGGGCTGTGGATCGATCAGCTCCATGATCACGCGTGTCGCGGGCGGTGGAGTGAAGTACTCCTTTCCTCGTCGGCCGTGGGCGGCGGCGACCTTTTCGAGGAGGAACCGGCAGGCGGCGGCCTCGAACGTGTCGCCGGTGATGGTGTCCGGGGATTCGCGCGGGGCGGCGCGTTCGATGATGGTGATGAGCTGTGTCAGGTCCTCGTCAGGCCATCGCTCCTGCCGGATCCCGGCGTAAACACCGGAGAGGCCGGGTGAGCGTTCCACCTGCCTAGGCAGCACCTTCCCGAGGAAATCACCGATTCTTCCTTTTGTGCTGGTTAGCTGCTTCCAGTGGATGGTGTCCGAGCGACGTAGGTCGAGCAGGGACAGCACCAGTTCGAGGTTCGTTCCGAAGTCGACGGTGCCCCAGATCTTTTCGAGCGGGTCCCAGAGGTTTTTCGCCAGTGCGTCGTCGGTCTGCATCACGCTGTGCTGTGGGACCCTTTCGGTCGGGGTGGGTGAGGGGAGGTCGAGGTTCTTCCGGAACCGCTGGCCGTAGGTTGTGCCGAGCGGCTCCTTGCTGTGCAGGGCGTTACGGGGAATGCGCCGTGAGTCGAGCCAGGTGGCGAGCGCGGAGACGGAGTAGAGGTCCTGTCCTGCTGTGTACGACGGTGCCGGGAAATCCGCGTGTCGGCGGCCCCAGTTGTTCACCGCCGGCGGTTCCACCTCGGCCGCCCGGGCCGCTTCGATCCGGGATATCCGGTCGTCCGCTGTTGTCATCGCCGCGTGCCTGCGCGTCGTGACCGGATCAGGCTGGACAGTCGCCGGGTACGCGCGTCACTGCTGACCACCCAGGCCAGAAAAAGGGCCACTACCGTAACCACCACCATGATCATGATTGCGCCGTCGGACAGACCGAGCGCGGCGAGCATCGCCTGTCCCGCATCCCTCGTGCGCGTGAGCGCCCTGGACACCACCGGATCCGCCTTCCTGCTTCCTGTTGTGGACGGGCACAGCCCGCTTGACCTCTCGCAGCCAGGCACTCTCCGTTCCTGGCGACAGAACCAAGGCTGTCAGTCGACTCCGCGCGCTCGTGACGCGCACCATCCGTGCGCGAAAAACTGTTACTGCTCGCCAGTCTAGGCGACGGGCGCATCGCGGCGGGCGGTCGATCCGACGCCTCGTTTGGTGATCACCATCTCGCGAAGGTGTCGATCATGGTGGTGGGTGGGGCGAGTTGTCGGTGCGGGCGCGCAGGAGGCGCAGGAGCGCCATGGCGCGGCGGCTGCGTACGGGATTGCGGCTGAACAGGGCGATCAGGCCGGCGAGCAGGGTCAGAACCGCGTCGGGGAAGTAGCGCAGCAGCAGTCCGACGAGGACCGGGACCGTGGTCGTGGCCAGGATCGCGGCGACGGCGTTCACTCCCGTTCTCCGTGCACGGCTACCGCTCCAGCCGGGCGGGCAGCGAATCCGCCGGGCCGACGACAAGTGTGGTTGTCGCGCACCAAACGACAAGTATGGTTGTCGTATCCAGGACGACAAGTGTGGTTGTCGCATGCGGGATGATGCTTCGACAATTCTCGTTGCCGGAAACGCAGGTTGTCGCACCTATAAGGAAGGGGCGGACACTGCCATCGATGGGGATGTCCGGTCTTGGGGGGCTCAGAAACTGATGCAACGGATGTTGTCGGGGTGGGCGGCAACATCCGTTGCCGAAAGTGGCTAATCTGTTGGAGTGTGAGAACCTTTGACCCGGAATGGCCCCCACCGCAACACGCCAGCCCCCGCACCGTCGCGTTGGCCTATCTCGCCGTCCTGACCCAACGTGAAGAACGCCTGGACGCCGAACGCGACCAGGCGGTCGCCGACGCCGTCGCGGCCGGCGCAGACTGGGGCCAGATCGGTCGGGCCACCGGCCGTACCCGCCAGGGCGCTCGGCAACGCTGGAGCCGCCGGCTGCCTCCGCCTCGCGTCGTCGCCCACGACGATCTCATTCCTGATGAGCCCGTTGACATTTCCGCTGACCGCATTCCTCCCGGCCCCCACCTGATGCTGGAAGCGCCCGAGGACCCCCTTCTGATCGCCCGGATGTTCACCCAGCAGGCCCTGTCTGACGGACCACCCGAGGACCCCTGGGCCACCCGTTGGGCGTAAGACGGGTTGAGGGCGATCCGAACCAGCCGTTTGCGCTGTTAACACCATCAGATCCCTGGGACGGCGTGTGCATGGATGCCACATGGGTCGCTACGTTGAGCGGCCTGCTAGGAGCTGCACTCGGGGCAGCCGCCGCCTATCTCGGCCCGTTGCAGATAGAGCGACGTAAGGAGCGGCGCGAGCAGACCGCCAAGCAGGAAAACCAGGCGACAGTCGATCTCGAGAGGTACATCCGCGTCCGTGCCGTCGTCGACGTATGGCTCGATCTCCTTCGGAGAGCCTATGAAGATGTTCTCCACCAGCGGTTGGAACTCGGGGCCTTTGAAGCCGGCTGTACCCGACACGCGGAAGAGTTGCGTCTGCGTATGGCGGAGCTTGCCTATATTAACGTTGTAACCCTGAGGACGGTCGGATTGGTCGCGGAGTTGCGAGATGCTTCCGCGATCGTCGGCCGTATCGATCTCCTGCCGTTCGACGAAAAGCGTCGGGTGGTGCATGAGATTGGCGCGGCGATCGAGAGGTGCAGAGAGACGCGCGACCAATGGTCGGTTGGCCTGTTGGAGCACATCGGTCGTAGAGGGAGTGGTACTTGGACTGTCTTCGACGATGGTCCGGACAGTCGACTCACAACCCGCCCCTTTCCCGCCCCGGAATAGCAGGCAGAATTTTCTGCTCGAGGCGGCCGGTGGTGGAAGGGCCGACTCCTACGGGGGAAACGATCGTCGGCGTGCCCAGGCGTTGGCCTATCCTGCCCCGCCCCCAGTGCACGCCGTGGACGACGGCCAAGAACGCGCCGGCCATACGAGCGACTCCCGAGACGAACGAGATCCCGACTGCACTGTCACCGTGCGCAACGTTGCAGGTGCGGTGGACGTCGAACCCATCGTGCAGACCGGGAAATGGGGACCGTCGTGACTGCCTTGACCGTTGCCATACCGCTAGTTTCCAGGGAGGATTTCGCAGCCTCCCGGGATGGATCTGTCGACCAGTGCGGGGCCTGGGACCTGGATCTGGCGGATAGGGCCCCCTGCGCACGCCACCGTTGGGGATGGCGGCTCATGGAGATCGGGAGCGCGCTCGCTGGAGCTGCTATCGGTGTCCTGATCGTGCTCGCCGTCGTCGGTATCCCCGCCCCGAGGGCCGTGATGGTCACGCCGGTGGTCGCCACCGCGAACTCGATCCCGACAGCCGAGCCAGGAGGCACTCCGACCGTCGTCGTTGTGCCCGCACCGGCGTCGCACACTAGCGATACGAGCGCAGGCAACGGCATGGTGCCGATTGTGATCGCTGCCTTGGCCGCCTTGCCCGGCACGTTGACAGCTCTGGCCGGACTGGTCCTCGTGCTGCGCAACAGGCCCCCGGTCATCCCGCCGGCCCCTCCTCTACCTGAAGGACCGCCCGAGTCCTGAACTCCGCCGCAACGGCGCACGAACGGTTCGACGGCGAGCCATCGCGGGCCGAGCTGGAGCGACTCTTCCTCCAGCTCACTGACCCGAGCACCCGACAGCACGACGAGGTTCACTACCCGAGCGGGCACGCCAGCCGCTGGCATGGACGCGCAGCCGTTTCGTCGCTCCCGCTCAGCTTGTCGTTTAACCTCCGGGTGTCACTCTGTGTGATAGCTGCTGGTGGTTGGGGGTGGTCCGGCGTGTCGCCGTGACGTGAAGCGACCTCCTGTTGATCGTGGTTTCTCGCCAAAGACACCGTGATCAGACAGAAGGTCGTGGAGGACAGCTTGGCCCACGATGTCCCTGCCGTCGAGCATCTGGAGGTGCTGTGTCGGTTCCGGGAGGAGCTCTACGGCTGCCTGGCTCGGCGGGCAGACGCGCTGTTCGAGCTCGCCGACGCCGTGCTGTGCACGGACGGTCCGGTACGTGACCTGGTCGGGCTGTCGCTGGCACCGGAGCACCGCCGGGGGCACGGCGCGTTGTACGACGCGGTGAACCACGGCCGGGTAGAGATCAGCCGGTTGCGGCGGGCGTTGGCCGGGCTGCCACTGCCACGGGCTACCGACGGTCGGATCACTCTCGGGGTGGACGTCAGTCCGTGGCTGCGCCCGGACGCGGGGACCAGTCCGCAGCGGATGTTCTGTCACACCTATGGCCGGGGGAAGGGCAACGCCCAGCTGATCCCGGGCTGGCCCTATTCGTTCGTGGCCGCGCTCGAGCCAGGTCGCACGTCGTGGACGGCGGTGCTGGACGCACTGCGCCTCGGCCCCGACGACGACCTCACCACCGTGACCGCCGGACAGATCCGTGACGTGGTCAGCCGGTTTGTCGCCGCCGGCCACCACACCGACGGCGACCCGAACATCCTCGTCGTGCTCGACGCCGGCTACGACGTCACCCGCCTGGCCTGGCTACTCGCCGACCTACCCGTCGACCTCGTCGGCCGGCTGCGTTCCGACCGGGTCTTCCACCTCCCCGTCCCACCTCGCCCGCCACGCGCGTCCGGCCGGCCACCCCGCCACGGCCCGGAACTACGCCTGGCCGATCCGGCCAGCCTGCCCGACCCGGCCCTCACCACGACCACCGAGACCACCCGGTACGGCACCGCCGTCGCGACCGCCTGGCACCGGGCCCACCCCCGGCTGACCCGCCGCGCCGCCTGGGTGACGCACACCGACCAGCTCCCGATCATCGAAGGCACCCTGATCCGTCTCGCCGTCGACCACCTGCCAGCCGAGCGGAACCCGAAACCAGTCTGGCTGTGGTGCTCCACCGCCACCACCGACACCGGCGGCATCGACCGCGCCTGGCAGTCGTTTCTCCGCCGGTTCGACCTTGAACACACCTTCCGGCTGTTCAAGCAGACCCTCGGCTGGACCGCCCCCAAACTCCGGGACCCTCAGGCCGCGGACCGGTGGACCTGGCTCGTGCTCGCCGCCCACACCCAGCTCCGTCTCGCCCGCGAGCTCACCACCGACCTGCGCCGCCCCTGGG
>NZ_JAMPTM010000322.1 GCF_025403375.1 Frankia gtarii
GACCCGGGCAACTTCTACGGGGCGGGCGGTGGCGGCGGCAGCGGCTTTGCGGCCCCCACGGTGACCGACGCCGCGCTGGTCCCGGGCGTCAACCACGGCGACGGCCGCGCGACGGTGTCGTTCCGGTACGGCGCCTCGGTGGCGCTCGCCACCGGCACCACCACGCCGCTGTTCGGCCAGACCGTCACCCTCACCGCGTCCGTCACCGGAACGGACCCGGCCGCCGGCACCCCCGGCGGGACGGTCACCTTCCTGGACGGGGCCGCGACGCTGGCAACGGCGCCGCTGAGCGGCGGCCAGGCCGGCGTCAGCGTCAGCGGCCTCCAACCCGGCACGCATGCGATCACGGCCAGCTATGGCGGCGACCCGGCCTTCGCACCGGGGACCACCGCCGGATCCACCGAGGTCACCGTCGGGTTCAGCCAGCCGTGCGTCACGACGACGCGCACCGGTCCCCTGACGGTCGCCGCCGGCCAGTCGCTGTGCGTCGGCCCGGGCGGCCGACAGGTCGGCCCGGTGACCGTGCGTTCCGGCGGGGCGCTCGCGCTGACCGGCGCCGCGGTCACCGGCCCGGTGACCGCCGAGGGCGCGCTGGCCCTCACCGCCTGCCAGTCGACGATCACCGGCCCGGTGACGATCCACGCCGCCCGCGGCTACGTCCTGCTCGGCGCCGACGCCGCCGACGTGACGCCCTGCGCCGCCAACACGCTGCGCGGCCCGCTGACCGTGGACGCGAACACCGGCGGCCTCGAGGCCTCCGCGAACACGATCATCGGTCCGGTGCGGATCGTCGACAACAGCGGTAGCGGCCCGCTGCCCGACGACGCGGTGCCCGAGTTCCGCGACAACCACGTCACCGGTCCGCTGAGCTGCACCGGCAACCAGCCGACCCTGGCGCAGACGGGCAACACCGTGATCGGGCCGCGATCCGGTCAGTGCGCCTGACCCGACGGCACCACCGCCCGTCGCCTGCCGCGGTCCACTCCCCCGCGGCAGGCGACGGGTGGACGGCCGTCGGCGCCGTTCGGCCCGTCCGCTACAACCCGAACGGGCATATCGCCAGGTGCGGGCACCCGACACGCCGAAGCCACCCGCAGTGCCGACAGCCGCCCGCAGCGCCGGGGCGGGTCGGCGCTGCCCGTCGTCACCTGGGAGGATGATGCAGCGTCGGCGGGCGGCCGTCGCGGCCGATTTCCAGGGCCCGCCGCCGAAGCCTCAGCCCAGAAGGAGCCACCCCCTTGACCGACGCCCGCACCGCCATCGCCAGCCTTCGCCGCTCGCATGAGCGGCTGCGTGCCCTCGTCGAGCCGCTTGATGCCGAGGCGGTGCGCGGGCCCTCCTACGACGACGAGTGGACGATCGCGCAGGTGCTTTCCCACCTCGGGTCCGGCGCCGAGATCAGCCGGAGTGTCCTCGACGCCGCCGTCGCCGGGCGGGACGCCCCCGGCCAGGAGCAGTTCGTCGCCGTCTGGGACACGTGGAACGCCAAGACCCCGGACGCGCAGGCCGCCGACGTGCTGCCCGCGGACCTGGCCCTCGTCGAGGCATACGAGGCCCTCGACGACGCCCAGCTCGCGGGTCTGCGGGTCGCGCTCGGGCCGATGAGCCTCGACGCCGCCGGGGTGGTCCGGCTCCGGCTGAGCGAGCACGCCGTGCACACCTGGGACGTCGCGGTCGTGCTCGACCCCGCCGCCACCGTGGACGCGGCCGCCGTCGACCTGCTCATCGACGGCCTCGCAATGATCGCCGGCTTCGCCGGGAAGCCCACCAGCCCGGCCCGGATCCACGTCACCACCACCGCCCCGGACCGCGAGATCGCCCTCGACCTCGGCGACGCCGTGAGCCTGGGCCCCTGGGACGGCGAGGCACGGCCCGCCCGGCTTCGGCTGTCGGCCGAGGCGTTCCTCCGCCTGGTCTACGGCCGCCTCGACCCCGCCCACACCCCGCCTTTCGAGGCCGACGGCGTCGACGTCGACACGCTCCGCGCGGCGTTCCCCGGCTTCTGACCTCCGCCACCGGCCGACCTGTGTAAACCCCGCACCCCACGCCTGCACGCGGGGTGCGGAGTTCGGTCATCTGTCGCCATTCACCTAATCTGCCGAATAGCGAACCTTCGCGTGGTCTGCGTGTGGCAAAGTGGGTGGACGACACAGAAGCCGTCCGTCCACGACCGGCAACCATCGGCAACGGCCGAGGGCATGACGCCGCGGAAGGGGGAAAGGAGCGGCCCTGTTGGCGACCTACACGACGGTCGACCAGATCGATCCAGCTGTCGTCGCGGGGCACTACGGCCTTCGTGAGCCGCGGCTGATATCGCTCGCCGGTGGTGCGGTGAACTCCAGTTTCCATCTGGCCGGTGTGGACGGCGAGTTCGTCCTCACCATTCTGGACAACCACGACGCGCCGGATGCGGCCAGACTCGCCGCACACATGCAGGGCGTTTTCCGGCTGGGAGTTCCGGCACCGGAAATCATCCCGAGCCTCGACGGCCAGCTTTCCATCACCCTGGATGGTCGCCCTGGGATTCTCAAAAGGTGGATCTCGGGGGCGATACTCGACCCGCTGACGCACCTTCACCTGCCGGCCGCCGGAAGGCTTCTTGCCGATATTCACGCGCTACCGGTGAACTCCCCCACGCTGCTGACGCTGCCTGCCGGAACCCGCCGCCTCTCCGCCCGGGACGAGGCCGAGCTGGGCCGGTTCCCCGACCGGGAGTTCGCGGCCTGGCTCACCGATCGGCTGGCGCGCGTGCGCGACTCCGTGGGCCGCCGCCGGGCCACCCGGACAGTCATTCACGGCGATTTCTTCGCCGACAATCTCATCGTGCACGATGACGGCCGCCTGTCCGCGCTGGACTGGGAGAACATCTCGAGGGACGACCCGCTTCTCGACCTCGGCATAGCGATCGTCGGGCTCGCCCAGGACGGCACGGGTCTGCTGGCACCGGCCCGCATGGAATCTCTTCTCGCGGGCTACGAGGAGATCAGCCCTCTCGATGAGCCATCCATTTCTGCACTACCGGCGAGAATCACCGAGGCGGCGTTGATCCTCGCCTACCACCGCTACCAGCTATTCAACATCACATTTCCGGATCCCGCCAGAAGCACCATGCACACCGAGCTGTTCGGTTTCGTCGACTCGGTGGCGCGTCACTTCCGGTAGCCGGCAGTTCCTCACCTGCGCGCCGATCCGCGGCCATCTGCCATCTGCCATCTGCACCGACGATCGCGGGTGGAGATTTTGTCGTCCTTCCGTCCACGCCAACGAGAGAGAAGCCCAGGTGACTGACCATCCGGACATCGCACCCGTCACCGGGTGGATCGGCGACCAGGATTACTTCGTGTTCCGCGAGTACGACCACTTCGCACCGGAACCGGTTCTCGACGTGCTCCACGGCCGCGTCGCGGGCGTGGTGTTCCGGGACGTCGTCCCGGTCGAGGTGTGCGCGGAGATCGCCGCCCGGTTCTGGGACAGCCCGCACCGGCTGACCCGCGGCGCCGAGGCACCCGGCTACTACCTCGGTTCCTACACCTGGCACAAGCCGACCGCCCAGTACCTGGACGAGTCCGAGCAGGTGAATCCGATCCTCGACGACCTGCTCGACGTCGAGGGCGATCCGATGAAGGTCTTCTACGCGGGGCTCTCCGACGCGCTGGCGAGGGAGGGCGCCATCGTTCGTCCGGCCGCGCAGGATGGCCGCGTCGCCAGCCGGGCGCTGCTCCGTTCCTGGCACGGTGGTGGCGAATTCGCGTTGAACCCGCACGACGACTACTCGCAGTGCGCTGATCCCCAGATGGCCGACTTCGAGCGCCGCGGCGTACTCCAACGATCCGTGGTGGCGCTGAACATCTGCCTCGAGAACGACCTGGGCGGACGCCTGGCCTACTGGAATATCCAGCCCGACGCCGGGAGCAAGAGCCGGCTGGGTCTTGCTATCACCGGCTCCCCCTATCCTTCGGCATCTCTCGTCGGCCACGAAACGAAGTACATCGAGGTCAACACCGGCGACATCTACGTCTTCAACGGCGCCCACGTCCACGCCGTGGAGCCGAACGCCGACAACACCCGCACCCATACCCGCACCACGCTCGCCGCCATGATGGGCTTCATCGACGACCACACCGTGGTCACCTGGAGCTGACGGCGTCAGCGTCGCAGTCCGTCCTACAGATCCAGGCTGGCGAGGTGGTCGGCGCTACCCCCGCTCCACTCGACCAGGAAGAGAGTCGCGTCGTCGGTCGTGATCCCGCGGCGTTCCCGCATCAGCGTGTGGGACAGATCTCGCACCATCTCCCGCACACTTTTTCCCTGGACCCGCTCCACAACGCTGATCAGACGTGCCTCGCCGAACTGTTCCCCGCCGACTTCATGCTCCTCGACGAGACCATCGGTGAAGAACAGCACCCGGTCACCGCGCTGGAGCTGCTGCTCGCTGACCTGCGGCATGTAACCGCCGAAGCCGACCGGCAGGGTGCCCGGACCCGTCAACGCCTGGATGACCCGGCGACCGCGGATCAGCAGCGCCGCCGGGTGACCCGCGTTGACCCACTGCAGATGACCTGTGCCGATATCCAGCCGCATCATCTGTGCCGTGACGAAGTGGTCGGGCCCGAACTGCCGGTGGATGGCATCGTCCATGAACATGTACAGCTCGGCGAGCCCGATATCGGCTCGTCTGGCATGCCGGTAGGCGCCGATCGCCACCGTCGCCAGGACGGCGGCATCCAGGCTGTGACCCATCGCGTCGATGATGGCGACGTGCAGGATGTCGTCGTTGAGGGCGTAGTCGAAACTGTCGCCCGCGATGTTGTAGGCGGGTTCGAGGATGCCGGCCACCGCGACCTGCGGGGTCAGCATGGTCAGCGGGGGCAGCAGGGACCATTGGATCTCCGCGGCCACGCTCATCGATTCGCGCCGCCTGGCCTGGAAGAACTGGTCGGTGTAGTTGCTCTTGGTGACCAGCATGTCGGCGACGAGGCCGGCGAGTCGCCGCAGCAACCGTCGGTCGTCGTCATCGACGGTGTCGAGGGTGAGGGCCAGCACCCCCACCTGGTCGCTGCCGTCCAGCAGCGGCAGGAACATCCGGATGCCGTCAGCCTGCGGCTTTTCGACGGGTTTAGCATTGAGGAAAGCCGTGCCGGCCGGCGAGTCGTCGATCGGCACGGGCTCCCCGATCGTGAGATTGCGACCCGGCAGCGGCGTCAGCACCAGCTGCTCATAGTCCTGCAGAAGGATCGAGACGTCCCGACCCCCGATCCTGCGCACCTCTTCCGCCACGAGTGGGGCGATCAGCTGCGGCGGCATCTCGTGCGCGCGGTCCAGCAGCACGCCCAGCAGCCGCTCGCCGAACCCCTCCGACCGATCCACGAGGATCTTGTGGGAGTCCCGTTCGCCTGCCGCCATGGCTCCTGCTCTCCCTTGTCCGATCATTCACACGGCGCGAGCCTCCCTGGGCGGCGTCGCTCGGTCACGCCGACACCCCGCTTTCCCCTGATCCACAACAACTTTGTCGGCAAGGGTGGAGAATGCGGACCGGGAATCAACTGGTGGAGGACTGCCCACGGCCCGGTCTGCTCGGCGGGGTCGTCGCCTTCGGCGTCTTCGGCCTGTCCCCCGCCAAGGCTCGTGAACGGCTGGCGGCACAGATCGGGACCGCGCTGACAGGCCGGGCGAAGCCGGGTGTGGCACCACGGTTCCCGACTCACGCGGGCTCAGCGGATGCTGTCGGTCGTGCCTCGTCTGACAGCGACCATGCACAGAAGCATGTCGGCAGGTACCGGGCGCTGCGGGAGTGGCTGTGCAGCCGGTACGAGGAAAGAATCCAGCTCACGTTCGCAGAGATCGAACAAATCATCGCGCTGCCGCTGTCACCGTCCGCCAGGAAACATCCGGCCCATTGGAGCGGCTACGACGGACGTGCCGTGGCTCGGACCATCCACGACGCCGGCTGGTCCGCGAGGAACGTCGATATTCGTGGCGAGCGGCTCGTATTCGTCCGTAAGCGCTGACAGGCGTCTCGCCAATCCCGTTCGGGTCTGCCGCCATCACGGTCCTGAGCGCCACTGGCGCGGAAGGCCGGGGAAGTGTCGTCAGGCCGCTCTCGGCCATGAACGACGATCCGACGATCCGGCGAGGTAGCTCCCGTCGGGCCCGGCGGGGAACACAGCCGCCTGCGCGGTGTCCGTGGACGGATCGACCATGGCCAGCTCGGCTGGGAGGCGAGACTCGGGAAGCAGATCGGACGGACGCAGTCAACGATCCGCACTGTCGACGCCGAAATTCACAGGTTATTCATAGCTTTACCGTTCAGCGCCCCCACGGCCCAAAAAACAATGATTCGCTAAGAATTTTCACAGGATCTCACCAGCGAATCTTTAAGATCTTCCGACAGAGTTCAGAGCGCCCCCACCGGAGCTCATGCCGGCGCAGCCCGCCGGTAGCCCAAAAAGACAACGGAAATTCAACCTCTGCATGCCTTCCGGCGGTTGCACCCCGGATCGCGGGTCACCCTGGAGGGTTCTTGTCGTCCTTGTCGGCAGACGAAACGGCGTCGCAGCAGAGCATCGAACCGCCGGAACCGTCCATCCGCAGAGCCCGGCGGGGTGCCCGCCGCCCGTCGTCCGCCGGACACCGAATCCGGATTCCCCGGGGCCGCACCCGCGTCGTCGTGATAGCCGCCGTGGCCGTCGTCGCCGTCGGCGGAACACTACTCGGTTGGACCCTGAGCGGTGATTCGGGGACGTCCGTGTCGTCCAGGCTCGTCGCGGCAAGTGTCGGGCAGATCCGCCAGACCGTGAGTGCGACCGGCACCCTGGAACCGACTCGGCAGGCCAACCTCTCCTTCGCCGTAGCCGGTGAGGTCACTGCGGTCAAGGTCGCCGTCGGCGACAAGGTCCAGGTCGGGCAGACCCTCGCCACCATCGACTCGGCGGCACTCGCCACCACCGCCGCCCAGGCGCAGGCGACGGTGGCAAACGACCAGGCGAAGGTCACCTCCGATCAGACGTCCGGGGTGACAGGCACGCAGCTGACGGCCGACGAAGCCACGCTGACCTCGGCGCAGGACGCGGCGGCCACCGCGCAGCGCAACCTCGCCGCGAGCGCGATGACGGCACCGATCGCCGGGACGGTCGCCGCGGTCAACCTCACCGTCGGCCAGCAGCTCGCCGGCGGGTCGGGCAGCGGGTCCGCCAGCACGACCGGCGGCTCCGGCGGGGGCTCCGGCGGGGGCTCCAGCGGCGGTTCGGGTTCCGGCGGCCTGGGTGGGAACGGCGGTGGGTCCTGTCTCTTGTACAC
>NZ_JAMPTM010000323.1 GCF_025403375.1 Frankia gtarii
GGTGGGGCGGCTACCCGCCCGGGACCACGCCGGCGCCGCTCCACCCCACCCGTCAGGCCGGTCGCCGCCAGACCGCGAGCGCCCGCAACCGCACTCCGTGGATCATCGGCGGTGTCGCCTTCGTCCTCGTCGTCGCGCTTACCGTCGGCATCGCCCTCGCCGTGGCGAGCTCCAGCGGCGAGGATGACCGCAGCCGCCCGATCGCCGCCCGGGTCGTCACCGCCTACCGGGGACCGGCGCTGTCCGTGCAGGGGCTGAGCCCCTACAGCCTCGCCATCGACCCCGACGGCTCGCTGCTCGTGTCCAGCCTGGCGACCGACCGGATCCAAAAGATCACATCAGTGGGCGCCGCGAATGACTTCGCGGGCACCGGCGCGGGCGGGAGCAGCGGCGACGGCGGCCCGGCCATCGCGGCCCAGCTCGACGGACCAGGCTCCACCGCCCAGGACAAGGCCGGCAACATCTACATCGGCGATGCGAAGAACAGCCGCATCCGGAAGGTCACGCCCGCCGGGGTGATCTCCACGATCGCCGGCACCGGCACCGCGGGTTACAGCGGCGACGGCGGCCCGGCCTCCGCCGCCCAGCTCAACAGCGCCGAGAAGGTGACCACCGGGCCTGACGGCAGCGTGTACTTCTCCGACTATGAGAACCACCGCATCCGGAAGATCAACCCAGCGGGGATCATCACGACGTACGTGGGTACCGGCGTCGCCGGCTACAGCGGCGCCGGCGGTGCGGCGGCCCAGGCGAAGATCAACGGCCCGAACGACATCACGATGGCCGACGATGGCACGCTCTACTTCGCCGATCTCGGCAGCAGCACCATCCAGAAGGTCGACCCGAACGGCATCATCAGCACGATCGCCGGCACCGGGGAGAGCGGCTACGCCGGGGACGGCGGCCCGGCCCGGTCGGCCAAGCTGAACGTGCCATCCCTGTCCATCGCACCGGACGGGAAGACCTTCTATATCGCCGACTACCGCAACAACCGGATCCGGAAGATCGACCCGAACGGCATCATCACCACCATCGCGGGCACCGGCACCGAGGGCGCCGGCGGTGACGGTGGCCCGGCGACTGCGGCCCAGTTCAAAAACCCGAGTTCGGCGGTCATCGACGGCAGCGGCGCCGTGTACATCGCGGACAACGGCAACGACCAGGTTCGGCGCATCGACCCGACCGGCACGATCTCGACGATCGCCCGGCCCGGATGACAGAACACGTGGACATCGAGCGCGTGGCGGCCGCACTGCCCGGCCACGAACTGGGCGGCCACGAGCTGGGCGGCCACGAGCTGGGCGGCGAGCTCGGCCGCGGTGGCTTCGGTGTCGTACTCGCCGGCCGGCACCGCCTCATCGACCTGATCGTCGCGGTGAAGGTGCTGCTGGACCCGGGAGGTGCTGGCGACGCCGATGGCGCCGACTCGGTTGCCCTGCCGTGGGCTCGGGCCGGCCGTCGGCAGCCCACTCGTGCCAGCGAGGCACCGTCACCGCGTGAATTGGCATACGTTCGCCGGTAGTCTCGCCGGCCCGATAAGTGCCACCCGCCGGTCGCCGCCGATCACATTGCACGCGCCGGCTGGTCGGTACGCCGGTGGCACCGCGGCGGACGGGCGGCGGGTTCGGGATGGCTCTCTGGGAGGACGCGTGGGCGGACCCGACCGGCGGTCGGTGTTACGGGCCGCGGGCGGCGGCGGGCTGTCCCTCGTCGGCGCCGGACTCGGCAGCGCGCTACTCGCCGGCTGCCACACAGACACCCGCCCTGCCCCCTCCCGCATCGACTGGCAGGCCCTCGACGGGCGCCTGACCGGCCCGCTGCTGCGCCCGGCGGACCCGCGATACGCCGCGGCCAGCACGCTGTTCGACCCGGCCTTCGACGCGATCCGACCGCAGGCGGTCGCCCAGGCCACCTCCGTCGCCGACGTCCAGGCGTGCATCGACTTCGCCCGCCGGACGGAGTTGCCGCTGACCGTCCGCGCCGGCGGGCACAGCTATGGCGGCTATTCGACGACGACGGGCCTGGTCGTGGATGTCACCCCGATGGCCGAGGTGGCCGCGGCGCCCGGCCAGGTCGCGAGGATCGGCGCGGGCGCCCTGCTCGTCGACGTGTACTCCGGTCTCGCACGGGCGGGGCTGGCACTGCCGGCAGGTTCCTGCCCGACCGTGGGCATCGCCGGGCTTGCCATGGGCGGCGGGATCGGCGTGCTCGGCCGCCGTTACGGCCTCACCTGCGACCGGATGGTCTCCGCCGAGGTGGTGCTCGCCTCCGGGGAGGTCGTGCACACCGACGCTGACCACGAGCCGGATCTGTTCTGGGCGTTACGCGGCGCGGGCGGTGGCAACGTCGGCATCGTCACCTCGTTCACCTTCGCCACCCACCGGGCGACGCCGCTGGTGCTGTTCACCTACCGCTGGGCCTGGGACGACGCCGCCGACGTGCTGGCCGCGTGGCAGGACTGGATCTCCGCGCCCGGCGGCGCACCGGAGAGCCTGTGGTCGACCTGCGTCGCCTACTCCGCGCCGGCGGCCGGCGTCGGCGGCGCGCCGACGCTGCGGGTGAGCGGGGTGCTGTCGGGCGGCGCCGACGACGGCGCGGTGACCGGCCTGCGCGCGCAGCTCGCCGACCTGGTCGACGCGGCCGGCCACCGGCCCACCGGTACCTACCTCACAACCCGGGGCCACCTGGAGGCGATGCTCATCGAGGGTGGCTGCGCGGGCCGTGCCGTCGAGTCCTGCCACCTGCGCGGCCGGACACCGGGCGGCACCGTGGCACGGGTCGCCCAGCGAGCCGCGTCCGCGTTCCTGGTGAAGCCGATGCCGCCGCGCGGCGTCGAGGTGCTGCTGGGCGCGGTCGAGGAACGTCAGCGGACCGCGGGGGCGGGTTCGGGCGGGGTGATCCTGGATTCCTGGGGCGGGGCGATCAACCGGGTCGCGCCGGGCGACACGGCGTTCGTCCATCGCGGCGCGATCGCCAGCGCCCAGTACGTCGCCGGCTACGCCTCGAACGCCACGCCGGCCGAGAAGGAGGACAACCGCCGCTGGCTGCGTTCCACCGTCGAGGCGACGGCGCCGTTCGTCTCCCGGTCCGCCTACCAGAACTACATCGACCCCGAGCTCGCCGGCTGGGCGCAGGCGTACTACGGGGCGAACCTGGCTCGGCTGCGGCAGGTGAAGCGGGCTTACGACCCCGACGACCTGTTCCGCTTCGCGCAGGGCATCACACCGGCCTGACCCGCAAAGATCGGTCACTTTGGGTAGCCACCCCGCGCCAGGAGTCGACGTCCGCCGGCCCGGGGTGGCATGAACCATTAGAGCCCGCCACACTCGCGTCGCCAATTGGCTACAGGTGGCCATCTCGCTGTCCGTTCAGTGTCCCGTCGGGGGTTACGCCGTGTCCGCGCAGGTGTCCGCCGGCGCGTCCGAGGACGAACGGGGCCGCGGGTCACCCACGCCGGGTGGTGAGGCGCCCGTCCGGCGAGGCGTCGCCGACCGCTCGGCGATTCCCCTTGCGGCAACTACTCAAGGTGAGTACACAAGTGCTGTCGGTGACTTATCGACGTTGGTGTCCGTCCGGCCTAATCGGCTGGCTGTGCTGCGAGGTCCTGCATGAAGAAACTGATCTGGCCGTGGGGTATCGGGTTGTTCATCCTGTTCTTCGCGGTGACCGCGCCGAGTAACGCCGCTGACGTGGTGCACAACACCGTGGGTGTGCTGGGCGGAGTGGCCAACGGGCTGTCGGACTTCGTATCCGAGGCCACCGCCTGAGCCACCGCCGATCCGGCCGGCCGCCGATCCGGCCGGCCGCGGCGGAGACGGACGGATCAGCCGGGTGGGCTAACGGAGTTCCTTGGCCAACGGCCTCGTCACCGCGACCGTGCCAGTCCAGTCCGAAATGTCGGACTGGACCACACCCCAGCGTGCCCCCTTGGCCGCGATGACCCGGCCGTCACCGATGTACATCCCGACATGGCCGGGTGCGTCAGCGGTGCCGTCGGTGCCCGGGGTGAACAACAGGTCCCCGGGCTGCGGGTCGACCCCGGCCACCACCGGGCCGAACCGGAGCTGGTCGGTGGTCACCCGGGGCAGCTCGATGCCGATGTTCCGGTAGGCCGCCTGCACCAGCGATGAACAGTCCCAGGAGTCCGGCCCGATCGCCCCCCAGACGTAGGGCTTGCCGATCTGTGACTCCATGAACGCCACCACGGGGGCGATCGTGCCGGCGGGGATCTCCACGCCGAACTCAAGCGAGTCCCCGTACACCTGCACCTGGGCGAGGATCGTGCGCACGTAGTTGCGGGTCTCGGTGTAGGGCGGGATGCCCGCGTAGGCGAGCACCGCCCCGGCGCCGGCGTTGTACGCGGCCAGCATCTTCTCCTGCCCGTCGCCGGGCACCGACGCGACCGACGCCGCCACCGCGCAGTCGTAGCGGGCCGCGGCCGGGATCGCGTCGGCCGGGTTCCACACGTCGCCCTGGCCGTGGCTGGCCCAGGTGGCGGGCATGAACTGGGCGATTCCCATCGCCCCGACGGGCGAGCGGGCCTGCGGGTTGAACCCGGATTCCTGGTGCAGCTGGGCGGCCAGCAGGGCCGGCGTCACCTCGACGCAGCCGGCGCCGTTCGCCGCGTCCGTGATCAGCTGCACGTACTCGGCCGGGATCCCGTCGGCGTTCTCGATCGACTTGTTGCCCCGGCCATGGTCACCGACGAACGGCCCGGCCAGAGACATGATCAGCACCGAGATCAACAGGATGACCCCACCGATGACGATCGCCGAGCCGGTGCCCAACCACACCAGCCACCCGGATTTCCTGGGCGGGAAGCCGCGTGCCATCCGACCTCACCGCCCCGGCGCGTCGCCGGCGACGCTGGCGAGATCTGCTCCGGCGACCCGCCACGTCCCGTCGTCCTGGCGCAGCAGCGTCAGGGCCGGGGTGGACAACGCCGCGACCGGCGCACCGTTGCCCGTCGTGCTCTCTCGCCGCACGTTGAGCTGGAGCACGACGCGGCCGGTCGCGGTGGTGTCGATGCCACCAAGGGGCGTGGTCGCCAGCACCGACACCTGCGAGCGAGCGCCCTGGGCGCGGAGATCCTGCCAGGCCTGTCCGTCCGCGCCCCCGCCAGTGGTGTCGGGGGCGCCCGCGCCGAGCGAGGCGGCGAAGTCCTCGGTGAGGCAGTCCCGGGCACGCTCGACGCCGGCCGATGGCCCCGAGTCAGTCCGGGCGTCAAACGACTGCCAGCGGGTGAAGCAGTCCGCCGCGACCGCGGCCGGGTTCGTGCGGTCGACCTCGCCGGTCGCGAGGGCGGTCGCGGTCGCCAGCGGGGGCCCCGGCGCCTGACTGGCACCCGGCGGTGGGCCGGTGGTCACCGAGGGACTCGGGGTGGGATCCGCGGCGCGATCCAACGTCCCACAGCCCGCCAGCACAACCAGCAGCAACATCGGTGCCACCAGCAACATCGGGACCGGCGGCGTGGGAGCCCACACCGCGCGCCGCCGACCCGTGTGTCGGGTGGCGGCAACCCGCCTCGCCGCCTGGGCCAGGGCGGTGGCTCGACGCCGGCCAGGCCCTCGGCGCGGCGGCGCCGACTCGCCTCGGATCACGAGCACACCTTGGGCGCCGCTACACCGAGCCGCCGTGGCGCCCGATCACCGGCGGGCAGCCACACTCGGACGCGTCGACACCGGCGATCCTCGTCCCCGCCCTCACCACGCCGCCGGTCATTCGCGGCCGTCCAGCCAGTCCCGCACCCGGCCGCGGCGCACCCGCCACTGGTGGCCGACCTTGCGGGCCGGGATCGCCCGTTCGGACAGGAGCTTGAGGACCGTGCTCTCGGACAGGCGTAGCCAGGCGACCAGCTCGTCGACCGTGAGCACGTCGTCGTCATCGGCCGGCCGGACCGCCGCTCCCGCGGCAGCCGTCGCCGGACCCGAGCCACCCGCGGCACCCAGCCTGGCTACTCCGCCGGCCCCACCCGACACGGACGGCCTGGTACCCGGCGAGGACAGCGGCGTCTGCGCGGAACGCAGGGAAGACGATCCGACCGGCGCGGTCCGGGCCGGCGGCGGCGCACCCTGCGGGCCACCCGAACGCCCGGTACGGGCGGATGGCCGGGGCGTCGCCGTCGAGAAGCCGTCCTGCGCCACCGACGCTCCTTTCGCTCCGCCGCACGATTCGCGCCGCGTGATCCTGGCCGCCACCGCCGACCCCCGGCGCGGATCTTCCGCCGAACCAGCCGCCGGTTCGCCTCGGCAATGACGCACCACACAGTTCCGGTTCCGGTTCCGGAAGTTACACCGGCCCGTCCGTTGTGGGTAGCCTCAACTAGAGCTTGTCATACTCGAATGGCTCGTGTTACATCGATCCGACCGCAGCCGAAGGTAAGTAACAGTAAGTAACCTTAACTGGCACTAGCTAACCTGTAGAGAGCCGGGAGGGCGACGGCGCGTGAGCGATGTGCCACAGGCACCGTACGGTGAGGAAGGCGACGCGCGGCCCGTTTCGCTCATAGGCGCCCGCATCCCCACGACGGCCTCCCGTTCCAACCAGCTGCCCGACCGAGACGACCAGTACGGGCGCGACGATGCGCCGGCCGGCGAGGACGCCGACTCACCTCCCTACTCGCGCTCCGGGCGCCGACGGCATCGGCGGCGGGGCGGGTCAGACTCGCCGCAGCCGTCCGGCGAAGCGTGGCAGAACGAGGCATTCCACCTCGATGATGCGACATCGGCGACCGAATCGGGTGCAGACAGCGCAACCACCGAAGAGGCCACATCGTCGGCGGAACCGCCGGATGCCGGGTCCGGTGGCCGGCCCACGCCGGATGCCGAGGTGGACGAGGATGTCCGGCGCACACGCGGTAGCCACGCGCGCCGCACCGGCCGACCAGCCGCGATCGCGCCCCGCAACCAGGCGGACCCGTCGCGCCGCCCGGCGCCGCCCGCCGACACCGATCTCCCGGCCTCCCGGTCGGCGCAGGACACCACGGTTCCGGCTCGATCCGACGGCTCCAGCCAAGCTGCCGACACGGGTTCCACCGACGCGGCTGTCACCGGCGTGGGCGCCGGCGTGACCGCGCGCATCACCGGCTCCGACCCGAGCGCCGATCGCGGCCCTGCTGCCGCCCCCGGCGAAGCCCGAGCCACTGGCCCCCGGCCTACCG
>NZ_JAMPTM010000324.1 GCF_025403375.1 Frankia gtarii
CCGCCATGCCCGCCATGCCCGCCATGCCCGCTCGCGACGCCGCCCGGCGCACCGGGCAGGATGGGCGGCGTGGTCATCCCGATTCACGACATCAACCCGCTGAGCCGACGGCCGATCATCACCTGGCTGCTGATCGCCGTGAACGTGGTGATCTTCGTCTTCTTCGAGCCCGTGGTGAGCTCGATCGCCGGGATCGGGACCTCGACCCCGCAGAACGCCTGCGAGCAGCAGCGGTTCTTCCAGGAGTGGGGCGCGATACCCCGGGAGCTCGTACACAACACCCAGCTCTCGGCCGCCTACTCGGGTCACATCGGCGTCGACGCCGCCGGCAATCCCGGATGCATCGTGCAGTCGCCGGCGAATTTCGACAAGATTCCGGTACTCTCGGTTCTGTCCGCAATGTTCCTACACGGTAGCTGGCTTCACCTGATCGGTAACATGCTGTTTCTCGGAGTCTTCGGCAATAACATCGAAGATCGTATGGGAAGGCTGTTCTACCTACTGTTCTACCTGGTCTGCGGGTACGCGGCGACCTACGGCTTCGCGTTGTTCGAAAGCGGGTCGTCGAACACTCTGATCGGCGCCTCGGGCGCCGTCGCCGGAGTACTCGGCGCCTATCTCGTCCTGTTTCCCAGGGCCCGCGTCATCGGCCTGGTATCCGTCCTGTTCTTCCTGCCGTTCTGGTTGCCGGCCTGGATTGTCCTCGGTTTCTGGTTCGCCTTGCAGTACGTGTACTTCACGGGGTTCGGCGTCGCCGACGGAGGTGCCGTCGCCTACGGGGCGCACGTCGTCGGCTTCGTCGTCGGGGCACTGCTCGTCGCGCCGTTCATCCGCCAGCTGCGCGCGGCCGGACCAGGCACGCCGCCCCGGGTACCGCAGCACCGGTGGATCCGCGGGACCGGAGCCTCCGCCGCCGCCGCCCGCCATCGTCGAGGTTACTGATCTCTCCGGATCGGTGCAGTGGCGGCGTGTGGTAGTCGGTCCGGATGCGGGGCGGTCCGTGGTGGCCCGGTGCTGCGGGGCCTGTTTCCGCTCCTGATCTGGGGAAATCCGGTGGTATCCGCCAGTGTGGTGCGGCACGCTTGTCGAATTATGTCCGACCCGCCCTCAACATCACCCGCCCTCGCCTCCGGCTCCGGGGCCCCCGCGTCCGGCGCGGGCGGCCACGTCTACCGGCGGACGCTCGCGACCCCCGGCGCGGCCCAGTTCATGGTGCCGGCGTTCGTGGGACGGCTGCCGATCGCGATGCACGCGCTCGGCACCGTGCTGGTCGTCCAGGACCGTGCCGGCTCGTATGCCGTGGGCGGCGCGGTCGCCGCCGCCGGGGCGCTCAGCGAGGCGGTGTGCGTGCCGCGGGTGGGCCGCGCCCTCGACCGCTTCGGTCAGACCAGGGTGCTGCTCGCCGGACTCGCCGGGCACCTGCTCGGGGTGGCGGCGCTACTGGCGGCGGTGCGGGCCGACGCACCCCGCCCGCTGTGGTTCCTCGCCGCGGCGGTCGCCGGCGGCTGCCTGCCGCCCGTCGGGACCTGCGTGCGGGCCCGGTGGAGCGCGCTGCTGACGGGTAGCGCCCTGCTGCCCGCCGCACTCGCGCTCGAGGCGGCGATAGACGAGCTGGTGTTCATCCTGGGGCCCACCCTGGTGACGGCTCTGGTCACCCTCGTCGACCCCGCCGCGGGTCTGCTGGCCTCGGCGGTCCTGCTCGGGATCGGCGCCCTGGGGCTCGCGCTGCAGCATGGCACCGATCCGGGTCCTCGCTCGGCGTCGGCCGCGCCGCCTGAACGGATCATGCGGCGGCCGGACACTCGCACCCTGGTCGCGATCGTGTTCGCAATCGGGATCGGCTTCGGCGGGATCGACGTCGCCATGGTCGCCTTCGCCCGCGAGGAAGGGCTGGCGGCCGTCGGCGGGCTGCTGCTGGGCATGTTCGCGGCCGGCTCGGGGATCTCCGGCCTGATCAGCGGCGCCCGCAGGCCCGATCGCCCGCTGCGGGCCCGGCTGCTGCGTTCCGTCGCGCTGCTGACGGTCGGCTTCGCGCTTCCCCTCGCCGGTGTCGGCGTGGCCGCGATGATCCCGCTGGCCGTCCTCGCCGGGGCCACCGTGGCCCCCACAATGATCAACTCCAACGCGATCATGGAACGGATCGTCCCACCGCAAGCCCGAACCGAGGGCTTCGCCTGGCTCACAATGGCAGTGGTCGCCGGCCTCGCCGTGGGCTCCCCACTGGCCGGCCGCCTGATCGACGCCGGGGGCGCGCGGCTGGGCTACGTCGTGCCGGCGGGCGCGGGCCTGCTCGCCGGCCTGACGGCCCTGCTCCGCCGCCAGCACCTGCCGGACGACCGCTCGCCGGCGGACCGCTCGCCGGGCAGTGGTTTCGCCCGACGGTGGTTCGCGGCGCAGCGGTTCGCCGGCGACAGCTCAGGAGGCGGTGTTGTCGCCCGCCTGGCCGTCGGCCCCCTCCCCGGCCGCGGCGCCGACGGCACCGCCCGTCTCGGCGGCGGGGGTCGGCGTCGCGCAGGCACCAGACCCTCCGGAAGTGGCCGACACAGCAGCGGCGGCCGACACAGCAGCGGCGGCGGCGACCTCGGTGGGCCGGCGACGTAGCAGTCCACGCCGGGCTCCGGGGCGGGCAGCCTCGGCGTCACCGCGCCGTTTGCGGCCCTTGCGCCCCGCCGCCGCGACCACAGTCGCGGCGTCGCTCGCGCCCTCGGTGGCCTCCGCCGCGGAATCGGTGGCCTCGGCCTTCTCGGTAGCTTCGGCGGGCTCGACCTCGTCGGCGACCACAGCCGGATCGGCGGCCACGGCCGAGTCCGCGGCCACGGCTGGATCGGCGGCCGCAGCCACGTCGGCTACCTCGGCCGACGCCACATCAGCCGACACTGCGGTGGCAGCGACGGTCTCGGCGACGACGGTCTCGGCGGCATCGGCGTCGGGCGCCGTCCCCGCGGTGGGCGCTGACGGCAGCACCTCGGTGGCCTCGGTTCCCGTCGACGTCGCCGGGGTGGATCCATCGGGCGCGGCGGGTCCGTCGGTGGCATCGGCCTCGGCGACGGTCTCGTCGGCCGAGTCGGCGATCGGCTCGACAGCGACGGTAACCGGCTCCACGGCGGTGACCGGCTCGGCGACGGCCTTACGGCCGCGGGAGGTGGGGACCTCGGCCGGGGCGGCCGTCGCGACGTCGAGGGCGACCGTCCGCCATCCCTCGAAGATCTCGGTGACGGTGTAGCCGTCGGCGCTCAGCACGTCGCGGTAGCGGGCGAGCTGCTCGTAGGACAGCGCCGGATCCGCCGCGGCGACGGCCTTTTCCGTTTCCGCGTCCTCCACATACTGACCGCCGCCGGCGGCCGGATCGGCGGCCGGAAACGTCGTGACCGTCGCCGACACCCGGTAGGTGGTCGAGGCGGCGAGGTTCACCGTCCCGGTCAAGGTCCACGACCGGCTCGTGACCGAGCCACCGGGTGGCCCGGGGGGCGCATCCTCGGTCTGAGCGGCCAGCAACGTGGCGATCTTCGCCTCGGCCGTCATGGGCACCGCGTCGTCGTTCTTACCCCATCGCACGCGCGCACGTCCTTTCCTCACGCAGTCGGCATCGTCCGCACGCCCGTTCGGCAGCGCCGGCGTCCCCCGGCCCTGGGGACGGTCCGGCCAACAGGCCGTCGGCGTGGGTGAAACCGCATTCTGACGGACCGACCGGATGCAGTCCGCATCGGGGTGTGTTCCGACACAGTGACGACATAACGGCGCAAACTACCAGGAGGTCGGACATGATTGATGCACGCCAAGGAGCGATCGATCGGTGCGGCGCAGACGTCGACACGGATCACCGCGCGGGGTCCGCCACCCCGCCCAAGAAATCGCCGGAGGCGTGGCGCGGATTTCGGTCGCGACAATCATGCCATGATCACATATGGGAACTACACATAGCAGTTAGATGATCACCTGGCTGTTCCACGTCGGTGGCGACCTCACGAGCCCCCCCCGTTCGGGATGGCTCCACGGATGGCGTTCCCAGCCCCACCGAGGCGCGGCTCGCCGCCCCCTCCGTTCCGCCAAGCCAGCCCGGATGTTGGACTACGAGCGTTATATTCTGCTTGCCGCACGTGACATACAGCGACGGTCTTCTACGACAGCGAGGTCGGGCGGAGTCAACGGTGTCAGACGAAGTGGCGGTCGGGGCCGGTGTCGGTGACACCGCGTCCCCACCGTCGACCACCGGAATCATCAGGGTGTTCCTTCTCGATGACCACGAGGTAGTACGTCGCGGGCTGCGGGATCTCCTCACCGAGGAGCCGGACGTGGAGGTGGTGGGCGAGGCCGGGCGGGCCGACGAGGCGCTTGGCCAGATCATCACGCTGCGGCCGCGGGTCGCGGTCCTCGACGCGCGACTGGAGGACGGTAGCGGCATCGAGGTCTGCCGGCAGGTTCGCTCGGCCGACCCCGACATCGCCTGCCTCATCCTCACCTCCTTCGACGACGAGGAGGCACTTTTCACCGCGATCATGGCCGGCGCGGCCGGCTATGTCCTCAAACAGATCCGGGGCACCGCCCTGGTGGACGCGGTCCGCCAGGTGGCCGCGGGCAAGTCCCTGCTCGACCCGGCGGTCACCCCACGGGTGCTGGTGCGCCTGCGGGAGGGACCGGCCGAGGACGAGCGCCTCGCCGGCCTCACCGACCAGGAACGACGCATTCTGCGGCTGATCGCGGAGGGGCTCACGAACCGCCAGATCGCCAGCCGGATGTTCCTCGCGGAGAAGACGGTGAAGAACTACGTCTCCAGCATGCTGGCCAAACTCGGCCTGGAGAGCCGCACCCAGGCCGCCGTCTTCGCCACCCGACTGAACACCTGACCCGGCCGGCTAGCGCCCGCCCCCGGGCGGGCGCTGGCCGGCGGCCGAGTCGTCCGCCGGCGAGGACACGTGCAGTGCTCCCGGCGGGGTGATGAGCGGGACCAGCCAGGTCACGGTCGTGCCGATGCCGTTCTCGCCGGGGCCGAACCCCATCCGACCGCCCAGGTCCAGCGCCCGGCTGCGCAGGTTCGCAAGCCCGCTGCTGCGGGAGGCTCCGCCGGGGCCGCAGCCGTCGTCACGGACCTCGACCAGGATGTCCACGCTGCTCACCCGCAGCAGCACGTCGATGCGGGTGGCCCGGGCGTGCCGGGCGATGTTGGACAGCGCCTCCCGCAGCGCGGCGAGCATGTGCGGGCGGATCGCCGCGGGCACCCGGCGGTCGATGGGGCCGTCCACCCGGATCACGGGGCTGATACCGAGCGCGCGCTCGGTCTGGGCGATGACTGCCCGGATCTCGGTACCCAGGTCGGCATCGTCGAGGTCGGCGGTCGTCAGCGAGAAGATGGTCTGGCGGATGTCGGCGATGGTCTGGTCGAGCTCGGCGGCGGCGACGTGCAGCCGGTTCGCCGCCTGGCCGTCCAGGACGCGGGCGAGGCTCTGCATCTGCAGGCCCGTCGCGAACAGCCGTTGGATCACCACGTCGTGCAGGTCGCGAGCAATCCGGTCGCGTTCCTCGAACAGCGCGAGGCGCTCGCGGTCGCGGTGGATACGGGCGAGTTCGAGCGACAGCGCGGCCTGACCGGCGAAGGCCGCCGCCATCTCCAGGTCGAGGCGGCTGAAGGTCTCGAGTGGGCCACTCGCGCCGAGGACGAGGATGCCCAGCGCCCGCCCGCCCGCCATCAGCGGCACGACCATCCCGACCGTGGCTGCCGCGTCGGGGGCGTCCGCACCGAGCAGCGGACCACCCTGCGCGGCGGCGCCGACCAGCACGGCTCGCCCGGTGCGCATCGCCTCGGTCATCCGCTCGTTGTCGGTGAAGACCCGGCCGCGCAGGTGCTCCTGCCCCGGTCCGTCCACCACCCCGACGACCAGCCCGGCGGCATCGGGGACGAGGATCGCCGCGAGGCCGGCGGCGGTCGCCTGCCGGGCACGGCGCGCCACCAGCTCGAGGGCCTCCTCGGGTTCGGCCGCCGACAGCAGCGCCGTGGTGATCTCAGCGCTGGCGGCCAGCCAGGCCTGGCGGCGCCGCGTCGCTTCGTACAGGCGGGCGTTCTCGATCGCGAAGCCGACCGCGGCGGCCAGCGCGCTGGCCAGACTCTCGTCCTCCGGAGTGAACTCGCCGCCGCCGTGCTTCGCCCCGAGGAACAGGGTGCCGAACGCCTCTCCCCGCACCATGATCGGAACGTTGAGGAAGGTGTCGAATCGGGGATGGCCGGGGGGGAACCCGGCGGCGGCCGGATGGCGCGTGACATCGGGGACCCGCAGCGGTCGGGGATTGCGCAGGCTCTCCCCGATCAGCCCGCGCCCCAGCGGCAGCCGGCCGATCATCGCGGGCACACCCTCGGCGAATCCGACGTGGATGAGTTCGGTGATCTCGCCGGCCTCGCCGATGACCCCGAGGGCACCGTACTCGGCGTCGACGAGCTGGCTGGCCGCCTGCGCGATGCGGCGCAGCGTGACCGGCAGGCTCAGTTCCCGGGCGACGTCGACCACCGCGTCGAGCAGGCCCTGCATCCGCGACTGCGTCGACGCCACCGCGTCGACCTGCGCGGACAGGCGGGTACGCAGCTCATCGAGTGACGAAGGACCGGCCAGGGCCGGCGGCTCACTCATCGGAGGGCACAACGGTCATCGCGGGTGATTCCTCCTCTCTTCGCCCGGCTCCCTGTCGGACCCCCGGCGAAGAGCGGTCGCCCAAAGGTGGGATCACTTTGGCGTGCAGGATATCCACCAGCGTGATTTCGGGGAACACCTGCCGCGGCGGCCCGGGTCCCTTCCGCCGCCGGCGCCCGGGTCCGCCGCGCCGCCGCCGACACGGCGCGGTCCGCCGTGGCGGCAACGTGGAGCGTGGCCACGACCAGAAGTACAGTGTGCTGCATGGCAGTGCTGCGCCTTTTCCTGCATCGCGATCGCGTGACGGACCTGGGTCGGGCCGTCAGCGCGGCGTGTACCGGGCGGGTCTGAGGCGCCTCGTCGCCGCCCGGCGGGTCGACTGACGAGTCCCGCCGCCCCGCTGTGCCTTCGCCGGCGAATCGGCGCACCCCAGCCCCGTCCGCCTTCTGGTCCCGCACCGCGTCGGGCCCCGCCGAACGCTCCCCGTGCGCTCCCGAGCGCGCCCCGCCGCCCGGCTCGCGGCGTCCCACCGGGGTG
>NZ_JAMPTM010000325.1 GCF_025403375.1 Frankia gtarii
CGTCATGCCCGGCGCTCCCCCGCTCGCCCCTCCCCCGCTCCCGCGGCGTCGGCCGACGGCAGGTACGGCCGTCGGGAGCGCTCGGCGGCGACCGGGGCAGCGACCGGGGCGGGTTCCACCCACCGCCGCTCGTGGTCCGTCCCCGCGGGCGCCTCGACCGCGGCCCGGTCAGGCTGCCCCTGCCCGACCCCGGCAGCGGGCGGGTGGCCGCCGGTCTCCAGGGCCGCCAGCCGCGCGCGCAGCTCCTCGTTCTCCTCCCGCAGCGAGCGCGCCCTGGAGTTGAAGAAGGGATCGGCGGTCCACCAGTCCAGACCCATCTCGCGGGCGGTGTCCGCCGACGCGATGAACAGACGCAGCTTCAGGGTGAGCAGCTCGACGTCCAGCACGCTGACGACCACGTCACCGACGATCACGATGCCCTTGTCGAGCACCCGTTCCAGCACATCGGCGAGGGAGTCAGAACGTGGTCCGCTCCACGCCCGTGCCCGGGACGGCCCAGCGGCGAGGCTTCGATCGACGGTCATAAGCGGTCCCGGCGCAGTCAGGGGAATTTAATCGGTAGCACCACGAACGAATCGTCGCAGGCGCTCATAGCCCACGAGTGCACCGTGAGCATCCACATCAAGCCGATACGTGGCCAGCACGCTCGTCGTGGACGGTATGCGATCAAGTTCCACGACATCCGCCAGGATCGACCAACCGTCATCCGTTCTTCGCACCCCGGAAATTCGCTCGGGGGTATGACCGAGAATGGACCCGAACTCATCGAGCGCCTCGGGCAGCACCGTCGCCAGCTCGCCACGCATCGCGTGATCCGGACTTCGGCGCCGTGGTGGGTCATCGTCCGGATGCATGGCGCGGTAGGCCCCCCGTCGAAGCCCCGTCTCCGGGCCAGGGGATCGGAACGACACAGAGAAAACATCGACAACGCGCACCTGCCCGAGAGCGCTCGGTTCAAACACGGCGCCCCGGGCGGAAGAGCCGGCACAGAAACATCGCAGCAGGACAGGAAAAGAGCCGCTATAGCGGAAAAGGTGGCCACCGCCGCCGGCCTGGGGCCGTGCCCCGACGGTTCAGGTTGCGACGGGGTCGACCTGAGCGAACAGGTCGACCCCGGTTCGTCCTCGGCCCGACGGTCGGGACCGCCGGCTGACGCGGCCGGGTCCGCAGGCGGCTGCCGTCAGGCGCGGAAGTCCGCCGGGCGGTCCGGGGAGGCGGCGGCCAGGGCCTTGACGGTGCCGGCGGCGTCGAGGTCCGCGCCGTAGACCGGGGTGCCGGGCTGCTGACGCCAGGAGTCCGCCAGCGGACCGCCGTCGACCGGGTCGAAGCCCAGCTGCTCGACCAGGCCGAACACCAGCTCCTTGCCGGGGCCGTCCGCGCCCGCGATCGGCAGCGCGATGCGACCCTCGGCGCCGACGGGCCGGCCGCGCTCCAGCAGGTGCTTCCAGAAGATCCCGTTGAACACCTTGATCACCGGCGCGCCGACCTGCTCGGCGACCCAGACGCTCTCCGGGGTCCCGGCCTCGATGGCGTCGATGCGGCCGTCACGCTGCTGGGGGTAGTAGTTGTTCGTCTCGATCACCGGCGCCCCCGGCTTCGCCCCCTTGAGGATGCCCGCGGGCAGGTTCGGAACGTTCTTCTGCGGGATGCTGATGATCACCACGTCGGCGTCCTCGGCGGCGTCGGCCGCCCAGACGGCCGTGGCCCCGCTCTGCGCCGCGAGCTCCGCCAGGGTCTGCGGGTCGCGCGAGTTGGCCACCCGCACCTCGTGGCCGAGCTCGCTGAGCCGCCGCGTCAGCGTCCCGCCGATCTGACCCGCCCCGATGATTCCGATCTTCATCGTCCGCACTCCTCGACAGCCTGGGCCAGGCACCGGTGCCTCGCCACGCGCCGTCTCCAACCTTGTCGACCGGCGAAGTGTTCCGACCCGCCCCGCCACGCACGGCCACCCGCGTCGGGGGCGAGGACCTCAGCCGCGGACGACGACGCGGTGCGGATGAAGCACGGCCGTGATCCGCTCGGAGCCGAGGGCGCTGAGCCGGGCGAAGTCGGCGCCGTACCGGTCGGTCATTCTGGCGAGGACGGACTTGTCCGGGTCGGGCACGAGCTCGACGTCGGCGCGGATCTCCAGGGTGCGCCCCGGGTTGGTGGGGTCGAACACGAACAGGGTTGCCACCGGGGTGCGCCGCAGGTTCGCCAGCTTCTGGCGGGTACTGATCATCGAGACCTTGACCGTCGGCCCGTCGGGGAGGAACCACACGGCGGTCGACTGGGGCCGGCCGCCCCCGCCGATCGTGGTCAGGACGCCGGTCAGCGGGTTGTCGATCAGGTCGCGGTAGGAGGCCGGGAACTCGGCCGGCTCGGGTGTGCTCACCCCTGTATGCCTACCCCCTCGGCCCGCCCCGCGCGGCGGCGGGTCACTTCTCCGGGACGTGGACGCGCCTGCCGGTGGCGGCGGAGCGGGACACGGCGTCGAGGAGCTGGTGACGGCGCAGCGCGTGGGTGAAGTCGGGCGCCACCGTGGTGCCCTCGGCGAGGTCGCGGCCGATCTGGGCGTAGGCGTGGGCGACGGCGGCGGCCGGCTGCCCGGCCAGGGCGGGGAAGGCGTCGTAGGACGCCGGCGTGGTGAGCTCGGCCAGCGGCTCGCCGCCCTGGGAGCCGAGGATGGCGATCTGGCCGTAGTTGAGACTGCCGGTCGACGAGGTGATCTGGAGATCGCCGTCGGTGCCGTTGATCTCCCACAGGAAGCCGGTGCCCCGGGGCGTCCCGCCGCGCAGGTGGATGCTCGCGACGGCCCCGCCGACGAGGGTCCCGGACACGGCGATCTGGTCCTCGGCGGTCATCGGGACGGACTCGCCGGTCTCGGCGTTGCGGACCTGGGGCCGCCGCGTCGCGGTGGTGGCGACGACGTCGGCGAACTCCCCCAACACGCTGGTGACGGCGTCGGCGGTGTGGCCGAACGGGATCGTCAGCATGGTGGCGCCCAGGTCCCGGTCGAGCAGGTACTCCCCGCCAGGATGGATGACCGGGCCCCACACGCCGCCGTTGCCCACCAGCGTCGTCGACAGCACCTCGCCCACGTACCCGTCGGCGACCAGGTCACGCAGGTAACGCACCGCGGGGGCGAACCTTCCCTGCAGGCCGATGAACGACCGGACGCCCGCGGCGGCCTCGACCAGCTCCCGGACCTCGTCCAGGCCGCCTGCCAGCGGCCACTCGCACAGCACCGCCTTGCCCGCCGCCAGTGCCGGCAGGACGAGCTCGCGGTGGCGCGGCACCTTCACCGAGACGACGACCAGGTCGACGTCGTCACGACCGGCCAACTCCTCGGCGCTTCCGCTGGCCGCGGGCACGCCGTGGGCGTCGGCGGCGGCGCGCGCCGACTGCGGGCTGCTGGCGGCGACCGCCCGCAGCGCGAAGCCGTCGACGGCGGCCAGCGCGGGCAGGTGCGCCCCGGCCGCCCAGCCGCCGTTCGCGCTCAGGCCGACGATGCCGACACCCACCGTGCGATCGGGGTCCGATGCCATCTGCGTGTCCTCATTCTCAGGTCGGGGTGTCGCTCAGGTCGGGATGTCGCTCAGGTCGGGATGCGCGCCGCCGGTGCGACGCCCGTGGCGGGCCGCAGGTCGAACATGGTGGCCAGCAGCTCGTGGGAGCGGCGCCGGTCGGCGGGGTCGGCGATGAGATTCTGCACCATCAGCTCGTCGGCCCGGCTCTCCGCGAGCATCCGTTCCAGCGTCGCCCGAACCCCGGCGACGTCGCCGGCGACGAACTGCGGCCACCGCCCGTCGACGATCCGGGTCGGCTGCTCCTGCTCGGCGTCGGTGAGTTCCGCGGCGGCCTCGTCGGCGCTCGGCAGCACCGCGTTGCCGCCCTGGCGGCGCAGCCGGGCGTAGAAGCCCTTCGCCGAGCCGACCAGCCGCCGCGCCTGCGCCTCGGTCTCGGCGACGGTGACGTTCACCGCCAGGATCGACCGCGGCTCGGCCGGCCCGAGCCCCTGCGCCAGCCCGAACCCCCGAGGACGGAACTGCTCGCGGTAGTGCCGCAGCGCCGCCGCCGCGCCCGCCGGGTTGATGAAACCGGCGAAGGCGTACCCGATGCCGAGCCCGGCGGCGAGGTTCGACCCGGACGGGCTCGACCCGAGCAGCCAGGTCTGCGGCACCCCGGGCACCGACGGGATCAGCGGGTTGCCGGCGAACGGATGCCCGGCCGGGAACGCGTCGTACAGCCAGGCCAGCGTCTCGGCGACCTGCTGGGTGTGGTCGTCCTGCGCCGGCGCCCTGCGGTCGCGCCGCAGTGCCATGTCGATGACCGGCCCGGCGGTCGCCCGCCCCATGCCCAGGTCGACGCGGCCCGGGTACATCGTCTCGAGCTGGGCGAACATCTCGGCGACCTTGAACGGGCTGTAATGGTTCATCAGCACCGTCCCCGACCCGATCCGGATCGTCGACGTCCGCGCGCCGACGGCCGCGATCAGCAGCTCCGGATGGTGCGACGCGCCGGACCGGCTCAGGTGGTGCTCGGCGAACCAGACCCGGTGGAAACCCCACGCCTCGGCGTGCCGGGCCGTCTCGACCGCGTCGACGAGCGCCTGCCGCTCATCCGTGCCCGGCGCGACGGTGCCCAGCTCCACGATGGACAGCCTCACCGGCGGTCCCCGACGGCGTCTGCGGCAATGGCGGCGATGCTCACCCGTCCACCGTAGCCGATAGTTGGTTGGCCCCAACTTGTGGTCTCGTGCCGCGCGTCCCTACCGTGGACCGATGAACCCCGCGCCCGCGACGCCGACCTCCCTCGCCGCCCTCGAGCGGGCCCTCGCGGACGTGGCGCGGATCCTCGCCGACCGCGCCACCGTCGCCGACCTCGCGCGGCGGTCCGGCTCCGATCTGCCCGCCGTCTCGTGGGCGCTGCTGGAGTACCTCGACGGGCACGGTCCCATGCCCGTCTCCGCGGTCGCCGCCTGCCACGGCGTCGACGTCTCCTCGGTCACCCCGCGGATCAAGCGGCTCGAACGCGACGGCCTGATCAGCCGGCGGCGCGACCCCCGCGACGCCCGCGTCCACCTCATCCACATCACCGATCGCGGCCGGCACGCGCTGGACAGCGTCCACGCGGCCCGCCGCGACCTGCTCGGTACAGCGATCGCCGAGCTGGACCCGACCCACGTCGGCATCGCCGCCGAGGTCCTCGAGCTGATCGCCGCTCGGCTCTCCACCACGCAGCAACGCATCGACGCCCAGTCCCCGGCCCCGTGACCACGACCTCGGCGGCGCCCTCAGCGCGCTGCGGCCGCGTCATCCCTGTGCGGTGGTTGCGGTGGCCGGTACGCCGTCCAACGCGAAGTAGCGCAGGGCGGTGAACGGGGCCTCGATCCTGTTCAGCCTCGAGCTACAGGTCGGGGTGTAGGCGAATTCGACGTTGCTCGCCGCTGCCCACTCCCCGACCCGGCTGTCGACCTTCGTCGACAGGTGCGGGGCGAAGGTGTCACAGATGATCGCGATGCGGACCTGCGGCGGGGAGAGGCTGCGCAGGTAGCGCGCGGAGATCACCCGCCAGGTGCGAGCGTCGACCAACTCGGTGTACGGGTGGCGGACCGGCGGTCGGGTCGCGCTGGCGTCCCGGGGACCGGGCGGTGTTCACCGGGACTGCGTGGACGGGCGAAACAGCGGCTACGAGACGGCTTCCAACGGAAGATCGTTGCCGCGCCAGGTGGCTGCCAACTCCTGAACCGGCATGTTGAGCGCCTCACCGAGGCAGACAATCGTGCCGAATCCGGGGGAGGGCAGTCGTCCGGTCTCGATCTTGCGCAGGGTCTCTGGCGAGATACCGGCCGCGTGCGCGACTTCCGCCAGGTCGCGTCCCGCTCGCGCGTGGCGCAGCAGGGCGCCGAGACGCCTGCCGGCTTCGACCTGCTCGGGCGTGAGCGGTTGGCGGACCATGCTCCCAGGATATGGCTGGTATTACTATACCGGCAAGTGTTAAGGTGCTGGTATAGTAATACCAGCACTCTGTGACGTGAGGTACTCGTGACTGAACTGAAGACGCCTGCGGAGATCCAACGCATGCATGTGGCCGGGCGTTTTGTCGCCGAGGCGCTCTCCGAGGTCGGCCGACTCGCTGACGTTGGCGTCAACCTCTTGGACCTGGAGCACCACGTGCGCGGCATGATCAAACGGCGCGGGGCGGAGTCGTGCTACTGGGACTACGCTCCGTCCTTCGGCAAGGGCCCGTTCCGCAACGTCATCTGCCTGTCCGTCAACGACGCCGTCCTGCACGGCCTGCCCCACAACTACACACTGCGCGACGGGGACGTGCTCAGCGCGGACCTCGCAGTCAGCATCGACGGCTGGGTGGCCGACTCGGCGCGCACGATTGTCGTCGGGACCGCCGCCGAGGAGGACCTGCGGATCATCCGTGCCACCGAGGAAGCGTTGGAGGCAGCGATCGAGGTGGCGCGTCCGGGCAACCGCCTGGGTGACATCTCGGCGGCGATCTGGGCGGTGGCCCGCGACTACGGCTATCCGGTCAACACCGAGTTCGGTGGTCACGGCATTGGCCGCACCATGCACGAGGAGATCCACATTCCCAACAAGGGCCGGGCAGGCCGCGGCCCGAAGCTCCGGCCGGGGCTGACCCTCGCGCTCGAACCCTGGTTCGCCCGTACGACCGACCGGATCGTCTACGACGCCGATGGCTGGACCATCCGGTCGGCGGACGGCTCGCGCACGGCCCACTCCGAGCACACGGTGGCCATCACCGAGAACGCCCCCTTGGTGCTCACCCGGCGTGAACCGGAGAACCCAGCAACGCGGGGTGATTCCGCCAGTCGGCTATCCACAAAGGACGCCTAGGCCGCTTCTCGTGGATCTGTGGCCGCGTTTGGTGCAGCGGGTCGCCAGCGCCCGCCACTGCTTGAGCCGGTTGAAGCAGCGCTCGACGACGGTGCGGGCCTTGTACCGCTCGGTATCGAATGTCGGGGGGCATCCACCGGCCTGGCCGCGCCGTGTGCGGTTGTTCTTCTGGTCGGCGCGTTCGGGGATGGTGTGGCTGATCCCGCGGG
>NZ_JAMPTM010000326.1 GCF_025403375.1 Frankia gtarii
GGAACGAGGCCTCGGCCCCCCCGGCGACCGGCGCACCGCCGGCAGGCGGGCGGCGGACGCGACGGGCGGTGACATGCCCGGCCCCGCCCGGGGCGGGAGGATGTCCAGCGGGCTGGTGACGATCGTCTCCGCCGCGTCACCGGGGCGGACGAGGCGGCGCAGCAGCTCCTCGGCGGTGGGCCGGCCGGCCGGCTCCCGGCGCATCGCGGCGCGTACCACGGCGGCCAGCGCCGGGTCGAGGTCGCCGAGCGCGGGGTCGGTGTGCTGGAGCCGGCGCAGCTGGGCCGACGTCGGACCCTCCCCGAACGGCTTGCGCCCACTGCCCGCGAAGATCACCAGTCCGCCCCAGGAGAAGATGTCGGCGGCGCTCGTCACGGTCTCGCCGCGGGCCTGCTCGGGAGCCATGAACGCCGGGGTTCCCGCGACCCGGCCCGACGGCCCGCTGGGCGCCTCGTCGGTGACCCGGGCCAGCCCGAAATCGATCACCCGCGCACCCAGCGGGGAGAGCAGCACGTTGGTCGGGGTGAGATCGCGGTGCACCAGGCCCGCGCCGTGGACGGCGGTCAGGGCTGCGGCGACGCTGACCGCGACGCGCTCCAGGTCGGCCGAACCCAGCGGGCCGTGGGTGGCGACGGCGTGGGCCAGCGTCGGGCCGTCGATGAATTCGGTGACGAGGTACGGCTGCCCGTCCGGGGGGTCGACGACGTCGAGAACCTCCGCGGTGCAGAAGCGGGCGACGCGGCGGGCCACGGCGGCCTCGCGCCGGAACCGCTCACGGTAGCGGGGGATGCGGGCGACGTCCGCGCGGATGACCTTCACGGCGACCAGGCCGGTGTCGCGGCTGCGGCCGAGGAAGACGGTGCCCATGCCGCCCTCACCGAGGCGACCGAGAAGCCGGTAGTCGCCGAGTTCGCGCGGGTCGCCGGGGCGCAGCGGGTCCGGACGGGTGGTGAGCCCGGTCGTTGTTTCCCGCGACTCGGTCACCTCGTCGACGTTTTCGCGCGAATCCACCATTCCTCCCTACGGCCGAGCGGGAATCGGGAACAGGGCGCCTGCTGAATTGTCGGTGACCGATCGTCCTCCCGGTCATCCTTATCGCGAACTCGACACCACCGACGGCGCACTTCCCCCACGCCTGTCGGCCGCCGACGGTCTCCCGATGTCACCGACGCAACTGCCCCGCGACGGCGCGACAGGGGCCCGAAAAGGCCATCGGGGCTGACCGGCCGGCCTGCTCACGAGGGGTGCTGCCGGCCCGGTAACGGTTGTGGCATCGGGGCTACTGCCACCCGGGCCGCCGCATATTTCCCGGCCGATACCTCATCACCCGGCAGACCGGCAGAAACCTTGACGGAAATCACGGGGAACGCTCCCCCGCCGTCGATCCGCCGGCCCCGGATCGGCAATAGCTCGCACGTCCCACGAACGGGTAGTCGGAGTCCCTGCGCCGGGTACCCCCCCTGCCGGCCAGCCCCCTGGCGGCCCCACTGCCGGATGCGCTGCCGGATGCGCTGCCGGATGCGCTGCCCAAGCAGTGGTCAGGGGTGTCCGGCGGCGTGGCCGGCGATGAGCATCCGGGCCGTGGCGACGGCCGCGGCGGCGGCCTGGTCGACGCTGCGGCGATGCTGGGCGAACACGCCGTCGAGGTGGAACACCGCGTGCCCGTGGGCCTGGGCGAGGTGCTGCTCGACGAGCAGGAGCGCGTCGCGGTAGCTCGCCACCGCGGGCAGGGCCAGCACGAGCAGGAGCAGCGTGTCGAGCAGGGCCCGGGTCTGCGCGCCGAGCTGCGGGTGGCGGCTGCCCGCCAGCGCCGGGGCGAACAGGACGTCCATCCCGGCGCGGCGTTCGATGACGAACCTGGTGTAGGCGCCGGCGGTGGCGGCCAGCCGCTCCACCGGATCGGCGCCGGCGTGGTCGGCGGCCGCGCGCAGCTGCCCGGTGAGCTGGCGCGCCGCGGCGGCGGCGGCCGCCGCGAGCAGGCTGTCGCGGTCGGGGAAGTGCCGGTACGGCGCCGCCGAGCTCACCCCGACGCGGCGGGCGACCGCGGCGACGGAGAAGGCCGCCAGGCCGCCCTGGGCGATCAGGTCGAGGGCGCCGGCCACCAGCGCGGCCGCCAGATCACCGTGGTGGTAGGAGCTGCGCGCGGGGGCCCGCCGATCCGGCTCGCCGGACGCCGCCGGGCCGGCCGTCTCCACCGGACCGGTCGCCTTCACCGGGCCGGTCGGCTCCACGGGGTGGACGGACTCCACCATCGCCGCCTCCGGTCCCGACGCCTGGACGTCTGTGCACCATACAATGGAAGTGAGCGTGCTCTTACATTGTGGGGTCGGGGTGCCGGCGCCGGGGGCCGTTCGCAGACTTTCGTCCGCGTCACACAGCGATCATCACGGCCCTCGCCGCGTTCCCCGCGGTGCACCCGCCCGGCGGCGGCGAGGGCTCGAGGGAGTTCCATGGCCACCACCGCAGCGCTGGTCATCCCCAGCCCGGGCGCCAAGTTCGAGCGCTCGACGGTCGAACGCCGCGAGCTGCGCGACCGTGATGTCCTCATCGACATCAAGTACGCCGGCATCTGCCACAGCGACATCCACCAGGCCAAGGAGGAGTGGGGCCGGGGCACCTACCCGCTCGTTCCCGGCCACGAGATCGCCGGTGTGGTCGCCGCGGTCGGCCCGGGGGTGACGACGTACGCCGTCGGCGACCGGGTCGGCGTGGGCTGCTTCGTCGACTCGTGCGGCGAGTGCGAGACCTGCGAGGCCGACGAGGAGCAGTACTGCCTCAAGGGCGCGGTGCCGACGTACAACGGCAAGGGCTACGACGGCGAGATCACCTACGGCGGCTACAGCCAGAGCGTCGTCGTCACCGAGCACTTCGTCGTGCGCATCCCGGAGGCGCTGCCCTTCGACGCGGCGGCCCCGCTGCTGTGCGCCGGGATCACCGTCTACTCGCCGCTGCGGCACTGGAACGCCGGTCCTGGCACGAAGGTCGCCGTCGTCGGCATGGGCGGGCTCGGCCACATGGCCGTCAAGATCGCCCACGCGCTCGGCGCCGAGGTGACCGTGCTCAGCCAGACGCTGAGCAAGGAGGAGGACGGCCTGCGCCTCGGCGCCGACCACTACTACGCCACCGGCGACACCGCGACGTTCAAGACGCTGCGCCGCTCGTTCGATCTGATCATCAACACCGTGTCGGTGAACCTGCCGCTGGACGCCTACCTCGGCCTGCTGCGCATCAACGGCACGATGGTCAACCTGGGCGCGCCGCCCCAGGCGAGCACGTTCAGCGTGTTCTCGTTGCTGGGTGGGCGGCGCAGCCTCGCCGGTTCCAGCGTCGGGGGCATCCGCGAGACCCAGGAGATGCTCGACTTCTGCGCCGAGCACGGAATCTCCTCGGAGATCGAGCTCATCGGCGCCGACGAGGTCGACGAGGCCTACGAGCGGGTGCTGCGCAGCGACGTGCGCTACCGATTCGTCATCGACATCGCCACCCTGACCCAGGAATAACCCCCGGGCCCAGGAAAATCCCGGGCCCAGCAGTAGACCAGGCCGTGGCCGTACGGGCCGCGGCTGCACCGGCCGGCCGCGCCGGCGCCGGACACCGTTCCGGACCGGCGCGGCCGGCCGCGCTGACCTGCGCCTCAACCCGACGGCAGCAGGAAAAGAGCCAGGATAAGTTCATCGTCAACATTATCCTTGGCATCATTGTTTTCCCGGTCCCGAGAGATATTGACATCACCTTTCCCGCGCGCTGTTTGTTTACATGACATTCACAGCGCGCGCCGTTTCGACCTCGCCGGGCCCGCTACGATTCCTTTCGGGTTCGCCGCACGGCACCCGCCCCGGCCTACCAGCCGGAACGAAAGTCGTAGGCCAGCCACGCGATTGCCGACCACTCAGTAGCGGTCCGCAGCGTCGATCCGGAAACGAGGACCCTCATGCCATTCGTCATCACCGCCGGGTGTATTGATGTCAAGGACGGCGCCTGCCTGGAAGGATGCCCGGCCGACTGCATCTACGAGGGCGGCCGCAAGATGTACATCAACCCGGACGAGTGCACCGACTGCGGGGCCTGCGCGGTCGCCTGCCCCGTCGGCGCGGTCCTCAGTGACGACCGGATAAAGGCGAAGGACCAGGAGTTCCTCGACAGCGAGGCGGCGTTCTTCACCGACATCCTCCCGGGCCGCGACGAGCCGCTGGGCGAGCCCGGCGGCGCCACCCGCCTCGGCAAGATCAAGGCCGACACCCCCTTCGTGGCCGCATACGAGAAGTGACGCCCCGCGGGAGGCCCGGCCATCCCCCCGGCCGGGCCTCCCGCGCGGGACCCGCGGAGCGCGGATCGCATGTCCCTCCGGGATCGCGTTGGTCGGTTCCGGACGTCGGGACGGTCCGGGCGGCCGGGGAGTTGGCCATCGGACGGTGCGTGAGGTCGTCGTCTCGTCCGGTGCGGGTGAGCAGCCCGGTGAGCGGCGGCCGCGTCGTGGCGGGGAGCAGCACGACGTCGAGGGACTCGTCGTCGTCGCCCGACCAGGTCAGGGCCGCCCACCTGCCGTGGCGGGCGGCGAGCGCGTGGAACTTGTTCGGGATCGGGTGTGGCGTGGGCGTACGGTCCGCTGTGCAGCCGCCGGTTGGGGACTCCGGTCACCCGCAGCGGCGCCGGGACGTCCGTCGCCATCAACCGGGACAGCCGGTCGAGGTTGGTCAGCTGGGAGCCCCAGGCAACAGTCGGGATCGCCGTGACCGATCGGACCTCGGCTGGGGCTGTCGACAGCACGACGTCGTAGCGGTAGCGGGTGAGCTCGTTGTGCGCCCGGCCGCGCTTTATGCGCAGGTCGACCCCGACGATCCGCGGCCGGTCCCGGGTCAGGTGGTCCCACAGGGCCGGGTCGACGAGCAGCTCGGTATCTCCGGCGCCGGCCACGGCCGCCGCCGACGGTGCGTGCTGCCTGACGGCGGCTCGCAGATGACCGTGCAGCCGCAGGTTGCGCACGTCGCCGACGAAGATGTGTCCGCCGGGTGTCAGCAGGCCCAACGCGACGTCGAGGACCTCGGTCAGGTAGTCCCGGCTGGGGAAGTACTGCACGACCGAGTTGAGGATGATCAGGTCGTAGCCGCTGGCGCGCAGGCCGTCGGTGACGTGGCCCGGCTGCGCGCGCAGCTCGACGCGGCGGTGCAGGTCGGGACGCTGCTCACGCAGGTCCCGGTCGAGGGTGTCGAGCGCCACCGAGGACAGGTCGGTGCCCGTGTAATGCTCGCAGTGCTCAGCGAGCGGCACGAGCAGCGCGCCGCTACCCACTCCGATCTCGAGCACCCGTCGAGGCCGGTACTCCCGGATGCGCTCCACGGTGGCGTCGCGCCACTCCCGCATCTCGTCGACGGGGATCGGGGTGCCGTCGTAGCTGGAGTTCCAGCCGGTGAAGTCCTCTCCCACGGCCGGGCGATCGGTGCCGGTATGGGCGTGGTCGTAGACCGCCCGCCAGGTCTCGATCCAGGCCAGGTCCTCGGCGCTCGGTCCGTCGACCATCTCGCCGGCGGATGGGGCGGCTGGTCCGCTGGCCGCGCGCGCGGCCGTTGCGCCTGCGGGTCGAGCAGCGGAGCCGATGCCCGCTACCGCGGTGACGGTGGCGGTGACGGTGGCGGTGGCGAGGGCCTGGACGGCACGGTCTGCACGCTCCTGCTCGGCGTCGCGATCCCAGATCTCCGCGTCCGGAATGGCGTCGGGGAGGTGGTCCTCGAGCAGCCGTAGCCGCGGAGTAAGCCAGGCGCGCAGCAGCCAGACAGTGAGCAGGAACCCGCTGATCACCACGACGAACCCGAGCCCTCGGCCCGGCCCGGTGCCCAGGACCGGGCCCACCGAGTCGGACAGCGCGCCACCGGGTTCGAGCGTGCGCCGCAGGACGTTGTCGGCGAGCGGTCCCATCACCAGGTAGCCGATCGGCAGGAACACGGTGACCACGATGAGGAACAGCGAGTTCACCCGTCCCTGCAGTTCCAGACCGACCTTCGTCTGCAGCAGCGCCATCCAGTGGCCGTCGATCAGCGCCTCGCTGAAGGCGAGCCCGAACATGCCGACGGCGATCAGCCAGGGTGCCCCGGCCAGACCGATGACCATGATGGCCACGTTGCTCGCGGCGGTGGCGAGCAACATGCCGTGGGTCCGGCGCCGGGTACCACCCCAGATGCTCATGGTCAGCGCCCCGACCAGCGCCCCGACGCCGCCCGCGGCCAACACCACGCCGAGCGTGCCGACTCCGTGATCGAGCAGCACCATCGGCTGGATGAGGGTGAAGCCGATGGCGTAAAGAATGTGGTCGCCGACGAAGAACAGCATCAGCGCCCGCAGCCCTGGCCGGCGCAGCACGTAGTGGACCCCCCGGGCCAGCTGCCTGCGCATCGACTCCTCGCGGCGGCGGAACAGCCGGTCGGGGAACCGGACGACCGCGACAGTGCCCACCGCCACGGCGAAGGTGGCCGCGTCGATCAGCAGGATGGTGCCCAGCGGCAGCACGGTCAGCAGCCCCGCGCCGATCATGGGCGCGAACAGCGCCCCCATTCCGGCGCCGAGTTGGACGATGCCGCTGGCGTGGCCGAGGAACGGTTTGGGTACCAGCTGGGCCACGGCCGCCAGGAAGGCCGGTCGTTGGAAGGCTGCGGCGACCGAAGTCAGCCCGCACAGCAGACAGATCTCCAGCAGGTTCGGCCGGTTGAGGGCGACGAGCACGGCCATGGCGAGCGTGGTGGCTCCTGCGGTGACGTCGGCGACCAGCATCACGGCGCGCCGGTCGTAGCGGTCGGCCACCGCGCCGGCGACGGGGCCGACCAGGACGCCGGGCAGCAGGGAGACCGCGGCCGTCGTGGCGAAGGCGGAGATCCGGCCGGTGTGATCGAGCACCCACACACTCATGATGAGCAGGCTCAGCGCGCTGCCGATGGCGGAGACGAGCTGTCCGGCGGCCACCACCGCGAACCGGCCGAAGCCGGGACGTGGATCCGGCGACCGGCGGCGGGGCCCGTTCACCGCCCTGCCGCTGGCGGCGGCGTGAGCGGCGGCGGCGTGGGC
>NZ_JAMPTM010000327.1 GCF_025403375.1 Frankia gtarii
GGCATGGTCGGCTCCGGGGGATGGGGGCGGCGACCGGACCGAGGTCCGGCGTGCATCCGACGGGTGATGTGACCCGTAGCCACCGACCCTGCTACTTGCGGCGCAGTATGTCCATAGTGTGCCGATGCGTCTGCGTGGTGTGGTTGTTGGGCTACGGCGTGTTATCGCCATTTCCGCGATGTCTTTTCATTGACAATCCGGCCCGCCTGCCGCGCCACCGCCGGAGTCCGACCCGCCCGGCCGCCTGGGCCAGTGCCAGTGCCAGACCGCCGAGCACGAGATAGGTCATGTGCGCGTCCAGCCAGTTCACGGCGCCGCGCATCCACGGGGCCACCGCGCGCGCCGCGGTCAGGTAAAGCGCGGCCGACAGCAGGGAGCCGGGAATCAGGAACCGCAGGAAGCGGCGCATCGGCACATCGCCCGCGCCGAGCGCCGAGTCAACCGCCGCGTTCGTGTTGACCAGGCAGAACCACAGCAAGGGAGTCTGGGTCCTCGGGCGGGCCAGGGCCGTGACCAGCCGGCTGCCACCGAGGCGCCGCAGCAGGACCGATCGGATGTTGTTGCGGGCCAGCCCGAAGTAGCCGAGGTCAACCAGGGCCCGAAAGAACGCGGCGACCAGCAGGGCCGGCACGAACGGCACAGACCCGCCGACGAGCAGCAGGATCGCCCAGGTAGGGCGCAGTGCGATGAGCAGCAGCGGTGCGCGGTCGGCGAGCGCGGGCACCAGGGCCAGCCCGATGGCGCCGAGACCGAGCAGTGAGCCGGTAAGCAGCGCCGGCCACAGTCGGTGGGCGAGCCGCCGCAGCCCGCTTGACCCCGCCTGCGCCAGGCCGTCGCCCTGCTCCACTTCGGCCAACTCGCTGGCGGGCAGGCCGGTGACAGGGTCGGGACTGGCCAGGTCGGCACTGGCGGGCAGGGGAAGGGCCTGCGCCCGCCCCTGTTCGGCTGCCCTCACGCGGCCCAGTCTGCCAACTGCTCTCCGCATCGCGAAAGCGGTCCCTTGTGGGCTGCGGCGCTGGCGATCGGTGGCCTCACGGTGGCCGGGTGGCGCATGTGCATGCCTGGGCTGGCAGACTCGGCCTGTGCTCACAGTGGGTCTGACGGGTGGAATCGGGTCGGGCAAGAGCGCGGTCGCCTCGCGTCTCGCGGCCCGTGGGGCGCTGCTGATCGACGCCGACCAGATCGCCCGGGACGTGGTCGCGACGGGAACCCCGGGCCTGGCCGCGGTGCTGGCGGAGTTCGGAGCCGAGCTGGCCGCGTCCGATGGCAGCCTCGACCGCCCGGCACTCGGCCGGGTCGTCTTCGCCGATGCCGCGGCCCGCGGGCGGCTGGAGGCGATAGTCCATCCGCTCATCCGAGCCGAGACGGGCCGGCGGATCGCGCAGCTGCCCCCGGGCGGGATCGTCCTGCACGACGTTCCGCTGCTCGTCGAGGTGCACGCGGAGGGCAGCTACGACCTGGTGCTGGTCGTCGAGGCGCCGCGCGAGCTGCGGCTGGTGCGGTTGGCGGGCCGCGGTCTGCCCCGCGACCAGGCGCTGGCCCGGATGGCCACGCAGGCCACCGACGAGCAGCGCCGTGAGGCCGCCGACATCGTCATCGACAACAGCGGCAGCCTCGACGAGCTCGACGCGCGCCTCGACGAGGTCTGGCGGGAGCTGCTTGCCCGCCGCGACGCCCGCGCCGCCGCCGCCGAGTAGCCTCCGGCCGCCCACCCTGTAGCCCTACTGCACCCCGGCGGCCCCCATGCCGCGCAGCTCCTTCTTCAGCTCGGCGACCTCGTCGCGCAACCGGGCGGCCAGCTCGAACTGAAGCTCCTTGGCCGCCTCGTGCATCTGGTCGTCGAGCTGGCGGATGAGCTGCGCCAGCTCGTGGGAGGGCATCCCGGCGAGCTCGGCGGCGTAACGGCCGACCGCGCCCTGGCCGGCGCCCCGGGACTTCATTCCCGGCACCGGCGCCTTGCCCCGAGACTGCGACCGCCCACCCCCGCCGATCAGCTCGCCGTCGGCGGACTCGCGAACCATGTCGTCGAGGATGTCGACGACCTTCTTGCGCAGCGGCTGCGGATCGAGGCCGCGTTCGGCGTTGTAGGCGATCTGCTTCTCGCGGCGGCGGTTCGTCTCGTCGATGGCCTGGCGCATCGACGGGGTGATCGAGTCCGCGTACATGTGCACCTGACCGGAGACGTTGCGGGCGGCGCGGCCGATGGTCTGGATCAGCGACTTGCCGGAACGCAGGAAGCCCTCCTTGTCGGCATCGAGGATGCTCACCAACGACACCTCGGGCAGGTCGAGGCCCTCGCGCAGCAGGTTGATCCCGACGAGCACGTCGAAATCGCCGCGGCGCAGCTCGGTAAGCAGCTCCACCCGCCGCAGGGTGTCGACCTCGCTGTGCAGGTACCGCACCCGGATGCCGAGTTCGAGCAGGTAGTCGGTGAGGTCCTCGGACATCTTCTTGGTCAGTGTGGTGATGAGCACCCGCTCGTCGCGCTCCGCGCGCAGCCGGATCTCGTGGACGAGATCGTCGATCTGCCCCTTGGTCGGCTTGAGCACGACCTCGGGGTCGAGCAGCCCGGTCGGCCGGATGATCTGCTCGACGATGCCGTCGGCCCGGCCCAGCTCGTAGGGGCCAGGAGTCGCCGACAGGTAGACCGTCTGGCCGATGCGCTCCAGGAACTCCTCCCAGCGCAGCGGGCGGTTGTCCATCGCGCTGGGCAGTCGGAAACCGTGCTCGACGAGGTTGCGCTTGCGGGACATGTCACCCTCGTACATCCCGCCGATCTGGGGGACCGTCACGTGCGACTCGTCGATGACGAGCAGGAAGTCGTCGGGGAAGTAGTCCAGCAGGGTGTGCGGCGGGGTGCCCGCCTCGCGGCCGTCGATGTGCCGGGAGTAGTTCTCGATCCCCGAGCAGAAGCCGACCTGGCGCATCATCTCGATGTCATAGGTGGTGCGCATGCGCAGCCGCTGGGCCTCCAGCAGCTTGCCCTGGCGCTCCATCGTCGCGAGGCGCTCGTCGAGCTCCGTCTCGATCCCGGCGATCGCCCGCTCCATGCGTTCCGGGCCGGCGACGTAGTGCGTCGCCGGGAACACGAAAATCTCCTGCGCCTCGCGGACGATCTCCCCGGTCAGGGGATGCAGGTAGGTCAGCCGCTCGATCTCGTCACCGAACATCTCGACCCGCACGGCGAGCTCCTCGTAGACCGGGAACACCTCCACCGTGTCGCCGCGGACCCGGAAGGTCCCCCGGGTGAAGGCCAGGTCGTTGCGGGTGTACTGGACATCGACGAAGCGGCGCAGCAGCAGGTCCCGCTCGATCTCGTCGCCGACGCGCAGCCGCACCATCCGGTCGATGTACTCCTGCGGCGTGCCCAGGCCGTAGATGCAGCTCACACTCGCCACGACGATCACGTCGCGCCTCGTGAGCAGGTTCATCGTCGCCGAGTGCCGAAGGCGCTCGACCTCCTCGTTGATCGAGGAGTCCTTCTCGATGTAGGTGTCGGTCTGCGCGATGTAGGCCTCGGGCTGGTAGTAGTCGTAGTACGAGACGAAGTACTCGACCGCGTTGTGCGGCAACAGCTCGCGGAACTCGTTGGCGAGCTGCGCCGCGAGCGTCTTGTTCGGCGCCATCACCAGCGTCGGGCGTTGCAGGCGCTCCACGAGCCATGCCGTCGTCGCCGACTTGCCGGTGCCGGTCGCGCCGAGCAGGACCACGTTGGTCTCGCCGCCCTGCACCCGCCGGGCCAGCTCCTCGATGGCAGCGGGCTGGTCACCCGACGGAACGAAGTCGGACACGACCTCGAACGGGGCGCGCGTCCGCTCGACGTCGAGACTGGGCCGTTCGAACGTTGTGCTCACGTCCTCTAGAACACCACAGCCCTCCGACAGTTTCCGACCACCCACCGGCCGGCCCACCCACCGGCCGGCCCACACACCGGCCGGCCCACCCACCGGCCGGCTCAGCCGCCGGCCGGATCCCAGCCGATCAGCCGGGCGCCGAGCACCGCCGTCTGCAGGACGTACCGGTCGGTCGGGGAGGTCGGGTCGTGCCGGGTCAGGGCACGGATGCGGTCGAGCCGGTAGGTCAGCGCCCGCACGGACAGGTGCAGCCGGCGCGCCGCGGCGAGCGCCACCCCGCCGGTGGTGAAGTAGGCGTCCAGGGTTTCCAGCAGCGGGCCGGCGCCGCCCCGAGCGGCCTGCAACGGCGAGAGCACCGCCTCGACCAGCTCCGCCAGCGCCTCCCGGTCGCGTAGCAGAACCTTGTAGATGAGCAGGTCGTCGGTGTGCACGACGGCGCCTTCCAGCCCCAGCCGGCCGGCCAGGTCCGCGGCGCCGCGGGCCTCCTCGAAGCCGATCCGGACCCCGGCGACGCCGCTGCGCGCACGGCTGACCCCCACCCGCCAGAGCAGGCCGGGCTCGGTGCGTAGCCGGCGGGTCAGCGCGGACATCGCGGCCGTGGCCTCCTGCGCGGGTGCGAACGCGGGCAGCGGGGAGAAGCCCGCGCCCGTGGCAGCCGATTCGTCCGCCCGCCGCCGACCGGGCGGGCGGCTCGCGCCCGCCGCCGCCCCGGTCCGTGATCCCAGCGACCGGGACAGTCCGGTGGCACCCTGCGTGCTCCCGGCTCCGGCCCCGGCGGCGGCATCCGGACCGGCGGCCGACCGGCCGGCCGGGGCGACGCCGCGGACGGGCGGCTCCGGGCCGCGGGCCAGGTCGCCCTGCTCGGGCACCACGCAGACGAGCAGGCCGTCGCGGGTCGCGACAAGCGGATCGGTGAGGCTGTGTTCTCGCAGGATCGTCTCGGCCGCGCGGGTCAGCGCCCGCCCGTCGAGGAAGCGCCGGTTGCCGGCGACGACCAGGACGATGTGGGGCGCCTCCAGCCGCAGGCCGAACGCGCCGGCCCGCTCCAGCAGCTGACCCACCTCCGACGTCCCGGTGAGCAGGTCGTCGACGAGTTCGCGGCGCAGCGCCTCCTCGGAGCGGGCTCGGGCGGTGCGGGCGGCCTCGTAGCCTTCGCAGACGGCGGCGACGGCGTCGTCGCTGGCCCGCAGCACCGCGGAGGCGGCGGCACGAGTGCGCGAGACCGCCCCGACCGATTCGCCGGCCGAACGCAGCGCATCGGCGAGCTGCCCCGGTGCCACCGGCTCGCTCGACGCCCGGGTCAGCTCGCGGGCGGTGCGGTCGGCCTCCCGCACCGCGGGCAGCGACGGCCACACCCGCCAGGTCGCCGAGAGGTAGAGGTCGACCAGTGCGCGCAGCGACGCCCCGGACTCCGCCGCCGCCTGGCCGAGGTCGCGAAACGCCTGCAGCTCCGCTCGGGTCAGCCGACGCCCGCTGTCCGCGGCCGAGGCGAGGACGTCGAGGTAGTCGCCAAGCAGGCCGGCGTGCAGCCGGGAGTCGGCAGCCGCGAGCACGGCCGCGCGAGGTAGCCGGGTCAGGCTCGTCTCGGGCAGACCGGCCGGTACGTCGTCGTCGACCGCGGCCGTCCGGGCCGATCCATCCCTTTCGTTCATCTGTTTGTCTCCCGCTCCTTATTGCCGATCCTCGGCAACGAAATGATAGGCGAAGTCGCGGAGTCCGTGCGGTGTCTGCCGGGACGTCGAAGGGCAGGCTAGACGTTGAGCATGTGTAGTGCCTGGTCGTCGACATCGGCCGGGAAAGCCAGGAAACGCCGAAAGGAGTCTGAGCGGACATGACCACCCACGACGCCACCAGACGAGGAGGGGTTCCGCCGATCGCGGTGCGTCCAGGACTCGCCGTGTCGGTGGCGGTCGTCACCGTCCTGCTCGCCGCGATCACGCTGCCCGCCACCGTGCCGAACCGACCCGGGTTCGCCTACCTCAGCGGTGGGCTGATCGGTGCCGGCCTGCTCATCGCCATCCTGCTGGGTGCGGACCTGAGGCGAGCCCGCGCCGCCCGCCGGGCCGGGCTGACCGTCGTCGGCATCACCGTCGGCGCCTTCGGCAGCCGCCTGACGGTCGCCCTCGGTGACCGGGACCGGGGAAGTGCCGGCCTGGCGGGGGCGGGCGTGACCCACGCGGGCCACCCCGCAGCCGGATCCGCGGCGCCCACCGATCGCCGTCGCGGATCCACCGGCTCTCCGGCCACGTTCGGTGCGGGCGGCGGCGTCGACATACTGCCGCCGGCAGCCGGTCGGAGAGACCCGGCCGGCGGCCCGAGATTCGCCGAGTCGGGTGCCGAAGTCCGCGCCGAAGCGAAGGTCGCCCGAGCTGGACTCACGGTGACCACCCTGGCCGGCGCGCTGCTCGTCACCCTCGGCGCGCTGGCGCCGGCGGGGACGTTGGCCCTGGCCGGCCAGGTGGCTCTCTGGGTCGGCACGTTCGCCCTGCTGGTGACCTTCATCGACGCGTTGCCCAGCCCACGCAGCTCCGGCGGGCGGCTGATCGCCGCCCGGGTGCTGCGTCGGACCGGCAGCCGGGAGCGCGCCGAGCAGGCCGTCGCCCGGGCCGGCGTCATCAGCGGCTGGTCGCTGATCGCCGTCGGTGCCGCCAGTGTGTTCGGAGTCGGCCTCGTCGGCCTGTGGGCGGTGCTGTTGGGCTGGCTGGCGCTGGGTGCATCCCGGCTGGCCCAGTCCCAGCAGCGAACCTACGCCGCGCTGGAGGGCCTGGTGGCGCGGGACGTGATGAGCCCCGCCCCGCCGAGGCTGTCGTCCTGGTCGACCGTGGACGATGCGCTCGACGACGTGGTGCTGCCCGCCCGCCGAGCCGTTTTCGGGGTCGAGGACTTCGACGGCTCGCTCGCCGGAGTGGCGCTGCTGCGCGACCTGGCCGCCGTCCCCATGGACGACCGCGGTCTCGCCCGGGTCAACCGCGTCCTCGTCCCGCTGTCCATGGTCGCGACGGCCGCGCCGGACGACGCGGTGGCCGACCTGCCCGCGAGGCTGCTCGAACGGCCCGCCGCCGGCTGCGTCGTCGTGGTCGAGCCGGCGGCGGACGGCAGCCCACGAATGGTGGGCACCGTCGGCCCGGTCGAGTTCGGTCAGGCGATCGAGACGGCGCCGCTGCGCGGGCGGGGCGGGCGG
>NZ_JAMPTM010000328.1 GCF_025403375.1 Frankia gtarii
GCGGTGGCCCAGTCGGGGGCGGGCCAGGCGGCGGGGTAGCAGCGTGGATATTCGGAAGATCGGGCAGGTGGAGAGCGGCGAGGGCCGCGAGGGTGACCGGTGGTTCGGTGCCGTCGATCCCGCGGACCAGCGGTCGCAGCGCGCGGACGAGATCGTCGGAGCGCAGCGTGAGTGCTGCGGCGAGGTCGTCGGCGTCGACGTGCAGCCAGCCGAAGCGGGGATCGCTGACCGTGGCGGTGTCGCCGTGCCAGGCCACCGACACCGAGGCGGGGGGTTGCGCGGGTTCCCGCCAGGCCTGGTCCCGGAACGGATGCGCATCTGGGCCGCCGGCCGGGCGACGGACGGTCGGGCCGGCAGCTTCGGGGGCCCAGACCTGGGCGGCGAGGGAGTACTGCGCGGCGGCGTAGGCGGCGGGCAGAGTGGGATGCGGGCCGTGCAGGACCAGCGCGCCGCGTTCGACGGCATGCAGGTAGCCCCACCACTCGATGACGTGGACCGTGGGCTGTGGCTGTGGCTGTGGCGGGCTTGGGCGGGCGGTCGACGGCGGGACGCCTGCGAGCTGAGGTCGGGTGACAGCGCGGAACCCGATGACGTCGCCGAGGTCGACGATCTGCGGTAGCTGCAGGCCGCGGCCGTGCGGGCCGCGTTCCCATTGGACGAACGACCAGCCGTTGGGCGCGATCGGCTCAGGCCAGAACGTGGCCACATAGACCGCGGATCCCGGCGGCGGAGTGAACGGAAGGTCCAGCAGCAGCCCACTGGGGTGCAGCCGAGCGACCTTGAGCCGCGGCCCGGCAAGGTCGACCATCCGGGGCCCGGCCGCAGTGGGGGCACCGTAAGCGGGCGGCGACGGACCGGCCGAGGCGTCAGGTGGTCCCTCGTCGGAGGGTGCAGTCCCGGGACCGGCGCCGCGGTCAGGGCCGGGCGGTGACGGTGACGGCGGGTCCGGGGAAGGCCCCGGCGGGGGCACGGTCACAGGTCCATGCCCATCGGTCCGAACCCCGGCTCCTCGGGAGGTTCCGGAAGACGGGGGAACGGGATCTCGGGCGGGCCGGTGGCATCCGCGGCGGGTGGCAGGCCGAGGAAGTCCACGGCCTGCGGGATCTCGGAGAAGGCCGAGTGGGCGGGCCAGAGGGGGGCGTCGGGATCCAGGACCCGGTCCGGTGACAGCAGTGCCTCCCGGACGAGCGCACCCGCTACCGGCGGGTCGGCGTCGGGCATCACGGCGATCTCCCGGACCGCGATCAGGATTTCGCCGGGGATCAACGGCACACGGTCGGCGTCACGTGCCTGGAGCAGCCGGTCGATGGTCGGCCAGGCGGTACCGGTCAGCGGGATCACATCGCCGGCGTCCAGCCGGTAGCAGGCACGCGGATCGTCGTCCGGCTGGATGTCGTAGGCGAGCCGGCCCCCGTCGTCGACCGCGCGCAGGACCTTTCCACGCTCGAAGCGGGGGTCGTCGACGGTGGCGATGGTCGCGCCGAAGGTGAGGACCACCGGACCGTCCGGTCCGTCGACCGCGGTGTCCTTCGCCGCCAGCGTGTCGCGGACCCGCGCGGCGTCGGCGTACAGCACGTAGTCGGGGCGCCGGTAGCCGGGATGGCCGGGTAGGTCGGCGACGTCCGGGCGCCACAGGTAGCCGGCCGTCCGACCGCCCCGCACGGCCGGCCCGCGGACCGTTCCGATCGCGGTCATCCCGCCCGGGATGTCGACCTGAACCCGGGCGCCCCCCGAATACGGCGGGGTCAGCCGCAGAGCGCGCAGCGCGAGACGTTCCCGGTTGACGTCCAGGAAGCTCTGCTGCGCCACGGACACCTCGCCGTGGTCCCACGGCCCGTCGATGACCCGGTCGATGACCGCGCGGACCGCGTCGTCCGACCTGGGATCCCACTCCCCCGGGATCATGGCGTCGCGTCCGGCGAAGAGGACGTCCCCGCCCACGCAGACCCGGTAGGTCAGGGTGTGTCCGCTGCCGTGGCCACGGGCGGCGCTGACGATGTCGACCCGGTAGGAATCGTGCTGCCAGGTCCGAAGCGGCGGGTCGACGTGCAGCAGGCGACCGTAGGTGGCCGGCTCGTGGCCGGCCAGGTCGACGCGGCTGGCCCGCCACGGCCGTTCGTTCCGATCCAGGCCGATGTCGAGGAGCAACTGTGCCTGCGCGACCTGCCAGCCCCCGAACGGCCCGGGGAGCACCAGATCGTTGCGCGGCGGTGACGAGGCGAGCGTCGCACCGACGGCCTGCGGGAGCGGGAAGCCCAGGGTCTGCTCGAGGCCGGCAAGACTCGGTCGGGCGGCGGTGACGATGAGAGGGGGCGGGCCGTCCTCAGCGGGCCAGCGCACCAGCTGGGCCGTGACGGTGCGGGCGCCGCCGGCTCCCCTGGTCGCCAGAAGCCGCCACCAGCCGGCCGGCACGGTGATCAGCGCCGGCGCCGGATCGGCGAAGTACGGGTAGGAGCCGCGCGGGTCCCCGGGAATGGGGGCCGTCATCCACCGACTCCCATCGGACCGGCATCGAGGCCCGGCTGGATCGACGGCGCCTGGGACGGCACATCCGGCAATGCCCGTGCCGGTGCGGGAGCCGGCACAGGCACGGGCACGGGCAGGTCGACGTCGACGTCGGGATCAGGCAGAAGACTGGCTCGCACCGCTGCGGCGGGACTGACAATGCCGCCGCGCAGGACCCCGCGCGGTCCGAACAGGCTGCCGGGCAGCGACGCCCGGTCGGGATTCCACTGGTAGGACCGCACATCCCGATCCGCGCCCCGGATAGCCGCAGCGACCGTGCCAGCGAGAGTCCGTCCGTCGGGCAGACGCACCTCGACGCGTTCGTCGCCGCGAAACGGCCCGGGATTCTCCGCGACCAGGCTCAGCAACTCGTCACGGCGCTGAAGAAGGACCTGCTGTGCGACGGCCGGCGGCGCATCGGCGTGGAGACTGGTCAGCATCGTGATCAGGCCCCGGATCGTGTCGCTGCTGCGCACCACGAGGTCCGCGGGAACCTCGATGTCATTCCCGGCCACCAGCACCCGGTTGTTCAGCGACAGCCGGTAGGTGAGGTCGCGGCGGCCCTCGTGAACGTCCTGGCCGAACGCGAGGACGTCCAGCCGGTAGACGTCGGAAGAATCCTCGAGACCCGTCTGCTCCCAGCGCAGCAGCAGCCGCGACCGCGCCAACGATTCGGCATAGGTGACCGGGCCACCGGGACCGGGTATTCGCACCAGATCCGATCCGCGGGGAACCCGGCCCTCGTCCAACTCTGGCCAGTCGGTTCCGCGCGCCGCGACGAGGACGCCTGCCACCGCCGCGCCCAGCGGCACGACGACGGCCGCCAGACGCAGGGCCTCATGGATGTCGTCGCCGAGCGCCATCCCGACCTGGGGCTCCAGCTCCCAGCTGGACGCGGCGGTCACCGTGTAGGCCGGGACGGTGAACAGCGCCTGCGCGTCCGGCCCTGCCGGGCGGTGGACGGCGACGCACAGCCGGGTCCATGGGTCGGCCCCGATCAGCCACGCCCCCGACGGCGTCTCAAGCACAGCGACCTGCTGGTCGACGCCGCCGCTGCCGTCAGCGGTGCGCGACACCCCGGACGCGCCGATCCGGATCCGGGGCGCAGCGGAGACCTTCTCGGGGCGGGTGAGATCGGCGCGGCGGACGACGGGAGTCCGACGCCGGGACCCGGATGCGGTTCGCGGGGTGGTGGTGTGGGGCGGATCCTCGGTGGCGATCATTCGCCGGCTCCATCGGGATCACGCCGCCAGCCCCGGAGCCAGCGGACCGCCGGGCCGAACCGGTGGCGCGCGTGCGGGCGTGCGGCTCGGACCGCGGGCGGGGCGGGCCTCGGTTCGCCAGCGGCCAGAGCGCGCAGTGCCCGGTCCCGGAACCAGTAGCGGCCGTACAGATGCACTGGGGGAAGCGTGTTGTGCAGCAGCAGCGCCTGGCCCGGAGCCACCTGGCGCAGCAGATGCGCCGGCAGCAGCTCCAACCTGGTCGGGGCGTCGCTGACCCCTTGGCGTCCACCACCTGGCGCGGCATCGCTGGACACGCTGCGCGCGGCAATGTGCTCCTGCCCGAGCAGCGACGCCGCATAGTCCAGGGTCGACTTGTCCGACAGCCCGGAGAAGAAGATCTTCGTGAGTGCGTTGGACACGATCACGTCGGCCTTGTTGCCGTAGGCCGCGTCGATTTGCGCCTTGCTCTGGTAGACGAGCATCAGCTGAATGCCCATGCCCGCACACGTCGAGATCCGGCCGGGCAGGTTCTTCATCGGCCAGTTCCCGGCCTCGTCGATGACCACGAGCAGCGGCGGATCCAGCGGCTTACCCGTCGCACCGACCCGGGCGTACACCGAGCGGATCAGATCGTCGACCAGCCCCCCGAGCACCGGCGCCAGACGCTCCGCGCCGTCGAGGTCCGCGCACAGGTACACCGTGTTCGAGCGCCGCCGCCGCGCCCCGTCACCGAGCGGCGCGGCGTCACCGACGTCCTCGGCGAACGGATCGTCGTCGAAGGCCGCCTCGTCGTCGACAGGGTGATCTTCGTCGTCGATCGACTCGTCGTCTGTGGCGGGATTGTCGTCGGCGAACGGATCGTCGTCGGAGTCGGTGAAGGGGTCGAAGGGGAGGTCTGGATCTTCGTCGAGGAGCCAGTCGAGGTCGATGTCGGAGCCGTCGGCGGAGTGCCACACCGACGGTTCCTGCCACGGCCGGATCATCTGGCGGGCGACGAGGAACACCGACGAGATCTGCTTGGGGTCGGTCTTCCACACCGCGGTCAGGCCGGCCAGCACCTGCTCGCCATTCGCTCGGATCACCGGATCGTCGTGCCGGGCGAACGCCTGAGCGAAACGCATCACCCCGTCGCGGTCCATGCTCGTCGTCCACCCGACCACCGCGTGCATGCCGAGTCCGGCGGTGGCCGCGACCCAGAACAGCAGGCCGAGGAGGTCCTCGCCGGCGGCGGTCCAGAAACCCATGTCCGACCCGGACGAGGTCCAGTCCGTGCTGTTCGCGATCGACCGGGCCGCCAGCCGCGCCCCCGCCAGATCGGTGGACTCCGCCAACGGCGACCACGTCGCCGACACCTCGCCCGTGATGCCCGTCGGGTCGAAGACCCGCACCTCCCCGAGCGCCCGCCGCCGGCGCATCGTCGCGCCCAGCAGATCGGTCTTCACCGACAGGGCGATCAGCGGACCGTCCCATTCCAGGATCGCCGGCACCGCCAACGCCGCGGTCTTCCCACAGCGGGTGGGGCCGATGACCAGCACCGCACCCCGATCTCCGCGCCGGCGGGCGACATAGCGGCGCAGCAGCCGCGGCACCGCGTCGTCCACCGGCAGGGAGGCGTCCTCGGTGGCGAGCAGCCGGGTGACGGGTCCGCGGCGGGCCCGGCCGAGGATCACCCGACCGCCCACCGGCCGGCGCACCCACATCGGGGCGATCTCCCACAGCCGCGCGAACCGCGCCTCGGGATCCAGCCCCATCCGACGCCGGCGGGCAACCCCGACCTCACCCTGCAACAGCCAGAACAGCACCGCGCCCAGCAGAAGCGCTACGGTGATCGGCATCGCGGTGGCGACCCAGTACGCCGTCGGTCCCGGTAGCAGAAACGCCTGGTCCTCGGGCCAGGCCAGAGCCGGATCCCCCGGATGCAGGGCGAGAAGCGGCACCGCCACCAGCGCCGAGCCCAGCCCGACCGACATCGGCTCATGCGCACCGAACAGCAACGCCGCGATCTGCGCGCCCACCCACACCCCGCCTGCCAGCGGCATCATCGCGGCGAGGAGCAGCAACACCTTGGGATTCACCAGAAGCCCGCCAGCCGGCTCATTTGGATTGATCATGCCGACCTGCGCACAGACACGACTGCGGCAGGCTCCGCGGGCCTGGCGGTGCCCTCCGTAGGGGCCTGGCGGGGCATGGGGAGGACCGCGGCCTGCACCGCACGGACGGCCGCGTCCCGGCGCAGCCGCACCCCGCGATCGCTGATCCCCACCCGCGCGGCGACCTGCGCCTGACTACGCCCGACGATCGCCAGCTCAGCCAGCAGCCGCAGCTGCGCCGGCCGGACCCCGCCGTCACGGCCGTCGGCCAGCACCCCGAGCAGCTCCGTGCACGACCCGCCCCGCGGCCATCCGCCAGCCGGCCGTCCGTCCAACCCCACCGGCACGTCCGGCAGGAGATCCAGGTAGACGGTGGACCGCTCCGTCAACGGCCGATACCCGAACACCCGATAGACGGCGTCCCGCACCACGTTCACAGCGATCTTCCGGGGACGCCGGTCCAACGGAAACGTGCCGATCACCAGCCAGGCCTCACCGACCAGCTCGGTCAGCACCTCACCGAACGCCGAACCCTGCACCGTCGCCCCGGGCACCGTGGCGCCGCCCGCGCGCCGGGCCCGCTCGGCGGCGCGCATCGTCAACGCGGGCATCACCCGCTCCAGCACGACCCGCGCCGCCGCCCGGTCCCCCGCCCGGGCGTAGGCGATCAGCGCCGCCAGACGCCCATCGGCGACCGGTACCGCGATCGCCCGGTCCCGCCCGCACGCGGCGAGCAGTTCGGCAACCGACGCGCAGTACGTGGCGAGCACGGGATCGGCCGCCCAGCGGCGCAGGCCGGCCGCCGCCTCAGTTCCCGCGGACCAGCGCTCCCAGTCCCGTTGCCAGCGTTGAAGAGTCGCCGTGCGCGGTGAGAACCGCCGGCGATCGACGTCCGTATCTGTGTGGCTCGACATGACACTCGACGGTCCGAACCAGCAGCATCCGCACTGCCATCGTCGCCGTCATCGCCCAGGTCATCGCGGACTCCACCCGCATTCGAAACGTCGTCGCTGCCGTCATCGCGGCGCCGGACGGACCCACCCGATTCACCGCCCCCTGAGCTTGTTGTTTAACCTTTCGGTCCTCGAGGCTCCGTGACTGTTGGGTCATCCTTGATCTTCCCGACGTGTTGGATGATCGCTTGTCGTCGGTTGGTGCTGCCG
>NZ_JAMPTM010000329.1 GCF_025403375.1 Frankia gtarii
ACGACGCCCACCCCGCCCGCGCCGACACCGCCGGCATTGCCGGCGACACCCGCCGCGGCGTCCGGCTCGGCTGCGGGCATGCGCGTCTCCATCCATGGGCGGATCTCCACGCTACCGGGGCCCGCGGCGCACCGGACAGAGTCGGCCCGAAACGCCTTGTGGGGGCCGGGAGGCGGGGCTACAGGCTCGCCTGCCAGGGGTGTCCTGGGTGCGCGCGGGCGAGTAGCTCGGCCAGGGTCCGGCGCTGGGCCGGGGTCATGTGCGGGATGGTTCCGTCGAAGTCTGCCCGATCCTTGGGGCGGGCGTGCTTGGCCTTGAACAGCAGGACGATTTCGGGAGCCAGGTATGGGATGCCGTCTGGGGTGTGGTGAATGATCTCGCCGTAGGCAAGGCGGATCGTCTGGTCGTGCCGGTAGATCCAGATATCGCCGTCGTGGGGTTCTCGGAACACATCAAGTAGGTAATTGCCGGTGGTATGGTCGCGCAGCCAGGTCTGGTGTGTGGCGGCTAGCACGTCCGGTGTGGCGTTCTCCCAGATCCGGCCGCTGCTGACCGCGTCGAAGGCGTATCCGGGGAAGCGGTCGCGGATCTCGGGGAAGCTCGCGGCGGGGACCGCGATCTCGATGTCCCCGTGCTCGCGCGTCTGCGTGCCGCGGAACAGGTCCAGCGCCCAGCCCGCGGCCACGCACCAGGGCACGGTGATCCCGGCCAGGTGCTGTGCGACCTGGCGCGGGGTCCAGCACGATGACCACCTGGCGCCGAGGGCTTCGATCTCGGCGAGTGACAGCTCGGTGCCGCCGGGCAGCTGCTCGCTCACTGGTGGGAATCTATCAGCGGAGTCGTCGAGGACCGTCCTTCCAAGACCGTCCTTCCAAGGAGAGGGCAGGGATGTCCGACACGCGAAAAATAAGGTATCAATCACGAAGGTAAAGTCTGTGCTGGGTGCGGCCGTGTTCGCGGCCGTTTTCTTCCTGATATCTCTGCCCGCCGCGGTATTCGCGACGGAAACGGCAGACTGGTCCGCCACGAAGTCGGCGGCAGCAGGCCGGCACGGCGCGCCACCGGCCACCGGGGTCGCCTAATTCTGGGGATGGAACGCGGTCGGTCAGCTCGGCCACGGCAATCAGGTCGGCAGCAACTGCCCCTTCCCGGTCGCAGGAATCGACAGCGTCACCGTCATTGCCAGCGGTGGGTACAAGCGGATACGCGCTTGGCGGCCCTGGCCGCAGGCACGCCGCAACGCGCTGACAGCACGACTGTCATATCAACCCGGGGCGGTCCAGTCTGTCTGGGCCGCCCCGGCGGGGGGACGTTGCAGAAAGTCAGCGGGGCATGCCGAGGACGCGTTCGGCGAGGATGTTGCGCATGATCTCGGTGGTGCCGCCGGCGATCGTCGCCGAGCGCGACATCAGGTACTCCCGCTGCGCGCGGCGTCCGGTCGTCTCGGCGACGCCGGCGAGGCCGAGGGCGGCGAGATGCGTCTCGCCCTGGTGCTGCATGGCCCGCGACCACAGCAGCTTGATGACCGAGTGCTCCGCGCCGGGTGCGCCGCCGTCGGCGATGCGGCCGAGCGCGCGGCTGCCGAGCAGGCCGACGAGGCGGGCCTCGACGAGCCGGTCGGTGAGCTCCAGGCGGGTCAGCTCGTCCAGGCCGTGCCCGGACAGCGCCGTCACCAGATCGTCGACGGACTGCTCCAGCCCGGCGGCGAGCTCGATGACACCCGCCCGCTCGAAGCCGAGCGTCGTCATGGTGACCGTCCAGCCGGCGTGCAACGGGCCGAGCAGCGCACTGCGCGGGACGCGGACTTCGTCGTAGAACACCTCGGCGAAGCCGCTCTCGCCGGTGATCATCGTGATCGGGCGGCGGGTGATGCCGGGCAGGTCGAGCGGCACGAGCAGCGCGGAGATCCCGCGGTGCGGGGCCGCGTCCGGATCGGTGCGGGCCAGCAGCAGGCAGTGGGTCGCCTCCATGCCCTCCGACGTCCACACCTTCTGCCCGGTGATGACGAACTCGGCGTCGTCGCCGTCGCCGACGAGCTCCGCCCGGGTGCGCAGCGAGGCCAGGTCGCTGCCCGAACCGGGTTCGGAGAAGCCCTGGCACCAGATCTCGGTGCCGGCCTGGATCGCCGGCAGGTGCGCCTTCTGCTCGGGCGTGCCGTAACGCATGAGGGTGGGGGCGACGTTGTTCAGGCCGAGGACGCCGCCGAGCGGCTGCGGCGCCCGGTGGGTCGCCATGACCCGGTCGCAGGCGACCTGGTCGACGATGCCGAGCCCGCGTCCGCCGTACTCCACCGGCCACTGCGGGGCGACCCAGCCGACCGAGTGCAACGCCTGCTGCCAGGCCATCCGGGCGGGAAACGACACCTCGTCGCCCCAGGCCTCGCGGTAGGCGGGCAGCAGGGCGGCGACGTGCCCGGCGAGCTGCGCGGCGGGCCCGGAGCCGGGCACGCTCAGCGCCGGGTGGGCGCCGGCGCCGCGCCGTGTCGGGTCGAGGCGGGCGCGGTGCGCGGCGGCGCCGCCGAGCAGCGGCGCGGTGGCCGCGGCGCGGCGCAGGTACAGGTGGACCTCGTGCTCCCAGGTGAAGCCGATCCCGCCGAGGATCTGCAGGTACTCGTTGGAGACGACGTGGGCGGCGCGGCCGGCGGCGAGCAGGGCCAGCGCCAGGGCATCGTCGAGCTCGGCCGGGTCGGCGGCGTCGTCGAGGTGGGCGGCGAGGTGGCGGGTGGCCGCGCGGGCCTGCTCGACCTCGGCGAGCATCTCGGCGCAGCGGTGCTTGACGGCCTGGAAGGAGCCGATCGGACGGCCGAACTGGTGGCGGTCGGCCGCGTAACCGACCGCGCCGATCAGGCAGTGCCCGGCGAGGCCGGTGAGCTCGGCGGCCAGCGCCAGCGCCGCGGTGGCCTGGCCCCGGCGCACCGCCGCGATCGCCTCGGCGCCCGCCGCCAGCACGGTGCCCGGGGTTTCGCGCAGGGTCAGCGTGCCCAGCGGCCGGGTGGCGTCGACGCCACCGACCCGGGTCAGCTCGAACCCGGCGGCGCCGGCGTCGACGACGACCAGCAGGGGGCCGCCCGGCGCCTCGGCGAGCACCAGCACGTGGGCCGCCTCCGGGGACAGCACGGCCGAGACCTCGCCGGTGAGACCCACCTGCGCACCGGCAGGGGAGGTTGTGGCCGCGCGCACCGAGCCGGGCGCGCCCCACAGGCCCTCGTGCGCGGTCCAGGCCAGGGTCACCACCGTTCCGTCGGCGACGGCGCCGAGCAGCGCCGACGCCGCCGCAGCGGGCAGCTCCTGCAGGGTCCCCAGCGCCGCGGCGGCACCGACGCTCGGCACCGGTGCGAGCACCGCCCCGACCGCTTCGAGGGCGACGGCGAGATCGGCCCAGCGGCCGCCCCCGCCGCCCTGCTCCTCGGCCAGGGGCAGGCCCGCCAGCCCCACCTCGGCGAGCGCCGCCCACACCGGTAGCTCCGAGACCTGCGCGGGGTCGGCGATCTGCTTGTGCCGGGAGTCCGTGGGCCAGTTGCGGGCGAGCTGGCCGACCACGGCCTCGGTGAGCGCGGCCTGTTCCTCGGTGTCGGCGACGCCGACCTGGTCGATCACTACTGGATACCTCGTGGGGCTCGGCGCGAGGCGCCGTGGGCGCCCCCGCGGGGGGACGGAGCAGAACATGCCGGCACCGGTGGACGCGCATCGCGTCCGCGTGCGGCTGATCCGGCGTGCGGCCGGGCCGGACAGCAGCGGCGGGCCAGGCGTGCGTTTCCGCGGCCCGGCCCGCCGTGGTCGCTCAGGAGGTGGCGCCGGTCTCCTTGAACTCGATGATCTTGTCCCAGTCGTACCCGAGCTCGAGGAGGATCTCCTCGGTGTGCTGGCCGTGCTCGGGGGCGGCGGTGAGTTCGAGGTGCTTCTCGTCGAACTGCACCGGGCTCGCCGCGACGGAGAACGTGTTGCCGTTGCCGTCGGTGATCTTCGGCAGGTAACCGTTCGCCTGGACCTGCGGGTCGGAGTGCAGCTCGGGGGCGGTGCGCACGGCGTCCCAGACGCCGTCGAAGTCGGCCAGGGCCTTCTCCCAGTGCGACAGCGGTGCCGACTCGAAGGTTGCCCGCAGCTCGGCGATGCACTCGCGCCGGTTGACGAAGCGGACCTTCGCGTCGCTGTACCGGGGGTCGTCGATGAGGTCCGTGCGGCCCAGGCGGGTGCAGAAGTCCGACCAGAAGCGGTCGGCCTGCAGCAGCACGACCGCGAGGAACCGTCCGTCGCCGGTGCGGTAGAGGTTCGCGACCGGGTTGGGCATCTCCTCGAGGTGGAACTTCGGGATCGGTGCGCCGGTGACGCCGGCCCCGACGATGTCCGGGGCGAGCTGCCAGATCGCGGCGGCCAGCAGGGACACGTCGACGACGGACGGCTCGCCGCTGCGCTCGCGGCGGAACAGCGCCGCGGCGATGCCGCCCGCGAGCGCGAAGCCGCCGTAGGTGTCACCGAAGGCGGGCCGCTGCGGGGCGGGCCAGTCGCCCTCGTTCGGGATGAGCGAGTCGCCGATGCCGCCGCGCGACCAGTAGGCGGCCATGTCGTAGCCGCCGCGGCCGGCCTGCTCCCCCTGCGAGCCGTAGCCGTGGCCGCGGGCGTAGATGACCTTCGGGTTCCAGGCGCGGACGTCGTCGACGTCGATGCCGGCGCGGGCCCGGGAGTCGGGCAGCAGGTTCGTGACGAACACGTCCGACTCCGCCACCAGCTTCTGCAGGATCTCGCGGCCGGACTCGCTGCCGATGTCCAGGCCGAGGCTGCGCTTGCCGCGGTTGGGCTGCTCGACGAAGTGGTTGATGCTGCCGGCGCCGGCGACAATGCCAGAGCTGATCAGGCCGCGCTGCGGGTCACCCGTGACCGGGTGCTCGATCTTGATGACGTCGGCACCCCAGTCGGCGAGCACGGCGCCCGCCGACGGGACGAACGTCCATGTCGCCACCTCGACGACCCGCACGCCGGCCAGGATGTCCTGCCTCATCGGATGTCCTGCCTCATCGGCTCCGGTCTCCTCGAACAGTTCGATGTCCATACGGACTGGATCTATCTGGATCTATACGGTGTGTGGCGCGAATACTTCGAAGGCGGATCGGCTGGCCGTGGGGGCGGCGTGACCGGTCCGGATGCCGCTGGCGGGCGCACGCTGATCACCGCGCCCGGCGGCCCCACCGGTCGAGCATCCTGCATGTTGACATGACCGTCAAACGTCGCTCCAATGACGATGGCGAGGCCAATGGCGGCCTCCCGGGAAGGTGGGCGAGCGATGACGACGGACATCCCCGACTTACGGGGGCCGGGAAGGGCCCCCGCCTCGTCCGCTGTCAGGCAGGTCGCGGGTCGGGCGCCCACCGAATCTGTCGCTCCCGTCAACATCGTCGGTCCCGCTGTCCTGGGCCCTTCGGCCCCGGTCCGGGCGCGCGTCGCTGTCGACCGGGCGCACGTCGCTGTTGGCCGGGCGAACATCGACCCGCGGGAGGTCCGCCGGTGAGCGCGCTGACGGGTGGGCCGGCCACGGCCGGCGACGAGGCTGCGATCCGCCGGGTGCTGCTGGAGTACTGCCGCGGCATCGACCGCCTCGACCTCGAACTGGTCCGCGGCTGCTACTGGCCGGAGGCGACCGACCGGCACGGGCCGTTCACCGGCACCCGCGACGAGTTCATCGCCTGGGTCGGCCCGCTGCTGGGCCGCCAGACCATGACCATGCACCACCTCGGCAACGTCCTCGTCGACATCCCCGCCGGCCACGACGTCGCCGACGCCCAGGTCGCCGTCGCCGAGAGCTACGGCGTGGCCTACCACGCGGGTGAACCCGCCGGCGACCTGCGGTGGAACTACGCCGCGGGTTTCCGCTACGTCGACCGGTTCGAACGCCGCGACGGGCGCTGGCGCATCGCCGACCGGATCACCGCCATCGAGTGGGTCCGGCCCTGGGACGCCGACCGCACCCGGATCGCCGCGTTCGGCGAGCATCTGCCGCGCCGTGACCGCACCGACCCGCTCTACTCCACCCTGCAGGCCGCCGCTCGCCCGGCCTCCCCGGCCTCCCCGGCCTCCGTGGTCGCCGGGGAATCGGTGTGAGGCTGGGGGAGACGGTCGCCCTGGTGACCGGGGCCGGCCAGGGCGTCGGCCGCGGCGTGGCGCTGGCGCTGGCCGCCGAGGGCGCCGCCGTCGCGGTCGTCGGGCGGACACTGGCCAAGTGCGAGGCCGTGGCCGCCGAGATCGTCGAGCGGGGAGGGCGGGCGATCGCGGTGCAGGCCGATGCGGGGGTCCGCGCCGACGTGGACGCCGCCGTGGCCGCGGTGCGCGCCGCGCTCGGCCCGGTGACGAGCCTGGTCAACGTCGCGCAGACCACCCGCTACGGTTCGATTCGCCGGCTCACCGAGGACGACCTGGACGCCGTGTGGCAGTCGGGCCCGGTCGGGTCGCTGCGGTTCATGCAGGCCTGCTTCGACGACCTGCGGGCCTCCCACGGCAGCGTCGTCAACTTCGGCTCCGGCAGCGGGCTGACCGCCCGCCCCGCGATGGGCGCCTACGCCGCGGCCAAGGAGGCGCTGCGGACGATGAGCCGCGTCGCCGCCGCCGAGTGGGGCCGCTACGGCATCCGGGTCAACGTCGTCTGCCCGCTCGCCGGCTCGCCCGGCTTCGACAGCTGGACCGCCGACCTGCCCGACGCCGCGGCCACCCTCGCCGCCCAGGTGCCGCTGGGTCGACTCGGCGATGCCGAGGCCGACGTCGGCCGCGCCGTGGTGTTCCTCGTCGGCCCGGACGCGCAGTACATCACCGGCACGACGCTGATGGTCGATGGCGGCTATGACTACCTTCGGTGAGCCGACCGGCCGCGCCGGCGCCCAGGGCCCGTTAGCCGGCGGTTCGCTGGCCGGCGGTTCGTCGGCGGGTGGTTCGTTGGCGGGCGAGGTCGCGCTGGTGACGGGGGCGGGTTCGGGG
>NZ_JAMPTM010000032.1 GCF_025403375.1 Frankia gtarii
GCCCCAGGCCCCGCCCGGCGCCGGTGACCAGCACCGTTCGCCCCGCGAGCGGCCCTGAGGTCGCCGTCGGCGCAGGACCGCCTGGCGATCTCGGACCGTTCGTCGGCCCCGGACCGTTCGTCGGCCCCGGACCGCCCGGTGGGCCCGGATCGTCTGGTGGGCCCGGGTCGTTCGGGACGGCGGTCACCAGCGGAACCGGATCGCCGTGGTCTTGGCTCGGCGGTAGAAGTGCAGCGCCTCGAGGCCCTGCTCCTTGAACGGCGAGCCGGACTCGCGGAAGCCGCCGAAGGGATGGTGCACGTCCCAGCCGGAGGTGGGCAGGTTCACCGCGACCTGGCCGGCGTCGGCCCGGTCGAGGAACTGGTGGGCCGCGCCCAGGTCCCGGGTGAACAGCGACGCCGACAGCCCGTAGACCGAGTCGTTGACGGCGTCGACCGCCTCGTCGAAGCCGTCGACCGTGCGCACCGCGAGGACGGGACCGAAGACCTCGTCGCGCCAGATCGACATCGCCGGGGTGACGTCGCCGAGGATCGTGGGTTCGACGAAGCAGCCGTGGCTCAGCCCGGCGTCCGCCGGGGTTCCGCCGCCGGCGAGCAGCGTCGCGCCCTCGGCGCGGGCCCGGCGGACATGGTCGAGCACCGAGTCGCGCTGCGAGGTGTTCACCACCGGGCCCATGGTGGTGTCCGCCTCGATGCCGGGGCCCAGCCGCAGCGCGGCGACGCGGCGCCCCAGCGCGGCGAGCAGGTCGTCGCGAACCGCGGCGTCGACGACGAGCCGGCTCGTCGCGGTGCAGCGCTGCCCGGCCTGGGCGAAGGCGGCCGCGACCAGCGTGTCGGCGGCGAGGTCGACGTCGGCGTCGGCCAGCACCGCGGTGGCGTTCTTCCCGCCCATCTCGGTCTGGACCCGCAGGTTGCGCCCGGCGACGGTGCGCATGATGTTCAGGCCGACCTCGTTGCTGCCGGTGAAGGTGACGGCGGCGAGGCGGCGGTCGGCGAGCAGGGGTGCGGAGATGTCGCGGCCGCGGCCGGTCACCACGGACAGCGCGTTCGCGGGCAGGCCCGCGTCGAGCAGCGCGTGGGCGAGGTGCAGGCTCACCAGCGGCGTGTCGGTGGCGGGCTTGAGCACCACCGCGTTGCCGGCGCTGAGCGCCGGGGCCAGCTTGCGGGCCGGGGTCAGCAGCGGGTCGTTCCACGGCGTGATGGCCAGCACGATCCCGACGGGTTCGTAGCGCACGGCGGTGCTGGTGTTCGGCCGGCCGTCGGGCAGCTCGTAGCCGTGGGGCGAACGGGCCATGCCGCCGTAGTACTCGAAGAAGTCGGCGGCCTTGGCCACCTCGCCGCTGGCCTCGGCGAGGGTCTTGCCCATCTCCAGGACGAGGTCGCGGGCGATGTCGGCGGCCCGTTCGCGCAGCAGCCCGGCGGCGCGCAGCAGCACCGTGCCGCGGTCGAGGGGCCCGGCGGCGCGCCAGGCGCGGGCGCCGGCCTCGGCCGCGTCGTACGTCCGCGCGATGTCGGCGCCGTCCAGGGCGGGCACCCGGGCGACGACGTGGCGCAGGTCCGCCGGGTCGAGAACGGGGATCCAGGTGTCGTTCGCGCCGGCGTCCCAGGCGCCGGCGACGAGGACGGGACGATCGTTTGTCGTGGTCACGCGGCCACTCCATCCGAGTTCAGGTCGTGATCCGGGTTCGGGTCGGGGGTGAGGTCCAGCTCCCACGCGTCGGCGACGCTGCCGCGGTGCATCGTGGTGAGCAGGCGGTGCACCGGGGCCGTCGCCATCGGGACCGGGTTCGTGGGGCGCGGGAAGTCACGGATGGTCTCCGCGGCCATCTGCGCCAGCAGGTCGGCCCGGATGCCGACGGCGTCGAGCGAGCGGGGCAGCCCGAGGCGCTGGGCGAGGTCGTCGACCCGCTCGGCCGCCGCCCGCAGCTGGCTGCTCTCGTCGGCGGTGACGGTCCGGGCGATGTGCGCGGCCAGGGCCTCGGGCACGTCGCGGTCGTAGGCCAGGCAGTAGGGCAGCGCCAGCGCGCAGCTCGTCCCGTGCGGCATCGGGGCGTGCCGGGCGATGACGTAGGCCAGGCTGTGCCCGAGCACGACGCCCGCGTTGAGCGCCAGCCCGGCCAGGTGCGAGGCATACAACACACGCCCCCGGGCGGCCCGGTCGCCGTCGAGCGCGGCGGGCTCGAGGCTGACGGTGAGTATCCGCACCGCCTCGGTGGCCACCGCCAGGGTCAGCGCCGTGCGGGTGGTCGACAGCATCGACTCCACGCCGTGGGCGATCGCGTCCATGCCGGTCGAGGCCACCACCGCCGCGGGCAGGTCGGCCACCAGGTCGGCGTCGAGGACGGCGATGAGCGGGACGAACTGCGCGCAGCTCACGATGCGCTTCACCCCACCGATCGTGATCATCGAGATCCGGGTCGCCTCCGAGCCGGTGCCGGTGGTCGTCGGCACGAGCAGCAGCGGCGCCACCGCAACCGGCGGCTCGACGACCCCGACCCAGTCGGCGATCGAGCCCGGGTTCGTCGCGAGCAGGGCGACGGCCTTGGCAAGGTCGAGGGCGCTGCCGCCGCCGACGCCGACGACGGACGTCACCGCGTGGGCGCGGGCGGTGTCGGCGGCCCGGGCGACGACGGTGTCGGTGGGTTCGCCGGCGACGTCGTCGAACACCGTCACCTCGAAGCCGGCGTCCGCCAGGCCGCCGACCACGGTGGTGAGCAGCCCCGCCTCGGACACGACCCGGTCGGCGACGACCAGTACCTGTCCCGGGGCCACCCCCCAGGAGCGCAGGGCCGCCCCCGCCGTGGCGGCGGACCCCGCTCCGGTCAGCACCTGCCGGGGGGCGAGGAAGGCCGGCGCGCCGGTGCCGGTGAGATCTAGCAGCACGTTGTCCTCCGATGGTCTTCGGGTGGCGTCAGGGCGGCCACCACCTCGGCGCCGAAGCGCCGGACACTGTCCATGGCCGCGTCGAAGCCGCCGGCCGGCAGTACCACGCCCGCCCAGGTCACCCCGACCTCGCGCAGGCGGGCCAGCTCGTCGAGGCGTTGCGCCGGCGACCACCCGTTCGCGAGCACGCCGGCCGGCGTGGGGGCGAGGACGTCGATCTCGGCCAGCGTGCGTCCGCGGGTGTGCAGGCGGCGTTCGAGCTCGCGGATGCGGGCGGCGAGCTCCTCGGTGGAGGTGATCGACGCCGTGCGTGCGCTGCGGGCGAGCTGCGGGGAACCGACGAGCGCGGCCCAGCCCTGGCCGAAGCGGGCCACCCGGTCGAGGGCGAGCCCGCTGTTGCCGCCGAGCCACAGCGGGGGGTGCGGGCGCTGCACCGGCCGGGGCAGCATGGCCTGCCCGGCGGCGTGGAAGTGCCGGCCGGTGTGCACGACGACGTCCTGCGTCCAGGCTTTGCGGATGACCTCCACCGCCTCGTCGAACAGCTCGTTGCGTTCGTCGGCGGCCACACCGAGGGCGGCGAACTCTGAGCGCAGGTAACCCGTGCCCAACGCGAAGATCGCTCGCCCGCCGGAGAGCACGTCGACGGTGGTCATCGACCGGGCCTGCAGCAGGGGATTGCGGTACGGGACGACCGCCAGGTGCGTCATCAGTCGGATTCGCCGGGTGGCGGCCGCGCAGAAGGTGAGCGCCGCGAACGGGTCGAACGTCTCGTGCCCGCCCGCCGCCAGCCACTTCGCGCTGGGCGCCGGATGGTCGGTGAACGCCAGCGCGCCGAAGCCGACCTCCTCCAGCGTCCGCGCGAAGGTCGCCACGTTGTCCGGGTCCAGCCAGCCCTCGGCCGGGTCGCTGCGGACGTTGTACTCGGCCATGAAGCGCATCACGGCCGGCCCTCGGGCATGGGCGCCGGGTCGGCCGGCTCGGTGGGGTCGGCGGCCTCGGCGGGGTTGGCGGGATCGGGGTCGGCGGCCTCGCCCATGTCGAAGTCGTACTGGAGCGGGATGATCCGCTCGTAGGCCAGCAGCGCGAGTGTCTCGTGGGCGCCGCCGTGGGCGGGGAAACGGCCGGTGAGGCGCTGGCGGTCGCGGACCGCGGTGAGCCCGGTGAGGACCTCGGCCGCCGGCTGCGCGCACAGCAGAACGTGTAGCACCAGGTCCTGCTCGCCGGTCTCCACCGGTTCGAGCTGGAGGGTCCCCAGCAGTCCGGGCAGCTCGTACAGGTCGTCGCGCTGGGTGCGCTCCCACCAGTCCAGCGCCGCCGGGCGCCCGCCCGGACCGGCCCGGCCGATGCTGACGACGACCCCCTGGTGGGCCAGGTGCGGGATCGCGTCGGCGGAGACGTCGATCGACGGGCGGGTGTGCGCCGCCGTCAGCCGCCACCAGCTTGTGAAGACCGGCCGGCCGGGCATCCAGAAGCGCCCCGCCCGGGTGATCGCGCGATCGGTGTCGCGCCAGCCGGCGAACGCCTGCTCGGACATGAAGTCGAGCGGGCCGCCGAACAGGTACATGGTCGCGTAGGGCGGGTGGCCACCGGTGAGCTCGCCCGCCAACGCTCCGGGCGTCGCCCGGGTGGCCGGGGTCGCCACGTAGCGCCGGCCGGCGACGACGTCGGCCTTGGCCACATGCTCGGGCAGGTGATCCAGGTCGTACCAGCGGTTGTACTCCTGGGTGTACCGCGCCGGGATGTCCAGCAGCGCGAGTGCGAGACCCGTGATCTTCACATCGTCCCTCTGACCGGCGGTCCGCCGGCTCGCTCAAAATCCCTACATCAGCTTACGGAGCTCATTCATCTAACTTTATTGACGTGACGCTGTCCACCATTGCCGTCGCGGGGGTGGCCCTGCGCCCGCTCCTCGTCCGCTCGGCCCGGTCTGCTCGGCCCGGTCCGCTCCCGCGGCGATGATCCGGTTTGCCTCATGCGGCCGCGAGCTGGCCGGGATGCGGCCGGGATGCGGCCGGGATGCGGCCGGGATGCGGCCGGGGTATCTGGCGTGATACCTGACGTGGGGGGTGTCCGCAGGGCGATGACTCTGGAGATCGATGACGGAGAGTCGATCCGGGCGTGTAATTCTGTGATTCTTCTAACCGATTGATCGTGTCAGTCCCTCGTGGCGGCGGGGCCGCAGGCCGTAGGATGAGGCGGCGGTTCACGTATCACCGGCGCGGCTCGACAGGCCCGGCGGTGCGCCGCGGGAGTGCCACGGGCGGTTTCTGGTACCTGGGTACGAGGGGCCGTCCACCTCCTCTCGTCGGAGCCCGGAACTGGAGTGTGGCGGTGCGGGCCGGCGGGGACGGGTTCCGCTGCGATCGATGCTGACGTTGAAGATGTAGAGTCCACAATTCCGCTAGACAATTTCGGCCCAGGTCGGCTCCCGGACGCCGCGGCTCCGCCCCGTTCGCAGGCAGGCGCCGGTGGAGCCGCAGAGACGAGGGATGACGGCTGTGACGACCGCCGGTATACGGGTACCCAAGGCGGCTGAGCTCGTGGCTGGGACGATTCGCCGGCAGATCATCACCGGCGAGCTTCTTGAGGACCACCTCCTGCCCTCGGAGTCGGCCCTCATGGAACAGTTCCGCGTCAGCCGCCCGACGCTGCGCGAGGCGTTCCGCATCCTGGAGTCGGAGTCGCTGATCACCGTGCGGCGCGGCGTGCACGGTGGGGCCCGGGTGCAGATCCCCAACGGCGACGTCGCCGCCCGCTACGTCGGCTACGTGCTGGAGTACCGCGGCACCGCCATGGCGGACGTCTACCGGGCCCGGGCGGAGGTCGAGGCCCCGCTGGCCCGGCTGGTCGCGACCTCGGCGACACCGGAGAACATCGCCCGGCTTGAGGAGTGCCTGGCCAGGGCTGAGGCGCACCTGGAGGACCCGTCGGCCTTCATCGTGCACGACGAGGAGTTCCACCGGCTGATGGCGGAGCTCGCCGACAACCAGACCCTCGCCGTGATGCTCGACATGATGTACCACATCGTCGGCACCGCCCGCCGCCGCTACGCGCTGAACGTCGATCAGGTGCAGACCCGCAAGGAGACCGTGGAGGTGCACCGCAGCCACGTGCGCCTGGTGGACCTGATCAAGCGTGGCCGACCGGACCTCGTCCACCGGCTGTGGGTCCGTCACCTCGACGAGGCCACCCGCCACTACCTGGAAGGCCCGCTGGCCACCACCGTCGTGGAGATGATGAGCTGAGCCGTCCCCCGCGGGGGACGGCTCAGCTCGCTTCGCGGCCGTCGGGCCGGACCGGCGGGACCGGTCCGGCCCGACGGTCAGGAACCGGCGGCGGAGGAGCCGGGGGAGCCGGCGGCGGGTTCGACGGCGCCGAGGTAGGCGGCCTCGAGCTGCTGGGGGTCCCGGGCGAGCACGGCCGCGTCCCCGCTGAGCGTGACATCGCCGTGGACCAGCACGATCGCCCGGTCGGCGACCTCCAGCGCCAGGTGCACGTGCTGCTCGACGAGCACGACGACGGCGCCGGTGTCGTCGGCGATGCGCCGCACGACCGGCAGCAGCTCCTCGACGATCACCGGGGCCAGACCCATGCTCATCTCGTCGACGAGCAGAATCCGCGGGTTCTGCACCAGGGCGCGGGCCACAGCGAGCATCTGCTGCTCCCCGCCGGACAGGGCGCCGGCGTTGACCGACAGGCGCCGCTTGAGGGCGGGGAACAGATCCAGTGCCTCGCTGAGGGTCGGCCCGTCCCGACGGCGGGCGATCATGAGGTTCTCCCGGACCGACAGCCCGGTGAACAGCGCCCGGTCGTCGGAGACCAGCACCATCCCCGCCCGGCTGGTCGTGGCCGGTCGGGCGTTCGGCATCGGCTGGCCGTCGACGAGCACCTCCCCGCCCAGTCGCGGCAGCAGGCCGGCGAGGGTCGTCATCAGCGTCGTCTTGCCGGCCCCGTTGGGGCCGAGGACGGCGAGCACCGAGCCCCGGTCGAGGTCGAGGTCGAGGCCGCGGACGACCGGCACCCGCCCGTGGCCGCAGATCAGGCCGCGGGTGCGCAGGACCGCGGTCCCGGCGGTCGCGCTCGGATCGGGCCTGGCCGGATCGGGGCCGCCGGAGCCGAGGGGGTCGAGGGTCGTCGTCATCGGGATTGCGGCGTGGAGATCCCGCCGTTCACGGCGGGGAGGAAACGTCGTCTCATCTTATTCATCGGTCGATATCCTTGTCGTGGAATTGGGGCATGTCCCGCTACCGGCTTTGTCCGACCGTCGAACAGGCTGCGGTGGTGGAAGACCATTGCGGGCATGCGCGGTACGTGTGGAATCTCGCGGTGGAACAGCAGTCGTGGTGGAATCCGCGCCGCGGCCCGCCCCCCGGCTATCACGAGCAGTCCCGCCAGTTGACGGAGGCACTCGGGGAGAATCCGTGGCTGGTGGCGGGTTCGCAGACTGTTCGACAACAGGCGTTGCGCGATTTCGCCACGGCCATGACGAACTTCTTCCGGGGCTCGCATCGCAGGCCGTCGTGGCGCAAACGCGGCCGGTCGGAAGGTTTCCGGATCGTCGCGGTGAAACCCGCGGAGGTGCGCACCCTGAACCGCCGCTGGTCGGCGGTGCGTATCCCGAAGGTGGGCTGGGTGCGGTTCCGCCGGTCCCGGACGGTGCCGGACGCACGTTCCTATCGGGTGACGCGGGACCGGGCGGGCCGCTGGCATGTCGCCTTCGCCGCCGTGCCCGATCCGATCCCGGCGCCGGGCACCGGCACGACTGTCGGGGTGGACCGGGGAGTGACCGTGTCGGCCGCGCTGTCGACAGGCGAGATGCTGCACTGCCCCGGGCTGCGGCCCGGGGAACAGGCTCGGCTGGTCCGCCTGCAACGCCGGCTCGCGAAGGCGTAACGCGGATCGAGCCGGCATGCCCGGCTCTGCACGCAGATCGCCCAGGTGAAGGCCAGGGAAACCGACCGGCGCACAGACTGGGCCGAGAAAACCAGCACCAGCCCGGCCCGCCGGTACGACCTGATCCGGGTGGAGGCTCTGCCGATCGGGGCCATGATCCGCTCGGCCCGTGGCACGGTTGACAGGCCGGGCCGGAAGGTGCGGCAGAAAGCCGGGCTGAACCGGAGCATCCTCGCGCACGGCTGGGGACTGCTCGTCGCCCGGTTGGAACAGAAAGCCCCCGGCCGGGTCGAAAAGATCAACCCCGCGTACACGTCGCGGACCTGCAACACCTGCGGGACCCGGGACCGCCAGGCGCGCGAGAACCACGCCGTCTTCCGCTGCCGGGGCTGCGGGCGTCAGGCGCACGCCGACGTGAACGCGGCACGCAGCATCGCCCTGGGACATCGGTGGGAAACCATGTGGGTGACTGCGCGGGGAGGCGACGCCGACAGCCGGCCTGTGAACCGCGAACCTCAACACCGCGCACCTCAACACCGCGCACCCCCTTCCTGGAGGACGTGTAGATGTTGGAATCCCCCACGTTCACACGGGGGAGGATGTCAAGCTGGAACCTCCTCTGCGTGGGTGCTGCCCAGGTAGGCCGCCGCGACGCGGCGGTCGGAGCGGATCTGCGCGGGTGGTCCCGACGCGATGACCGACCCGAAGTTGATCACCTCGATGTGGTCGCACAGGCCGAGGACCAGGCTCATGTCGTGGTCGATGAGCAGGATGGTGACGCCGCTGTCGCGGATGTCGCGCAGCCGTTCGCCGAGCCACTGGCTCTCGGTCGTGTCCAGGCCGCCGGCGGGCTCGTCGAGCAGGAGGACCCGCGGGTTGCCGGCCAGCGCCCGCGCGATGGAGATGAGCTGGCGCTGGCCCTGGGACAGCTCGCCGGCGGGCCGGTCGCGCACCCCCGCAAGCCCCAGCAGCTCCAGGGTGGCCTCGACGTCGCGGTGCGCGCCACCGCCGTGGGTGCCGTCGCCGCGCCCGCGCAGCGCGGTGGTGCCGACGCTGACGTTCTCCGCGACGGAGAGGTCCTCATACAGCTCGATCGCCTGGAAGGTGCGGCCGAGGCCGGCGCGGACGCGGTCGTGGGGGGCGAGGCGCTGGACCGGCCTGCCGGCGAGTTCCACCGAGCCGGAGCAGGAGACGAAGCCGCTGATCGCGTCCATCAGCGTGGTCTTGCCGGCGCCGTTCGGGCCGATCAGCCCGATGATTGCGCCCTCGGGCGCGGCGAACGAGACGTCGTCGACGGCGACCACGCCCCCGTAGCGGACGGTCAGCCCGCGCACGGTCAGCACGTCGGGGCCGAGCACCGGGGCCGGGCGGGTCCGCGCGGGCACCGGGGCGGCATGCGAGCCCAACACCGGCTCGGTGAGACCGCGCCGGCGGCGGCGGTCGGCGTAGGAGTGCACCGGCCCGACGATGCCCTCCGGGTTGAGAACCACGGTGAGGACGACGCCGACGCCGCTGAGCACGTCGTACCACAGGCCGGTGGAGAAGATCTTGTCGATGATCAGGTAGGACAGCCCCTCGGCGGCGAGGAAGCCCGCCAGCACGCCGCCGGACACCGACGTGATGCCCGCGATGTACACGGTGGTGAACAGGGCCAGTCCGGAGAACGCGCTGACCGGGTCGAAGGTGATGTTGCCCTGCTGGTAGCCCACCAGGCAGCCGCCGATGCCCGCGATGAACGAGGCGATCGCGAACGCGACGATCTTGATGCGGGTGACGTTGATGCCGGCCGCGGCCGCCGAGCGCTCGTTGGCCCGCACCGCGAGCATCTGCGAGCCCAGCCGGCTGGTGCGCAGCCGGGCCACGGCGACCGCGGTCAGCGCGAGCACGACCAGGCACAGCAGGCCGAAGCGCACCCGGGGATACGACGGTCCCGAGCCGATCCCCAGGTCCCAGCCGAACAGCGACGGGCTGGGGACGTCGACGCCGCTGCTCGGCACGATGTCGCTGTTGCGGAACCAGATCGCCTCCAGCGCGTAGGCGAGCGCGAACGTCACCACCGCGACCGTCAGGCCCCGCACCCGCAGCGCCGGCAGGCCGATGACCACGCCGAGCACCATCGCGAACAGGGCGGCGACCAGCGGCGCCACCGGGAACGGCAGGTGCCAGTCCTCGGTCAGCGGGCCGACGAGGAAGCCGGCGGCGCCGGCGAGCGGGAGCTGGGTGAGTGAGACCTGGCCGGCGTAGCCGGTGACCACGACCATCGACAGCGCGATCACCCCGAACACCAGGCTGGTGATGAGCGCGGTCAGCCACTGCCTGGAGAGCACGACCAGCCCGATGACCGCGACGGCGCCGAAGACCAGCAGGTTCAGGCGGATGTGCGCCGGTCGGGGGGCGCGGCCCAGCGAGCTCAGGATGACCGCTCCGCGTTCCGGCAACGCGCGGGCGCGCACGACCAGCACGATCAGGATCAGCACGAGGGGGATCAGCTCGGGCAGGCCGGAGGAGGGCAGCCAGTGGTGCAGGCTCTCCAGGTGCTGCGTCTCGGACTGCAGCATGCCGATGGCCAGCCCGCCGACGACCGCGGGGACCAGGTACTGGAACCGGCCGAGGATGGCCGCGGCGAGCGCCGGCACGATGAACAGCGTGTAGGCGACGGGCACCAGCGGCACGATCGGGGCGATGAGGATGCCGGCGAGCCCGGCGACCAGGGCGCCGATGATCCAGTTCAGGGCGGCGATGCGGTCGGGGGAGATGCCGCTGAGGTAGGCGCCCTTCTCCGTCTCCGCCGCGGCGCGCGTCGCCAGGCCGAACCGGGTGAACCGGTACAGCGCGCCCAGCGCCAGCGCGACGACCAGGATGGTCAACGCGAAGTAGACGCGGTCGGAGGCGACCCGGAACGACCCGTGCGTCCAGAGCTTGGACGGGTAGATCGGCTCGACGGACAGCGGGGTCGTGCCGAGGCGGGCGGCGGTGAGGCCGGTGAGGACCACCGACACGCCGATCGAGGCGACGGCCCGCGCGACCGGCGGGGCGGTCCGCAGCGGCCGGAACACGACCAGGTACAGCAGGAGCCCGAGCACGCCGGTGATCGCCAGCGAGAGGGCCATCGCCGCGGCCAGCCCGAGGTGCGAACCGACGTCGACGGTCTTCGGTAGCCCGGGGATGAGGATCATGAACTTGCCCTGGCGCAGCAGGGCATAGGTGTAGGCCGCGTAGAGAGCGAGCCCGCTGGTCGCGAAGTTGACGACCCCCGAGCTGCGGTAGGTCACCACCAGCGCGAGGGCGAGGGCGGCGAACACCGAGCCGTTCCCGATGCCCAGGCACAGGAAGACCAGATGCTGAACCATGTCCGTCCTTTCGACGCGCACCCCGGGTCGGCCGGGGCGCACCAGCTCCGGGCAGCGGGCTGCGGGAGTCGGTGCGGGCAGGCGGGGGCGATCGGGCCACGAGGGCCGGACTGGCCGGCGCCACCCGCAGCTAGATAGATCTCACTGAGTTAGAGGAATTTACCGCATCTTGTGGGATGAGTCACGAAGATCCTGTACGGGGTCGGCGGAGGCCCGCGCGCCTGACCAGCGAGTACGGTCGCGTAGTCGAGCGCCCAGTCGTGAAGGAATCAAATCATCTAACCTAAGAGTATGATCGTTCCATCTCATGATCGGATCGCGATCGGGATGACCTTCTCGCCGGCGGGTGCACGCGTCGGCTGGCGGTCGTCGGCGGTCCTCGTCGGCCGCCCTCGGCCGCCGACGGCCGCCGAGGGGGCGACGGGTGGGCGACGGGTGGGCGATCGGCGGGCTGGTGCGCAGGGTGAGCACGCGGTCCGCGGGGCTGGCCGGGGTCGCGCTTGTCTGCAGCTTGCGAACTAATTAGGCTAATTATCCAACGGAAATCTGGGGAGACCGGAGCCGTGGAGCGGCGGTCTGGCCACGGCGACGGACGCCGGGGCGGGTCGCGAGCCGGGGAAGAGGACACATGACAGGCATCATGGAAGGCATCCAGGTCGTCGAACTGGCGGCGTGGACCTTCGTACCCGCCGCCGGCGCCGTGCTCGCGGACTGGGGTGCCGACGTAATCAAGATCGAGCATCCCGAGACGGGCGACCCGCAGCGTGGCCTGATCGCCTCCGGGATGCTCGCCGGCCTCGACGGGGTCAACCATCTCATCGAGCAGTGCAACCGCGGCAAGCGCAGCATCGGGCTCAACGCCGCGACCCCGGACGGCCTCGACCTGCTGTACAAGCTGGTGCAGGGCGCCGACGTCTTCCTCACCAACCTGCTGCCGGACTCCTGCGAGCGCCTCGGCGTGGGGGTCGAGAAGATCAGGGAGGCCAACCCGGACATCATCTACGCCCGCGGGCACGGGCAGGGCGCCCACGGCCCCGACGCCAACCTGGGCGGCTACGACGTCGCCTCCTACTGGGCCCGCGGCGGGATCGCCTACGCGCTGGCGTCGCCGGATTCCTACCCGCCGTTCATGCGCCCCGCGTTCGGCGACTACACCTCCGGGTTCAACCTGGCCGCCGGGGTCGTCGGCGCGCTGTTCCACCGCGAGCGCACCGGCATCGCCAGCACCGTCGACGTCTCGCTGCTCGCCTCGGCCATGTGGGGCATGTCCCTCGACGTCGTCGGCTCCAAGATCCTGGGCCAGCCGACGATGCAGCGCTTCGACATCGCCGAGATGCCGAATCCCCTGACGAACGTCTACCGGACCGGCGACGACCGCTTCCTGTGGTTCTCCCTGCTGCAGGCCGACCGGCACTGGCCGGAGTTCTGCGCGGCGCTCGAGCGCCCGGACCTGCTCGCCGATCCCCGCTACGTCGACGCGAAGTCCCGCTTCGACAACCGCCGGGAGTGCATCGCGACGATCCGGGAGGCGTTCGCGGCCCACCCGCTGGCCCACTGGGAGGAGCGGTTCAGCAAGATCGAGGGCGTCTGGTCGGTGGTGAAGTCCCCGCTGGAACTACACGACGACCCGCAGGTGCAGGCCAACGGCTACGTCACCGAGGTGACCAACGCCGCCGGGATCAGCTACGCCCTGGCCTCGAACCCGGTGCAGTACGACGACCGGGTGCCGGCGCTGAGCCCCGCGCCGGAGCACGGCGAGCACACCGAGGAGATCCTGCTCGAACTCGGCCTCGACTGGGAACAGATCATCGCCCTGAAGGAGAAGTCGGCCATCCTCTGACCGCGCCCGCAGTCCGGAGGCCCGTAGTCCGGAGGCCCGCAGTCCGGAGACCCGAAGTGAGGAGAAACAGCGTGCCCACGCAGATCGGTGATCGGCTCCGGTTCGGGCCGACGACCCTGCCCCCCGTGACGGAGGTCGAGCGGCAGTCGACGGTGGTGGTCTCCTTCGTCACCACGCCGGCGGCGGCGGCCCACCTCCTGCCGCCCTGCTTCGAGCCCGCGCCACGCCCGGTTCTCAGCGTCACGTACCAGCAGTTGGAGAACGTCGACTACATGCGGGGGCGGGGTTACAACCTCGTCAACGTGGCGGTGACGGCGGTGCTGGCCACCGCCGTCGAGCCGCTGACCCGGTCCTGCCCGGTGGTCATCTGGGAGAACAACACGATGCCGATCATCGCGGGGCGGGAGCTGCACGGCAATCCGAAGATCTACGGCGACGTCTCCGGCCTCACCCGCGACGCGGACACCGCCGCGTGGGACTGCCGTGAGTACGGCACGCTGCTGCTGCGCGGCGAGGTCGGTGAGCTGCGCCCGCTGCCGGCCGACCGGCTCGCCCGGGTGAACCGGGCGTCGGTGGACTCGGAGATCTTCGGCTGGAAGTCGATCCCCGGCCGCGACGCCCCGGACGCCGACTACCCGACACTCATCCACGGCTCGACCTCGTTCGAGCAGGGCTGGAGCGGGGTGGGGCGGGTCGAGTTCGCCACGCCGACCGACGACCAGGCCCCCTACTCCGCGGTGGTGCTGCGGGCGCTGGCCGCGGTTCCGCAGGTGGAACCGCGCCCGGCGTTCGTCGGCGTCGGCACCGCGAAGCTGTTCCGCAACCGGACCGAGCGGCTGGCCTGACCGAACGGCTGGCCTGACGCACCGCGGCCCCCGTCTCCCCCCTGATTTCCAGGAGGGGGAGGACGGGGGCCTTCGGTGTTCGTGCCGCTGTCAGGAACGCGGGAAGCGGTACAGCGTGCGCGCGTTGTCCTCGACGATCTTCGCGACCTCGTCGTCGGGGATGTCCTTCATGAGGTCGGCGGCGATCTTACGGCTGTTGGGCCAGGTCGAGTCGGAGTGCGGGTAGTCGATCTCGAGCATGATCCGGTCGATGCCGATCTCGTGCCGGTTGCGCAGGCCGCTCTTGTCCTCGATGAAGCAGCCCCAGAAGTGCTTGCGGAACAGGTCGGACGGCCGGGTGTCGAAGTCGATGTCCTTCTGGTACCAGCGGTGCTTCTCCCAGGTCTGGTCGGTGCGCTCCAGGATGTAGGGCAGCCAGCCGATGCCGCCCTCGGACAGCGCGAACTGCAGCTTGGGGTGGCGCTGCAGGACGCCCGAGAACAGCAGGTCGATGGTGGTCCACATCAGGTTGGTGGCGAACGAGGCGATCGCCACCGCGAACGGCGCGTCCGGCGCGGTCAACCCGCCGGGGACGGGCTTGGCCGCCGCGAAGGAGAACCCGGGCACGAAGGACCCGGACCCGAAGTGCAGCGAGACCGACACGTCGGTCGCCTCGCAGACGTCCCACAGCGGTTCCCAGTGGTTGCTGTGGAACGAGGGCAGGCCCAGCGGGACGGGGCTGTCCGGGAAGGACACCGTGCGCGCGCCCTTGGCCGCCGTCCGCTCGACCTCGGCGACGCAGGCCGCGACGTCCCACACCGGCAGCAGGGCCAGCGGGATGTAGCGGTCGGGGGCGGCGGCGCACCACTCGTCGACCATGAAGTCGTTCCAGGCCTGGATGCAGGCGAGCGCCAGCTCCTTGTCCGGAGCCCGGTGGAACACCCCGCCGGCGAAGCCGGGGAACGACGGGAAGCACAGGGCGGCGTGGACGCCGTCGACGTCCATGTCCTTCAGCCGCGCCACCGGGTCGTAGCAGCCGGGGATCATCTCCTCGAAGCGCATCGGGTCCACGCCCCAGTCCCGCGGCTCGCGACCGGCGACGGCGTTGAGGCCGATCGTGGGGAACACGACGCCGTCGTAGACCCAGACGTGCTTGCCGCCCTGCTCCTCGATCCGAGGTGTGCGACCGTCGAACTTCGAGGGGAGTCTGTCCAGCCAGACCCTGGGGTGTTCCACGAGGTGGTCGTCGACGGACACGATCTGGTGACTGTCCCGCAGCGGCATGGCTTCTCCTCCTATACGGCTGTAACCGACGTTACATCAGTCCGTGGACTCGGTGTCAGATTTCCGGCGTCGGGCCGCTGACCTGCGGGTTTGGTGCGGACGCCCCGCGGCCGCCGCGCTCCTCCGCCGCGCCCCGCGACCGGGTCGTCGCTCCGTGACCGGGTCGTCGCCCCGTGACCAAGTATCGCCTTGCAACGGGATCGTCGCGGCGTGCGCCGGTGGGGGTCGAGTCCGACGACAGGCGGGGTCGACGCGCGCATCTCCCTCTGGCTGATTTACCTCAGTCGTATCCTTAAGCTATATTCCGCTGGCGCGCCGGACCTGTGTGCTGCCCGGTGCGCGTGGCCATCCGCGCAGCACGCACATGTGGGGAGGACGTTCGGATGCGATCGCGCACTCGATGGCGACAGCGGGGCGTTCTTGCGCTCGGGATGTCGGCGGCACTGATGGTCAGCGCAGCCGCCTGCGGCTCGGACGGCGGGTCCAGCTCGGGCCCGACCGACTCGGCCGCCGCGCAGTCGTTGGGGCCGGCGAAGCCCGCCACCGGCGACGAGTTAAAGATCGGCTTCATCACCGACGGCTCGGGCACGACGCTGGACAACTCGACCGAGGTCGCCGCGGCGCAGGCCGCAACCTCCTACGTCAACGAATACCAGGGCGGGGTCGCCGGCCACCGCCTGTCACTGGAGGTCTGCGACACCAAGCAGACGCCCGCGGGCGCCACCGACTGCGCCAACCAGCTGACCGCCGCGAAGGTCCCGGTCGTGCTGATGAACAACTCCGGCAACGTCACGCCGGTGTTCAAGGTGCTCAGCGCGGCCAAGGTCCCGCTGGTGCTCGACATCAACGGCGACGAGTCCACCCTCGGTGCCAAGTCCGGTGCCTACATCCTGGTCAGCCCGCTGACCGCGGCGCTGGCCGGGCCAGCCCAGGTCGCCAAGGACGCCGGGGCGAAGAAGGCCGCGATCTTCGTGCTCGACGTGCCGGGCGCGACCGGGCCGGTGAACTCGCTGGACAAGATCTTCTATGCCAAGGCGAACGTCGGCCTGACGATCCAGCCGATCCCGCCGGGCACCGCGGACGCGACCCCGCAGGTGCAGACCGTGCTCGGGGGCAACCCGGAGCAGGTGAACCTCGTCGGCGACCCGACGTTCTGCACCGGCGTGCTCAAGGCGCTCAAGACGCTGGGCTACTCGGGCAGCATCGTCCTGCAGTCGCAGTGCGTCAGCCCGGGGGCGGCCGCCGGCATCCCCGGCGGGTACGACGGGATGAAGGTCGTCAGTGGTCAGACGACGAACGTCGCCGACCCCGAGTACAAGCTGTACCTGGCGGCGATGAAGAAGTACCAGCCCGACACCGACCCGACCGCCAAGAGCCTCACCGCCGGCGGCTGGGTGGTCACGCTCGGCTTCAGCCGGGCGCTGGCCGGACTGGCCACGCCGGTCACCTCCGCCGGGGTCGAGAAGGCGCTCGCGACGATGCCGAAGACCAAACTGCCCCTCGGTGGCACCGCGACCTTCCAGTGCGACGGCAAGCAGGTCTCCATCACACCGGCGGTCTGCTCCACCGGCGGGCTCGTGCAGACCCTCGATGAGAAGGGCAAGCCGACGTCGGAGCAGCCGCTCGACGTCTCCAGCGTCCTGCCCTAGCCGGCCGGTGACCTGCGCCGAGCGATGACGCCGAGGCCGGTCGGGGTGTGACGATGAGCCCCGACCGGCGCGGCTGCGGGGTTGGCCGAGGGCCTGCGATTGGCCGCGGGTCTGCGGGTTGGCCGAGGGGCTGCGGGTTGGCCGAGGGGCTGCGGGTTGGTCGAGGGGCTGTGGGCGACCGACGGTCTGCGGGACTGCGCGTGCGAGGGACTGGGAGGGATCGAGGGACATGGATTTCGAGTTCACCGAGGACGATCGCGCGTTCGGCCGACGGTTCGCCGAGCTGCTCGACGAGAAGCTGCCCGCGGACTGGCAGGGCTTCTTCGCCGAGGACCGCGAGGCCCTGGCCTTCACCCGGGAGTTCTGTCGCGACCTCGGCCGCGCGGGCCTGCTCACGGTGAGCTGGCCGCTGGAGTACGGCGGCCAGGACGCCGGGGTCTGGAAGCAGACGCTGCTGCGTGAGCTGATGACGGCCAGCGGCGAGCCGCGCGGACCGCAGTACATGAACCTCAACTACATCGGTCCGCTGATCATGAAATTCGGTACCGCGGAGCAGAAGGCCCGCTTCCTGCCGCCGATGGCCCGCGGGGAGGTCATCTGGACCCAGGGGTTCTCCGAGCCGGACGCCGGCTCCGACCTCGCCGCGCTGCGCACCCGCGCCGTCGACCACGGTGACCATTTCCTCGTCACCGGGCAGAAGATCTGGTCCAGCTACGCCGACTCGCCGGCGGACTGGAACCTGCTGCTCGTCCGCACGAATCCCGACGCCGGCCGGCGTCGGGGCATGTCGGTGCTGCTCGTCGACATGACTTCGCCGGGCATCACCGTGCGCCCGATCGAGAGCATGGGCGGCTGGCACGAGATCAACGAGGTCTTCTACGACGAGGTCCGGGTGCCACGCGACTGCCTGCTCGGCCCGCTCGACGAGGGCTGGGGGGTGATCGGTTCGGGGCTGACGCTCGAACGCATCGGCATCCCCCGCTACGCCCGCGCCCAGCGCGTCGTCGAGCGGCTGTGCGACCACGTCCGCGAGACCGGCCGCGCCGGTGAACCCGACGTCCGCCAGAAGCTCGCCGACCTGCGGGTGCGCTGCGAGGCGGCGAAACTGCTCGCCTACCGGGCGATCTCACTGGTCGCCGCCGGGGCCAACCCGGCCGCCGAAGCCTCGACCGCCCGCATCCACGCCACCCTGCTCGAACAGGCCGTCGGGCAGGTGGGCCTGGAGATCCTCGGCGCCAGCGGACGGCTCGGTTCTCCCACCGAGGACCACGCCCCGCTGCACGGGCTGGTCAAGCAGCAGTGGGTGCACAACATCCCGGCGACGATCGGCGCCGGGACCCTGGAGATCCAGAAGAACATCGTCGCCCAGACCGCCCTCGGCCTGCCGCGGTCGCGCTAGGCCCACGACAACGCGCTAGGCCCACGACAACGGCAGAAGGAGGTGCGGGTGTGGATCTCACCCTGAGCGGCGAACAGCGCCTGCTCGCGGACACGGTGCGCGACCTGGTCGAGCGCGAGTGCCCGCCGGATCTCGTCCGCGAGATCGAGAAGTCCGAGCGGGGCTACGGCGACGGCCACTGGAAGACGCTGGCCGACCTCGGCCTGACCGGTCTGCTGCTGGGCGAGGAGTTCGGCGGCGCCGGACAGGGCGTGCTGGACCTAGTGGTGGCCGCCGAGGAGCTTGGGCGGGGTGCGATGCCCACCCCGCTGCTGGCCTCGGCCGTGTTCGCCGCCACCGCCATCGACCTCGCCGGCAGCGCGGCACAGCGGGCCCGCTGGCTGCCGGCGATCGGCGCCGGCACGGCCATTGCCACCGTGGCCGTGCTGGAGCCGGGCGCCCGCGACGAATGGGGCGCACCGGACGCCGCCCTGACCCCGCACGGCGCCGGCCACCGGCTGACCGGCACGAAGATCCTCGTCCCCTACGCGCACGTCGCGGATGTTCTCGTCGTCGTCGTGGCGGTCGCTGGCGCCGGTCCGGGCAGCGGGCGTGGCCTCGTGCTCGTCGACCCGGCCGCGCCCGGGGTGACCCTGCGCCGCCAGCACGACGGCGGCGGCGAGCCGGTGTTCGAGGTCGTCCTGCGCGATGTCGAGGTGAACGCCGAGGACCTGCTCGGCACGCCGGCGGTGGCCGGCCCCGCCCTGGCCGTGGCGCTGGACCGGATGACCGTGGCGAGCACGGCCTACGCGATCGGCGGGGCGCAGCGGGCCCTGGATCTCAGCGTCGAACACGCCCGCAGCCGCCGCCAGTTCGGCCAGCCGATCGGCGCCTTCCAGTCGGTGGCGCACCGCTGCGTCGACATGCTCACCGACGTGGAGGCCTGCCGCTACCTGTGCTACCAGGCCGCCTGGAAACTCGACGCCGCCGCGAACACCGATGCCGCCGCGAATCCCGATGCTGCTGCGAATCCCGACGCCGCCGCGGAGCTCGGCACGCCGGGCGGGGCCGACTTCGAAGTCGCGGCGGCGAAGTCGTTCGCCAACGACGCGATCCGCCGGGTGTTCACCCACGCCCACCAGGTGCACGGCGCCATCGGCTTCTCCATGGAACACGATCTGCAACTGCACTCCCGGCGGGGCAAGACCTTCGAGCTGAGTTACGGCGGGTCGACCTGGCACCGGGAACGCGTCGCCCGCGCCCTGGACCTGTGATCACCGCATCTGTGATCGCCCCCGGCCGCCACCGGCCGGGGGTCTGATCGGGAGAACCATCGAGAGGGGTCAGAAGTGTCATCGATGAAGGTGGGAGTCCTGCAGGACTTCCTGATGCCGCAGGCGTCGCAGCAGGTCATGCTCGACGCGCTGCGGCTGGCGTTCGACGAGTCCTACGCCGACGGCGAGATCGACCGTCCCGTCGAGCTGGTGCTGCGGGCCGTCGACGGCCTGCCCCGCGGGACGAGCTTCGACGTGCTCAACGCCTGGAAGGAACTCGAGGCCGAGGGCGTCCTGGTGATCTTCGGCCCGTGGGCGTCGGACAACGTGCTGGCGATCCGCAACTACGTCGAGGACGTCGGCCACATTCCCACCCTGTCGATGAGCGGCACCGACCGCTGGTACGGCGAGTGGTGCTTCTGCATCAACAACGGCTCGTTACCGGAGGAGCCGTACCTGCTGTCGAACTACCTGGGGGTGCGCGGCGTCGAGTCCGTCGCCGTCGTCTACGACAAGTGCGTGCCAGGGGAGGAGTACACCCGGTTCTTCCGGGACGCCTGCGCCTTCGACGGAGTGAAGATCGCCATCGAGGAACCGATCAACATGCTCGACACCGACCTGAGCCCGGCGCTGGCCCGGCTGCAGGCCTCGGGCGCCGACGCGATCGCCTACCTCGGCTGGGGGCTGACCGCGACCCACCTCAACACCGCCCTGGACGGCACCGGCTGGGACCCGGTGAAGGTGATGAGCTCGGGGTTCATGGCGGCGCCGTTCCTGCCCGGCGGCCTGAAGAGCATCGCCGGCTGGGTCGGCGTCGACCAGTACGACGAGGACAACGTCGTCGGCCAGGACTTCCTGGACCGGTTCGAGACGCGGTTCGGCTACCGGCCGGCGAACTTCTTCTCCGTGCTGTGCTACGACTTCGGCGTCGTCATCGCCCGCGGCCTGTCGAAGGCCACGCCGCTGTCGCCCGACGGCGTGAAGGAGGGCCTGGAGAAGGTGAAGATGGTCCCCGCGGCCACCGGCGGCCCCGGCGGGGTGTTCAGCTTCGGCCCGCACGCCCGGCGCGCCTGGCTGACGCCGCACTTCATCGTCCTGCGCGAACCGGACCCGGCCGCGGAGGTCGCCGACCTCACGTCCGGACCGGGCAGCATCCTGCGCCACCGGTACACCGCCCGCTCCCGCAGCGAGCGTCTCGGCACAGCGGGGAGCACCCAGTGACGGAGCATCTCCAGTGACGGAGCGTACTCAGTGACGGAGCGCACCCAGTGACGGAGCGCACCCAGTGACCCGGCGGCGAAGCGGAGCCTCGGCCGGATGAGCGAGCACTTCCGCCGTGAGCTCGACGACGGCGTCCTGACGATCACCTTCACCCGCGACGACAAGCTCAACGCCGTCAGCGCCCCGATGCTGGCGGCGCTGCGCGGCGCCGTCGCCGACCTCGGCGACGACGACGCCGTCCGGGTGCTGGTGATCACCGCCGAGGGGCGGCACTTCACCGCCGGCATGGACATCACCACGATCGACACCGGGATGGGCTTCGAGCCCGACGGCAGCGTCAACGGGCGCTCGGTGCGGCGCATCTACCGGGCGCTGCACCTGCTCATGGACGAGATCGAGGCGATCGAGAAGCCGGTGATCCTCGCCGCACAGGGGCCCTGCCGCGGCTTCGGCCTCGAACTCGCCGTGTCGTGTGACTTCCGCTTCGCCGCGCCGCGGACCACCTTCGCCCTGCCGGAGGTGCCCAACCTGGGGGTGCTGCCCGGCTCCGGCGGCATCAGCCGGCTGACCCGGCTCGTCGGCCCGCACTGGGCGCGGTGGATGGCGATGGCCGCCCGCCCCGTCGACGCCGAGCGGGCGCTGACGATCGGCCTCGTCCACGACGTGTTCGCCGACGCGGAGTTCGCGGCCAGCGTGCGGGAGTTCGCCCGCTCGCTGGTCGCGCTGTCCCCGCAGGCCCTCGGCCTGGCCAAGCTCGCCATTGACGCGGCCGCCAGCGTCGACCGCACCACCGCCCGCGACTTCGACCGGGTCGCCAACACCCTGCTGCTGACCTCCCAGGAGCACCTGGCCAAGGTGCGTGCCTTCCAGCAGCGGGCCGCCGCCCCGCGCGAGTAACCGCCACGCGCGAGCGGCCCATCGCGCGCCTGTTCGAGGGGAACGACGAGATGGATCTCGGTTTACGCGGGAAGGTGGCCGTCGTCACCGGCGCGTCGAAGGGGATGGGCCGGTGGACGGCGCTGGAGCTCGCCCGTGAGGGCGCGGACGTGGTCGTCGTCGCCCGCGGCGCCGAGGCGCTCGCCAGCGTCGCCGGGCAGATCGAGGCGCTCGGTGTGCGCGCGCTGGCGGTGCCGGCCGACCTCGCGACCGCGGCCGGCACCGAGGAGCTGTTCGACCGGGTGCGCGGCGTCTTCGGTGGCTGCGACATCCTGGTCAACACCCTGGGCAGCGACGAGTACGACTACCTGCCCCTGGCGGAGACCTCCGACGAGCTGTTCCAGGCGCATCTGGAGATCGGGCTCATGGCCGGGGTGCGGACCTGCCGGGCGGCGATCCCGCTGATGCGCTCCCGCGGCGGCGGCGCGATCGTCAACCTGGCCGCGATGTCGATCCGCAAGCAGTACCCGACGATGGTCGCCTACACGGCGGCGAAGGCGGCGCTGGCGAGCGTGTCGAAGAACCTCGCCCGCGCCCACGGACCCGACGGCATCCGGGAACACGGTCTGCCCCGGGGCGATCCTGACCGAGGGCGTCCGCGAGAAGATCGAGCAGTTCGGGCCGCAGCGGTGGGTCGCGCCCGACGCCCTGGCCGCCTCGGTGGCCGCGCCAAGCGCACCGGAGGCGCCGAGCATGCTGGTGGCGCCGAGCACCGAGGAGGTCTTCCTCGCGATCTCCCGCGACATGGGCGGCGCCGGCCGCGGCCTGGTCCCCGATCTCGGCCGCCCCGGCCGCCCCGAGGAGATCGCCGCCGCCATTGTTTTCCTGTGCAGCGCACGCGCCGGCTACATCACCGGTTCCCTGCTCAACGTCGACGGCGGCTCGGACTTCTAGCCCGACTCGGACCTTCCGGCCAGGTTCCGATTCTCTGCCCCGGATCGGCCGGCCGGGGCGGGCCTGGCCTTCCAGCACTGCACGGATACCTGTGCGTGGTCCATCGAGTGCGGCGAGGGCGTGCAGGTCAGTTGCTCGGCGGCGGGGTCGGCGGGCTGGCGTCGGACCGATGTTGCACATCCCCCTCCGGTCGCCGCGACCGCACCACCCCCAGCGCCGTTCTCGTCTCTACTCTGATATCCCCGGTGCTCAGCTACCGTGAGTGATGTCGAAGATCCCGGAATCCCTGTACACGCACGTCGCAGTGCTCGATCCGTCGAACGTGACTATCGTCGGCGAGTACAGCTCAGACTCCGAAACCACGTCTCCGGGGCGGAAGGGCCCCAGCGCGACATAATATGACGGGTTGGGTGTGTACTGCAGGCCGGCGTTCCGCTGGGTGAGTCGGACGAAGGTGGCGAAGCCGCTCATACCTACTCCGACGGCGCCACGATCGGGGCTTTCGGCGCCGGGTACCGACGCGTCTTCATCGATGATCAGGGAGTCGCTTCTCTCGGTATTCCGCGACGTCGCGGTGAACTCGAAACCTCCGTTCCGGTAGGTAAGAGTCGCAGCGTTGTCGTACAGGTCGGCGCCCACCACCTGTGCGGCCAGGTAATTGACTCCGGGCGCCAGATTTCCAGCCTGGCCCCACACGAAGTTGTACTCCGTAGTCCAGGGGAACCGAACCTGGCTCTGTGGGCCGCAGGTCCTCGAAAACCAGGCCAGCGACAGCATGTCAGGTGGCAGAGCAGCGTCCTTCTGGAAGATTATCGCCCTGACCCCGTCGAGGAGCGAGTCGTTGAATACGGTGATTTCGCGCAATTTTCTGTGCATTTCGTGCGCCTTTCCGGACGTGCACCTGGATACGCCCAGAAACGGGCTCGCCGCTGTGGACGGCGGCGGTGGTCCTCGGCGGCTGGCAGGCGCTGCGCAGCTGGGACGCGTGACCGCCGGTGCGCACGACGCCCGCAGAGCTGCGCCGGGACGGCCACCGAGTGCGCGGTGACCACCGGTCCGGGACCTCTGCCTTGCGGCAGCGGTCCCGGTCATCGGTCCACTATTCCGGCAGATCGGGCAGATCAGGCCAGTTGCTGGGCGTTCAGGCTCGTGAGGTGTTCCTGAGCGGGGTCCTCGGTCGGGTAGAGGACCTGGATGTCGATGAGGAGATCCGCCTCGGGCTCGACGGTGTGATCGCCGCCCGGGGGAGAGGCGAGCAGGACGCTGCCCTCGGTGCCGTCACGGAGGATCTGGCCCCAGAAGACGTCGCTGAAACCCTTGAACAGCGAGGTTCCCTCCGGTAGATCACCGAAACCGAGGGCCCATTTCACGACCCGCGTCGTCGAGGCGCTTACGGTGATCCGATAGGAGTAGACCACCTTTCCCGCGTCCTGCCATTTTCCCCGGAACTCCTGCCTGACGACCAGGTTCCCCACGAAAGGAGCGGCCCGTGCGGACTGGGCCTGGTCGTTCCAGGTGCCGTTCGGGCTTTCGGCCATGGCGACGCGGATCAGGTTCGCGATCGAGGAGTTCCGGTCCACCGGCAGAGCATGCCCCTGCTGGCTGGCCGCGGAGAACAGCGTGTTGTCCTCGTCCGTGTTGTTGACGACGGCGCTGACCCCGTCACCGCTGTGGTCGAATCCGTACTCGGCGAAGTCGTCGACATAGATGCCCGACGGAATTACCAGGATCTTGTCGCCGACGCCCGATTGCTGACCGGCGTTGAACTCGACGGCACGGTAGAGGCAGAAGCTGCCTTCGGGGCATGCTTCCTGCCCTTTCCCGTAAATCAACTGGGCGCGCTTTTCGCTCATCGCATCCGGCTTTCTGTCGAATCGAAAATTCTCGAATCTGCCGATACTTTATTATCCCGGGCGATTATTCAATCATCGTGGCTTCGTCCGGCTCCGTCTCCAGTGGGAGTGCCCGGTTTTAGGCGGGGACAGACTCCGACCGAGGACCCGCTGTGGGCGGTTCCGGCACTAATACCTGCTCACCTGTGGACGCGCGAGGCCCCGGACCGGCAGCGAGGGGGCGACCACCGGCCCGGAATCGTCTTTGTTCGCGACGATCTCGGTGGTGCCATCCCGCCGCCCGCTCGCCGGGCAGGCCGCTCGATGGCCGCGCAGACGCGCCGCCGCCGAGCCGGTCACACCCTGGTAGGGCCTCGCGGTTCGCCGCCTGGGCGGCGCGCTGGTTGGGCTGACCCGCTGGAACCATCTGGCGTGGTCGGCGTGGTGCCCCGGCGGTGGGCGAGATCGGCGTGGACGTCGTCGGCGTGGGCGATCGTCGACAGCAGGCGCAGCAGGTTGGCGACGATCCACGTGTGCGACTCGGCGCTCGCCCCAGCTGCCGCGTCCTCGACGAGGACACTGCGGTAGCCGCGGTCGGTCGCGCCGAGGGCGCCGGCGAGCAGCGCCACATTCGTCGACACGCCGGTCAGGACGACCGTGTCGATCCGCAGGTTACGCAGGGTGGAGTCGAGGTCGGTGCCATACCACATCGCCAGGCCCGAGCGGCGTGTGCTGACGTAGTCGCCGGGCAGGGGCGCAACCTGGGGCATCGGCTCGGCCTGCGGCGTGCCGGCGAGCACCCGCCGTTCGCGGCGGACCTTCGCCGAGACCGGGTTGGTGTCGCTGAACGCGCCGAAGTCCGGCCGGTGCGCGACGTGGATGTGCACGACCGGTAGCCCGAGCGCGCGGAAGTCCGCGGCGAGCGCGGCGATGCGCGCCAGGATGCCGCGGGTGGCGGCCTGCTCGGCCAGCCCGCCGAAGATGGCGAGTTCGGGGTCGAGGGTGCCGCGCAGGCATTCGCTGACGACCAGCGCGGCGCGCTCGCCGCAGTCGAGTCCGTGGACCATCGCGCCGATCCGTCCGGGCCGCTCAGATGCCCGCGCGCTGGGCGGGGGAGCGAAGGCGGGCGCGCAGGTCGGCCTTGCGGACCTTGCCGGCGGCGGTGCGGGGCAGCTCGGTGACGATCTCCAGGCGTTCGGGGGTCTTGTGCTTGGCCACGCCGACGGCGACGAAGTGCTCGACGAGGTCGCCGAGGGAGAGCTCCCTGCCGGGTCCGAGGAGGACGAACGCGCAGACCCGCTCGCCGTAGAGCGGGTCGGGCATCGCCGTCACCGCCGCCTCGACGATCGCCGGGTGGCGCAGCAGGACGCCCTCGACCTCGGTGGAGGAGATGTTCTCCCCGCCGCGGATGATGATGTCCTTCTTCCGGTCGACGATGGTGAGGTGGCCGCCGTCGTCGAGGGTGCCGATGTCGCCGGTGCGAAACCAGCCGCCGTCGAGGAAGGCCTCGGCGTTGAGCGCGGGGTCGGTGTAGCCGACGAACAGCTCCGGGCCGAGGGTCACGACCTCGCCGGGGGTGCCGGCCGGCAGATCCCGGCCGTCGTCGTCGACGATCCGGATGCGGTTGGCGCCGAAGGCGACGCCGTCGGTGTAGGCGCGCACCTCGACCGGGTCCGACACGGCGGACACCGTGACCGTCGGGTGCTCGGTGGAGCCGTAGGAGCGAAACGCCCGCCACCCGGCCGCCTCGGCGGCCAGGACGAGCTCCGGGGGCACGCCCGCGCCGCCGAGGTGGATCTCGTCGAGCGACGGCATCGGCGCGCCGGTGTCGCGGACGTCGGCGAGCAGGCTGCTCAGGAAGAACGGCGTCGCCCCGAGCCAGCTCACCCCGCGCTCGCGGATCACCCGTGCGACGCGTGCGGTGTTCCACGAGTCGACGAGGATGCTGGTGCGGCCCGACAGGAACGCCCGGCCGAGCAGCAGGACCCCGCCCATGTGCCCGGCGGGGAACGGCGAGAGGTGCACCGCGTCCGGGGTGCCGGCGTCGGCGTCGGCCAGCGCGCGCATCTCGGCCAGCAGGGTGTTGTGGGTGTGCTGCACGCCCTTGGGGGCGCTGGTGGTGCCCGAGGTGTAGATGACCATGCAGACGTCGTCGGCGTGCAGCGCCGGGGGCGATGGCGGCTCGGCGTCGAGGGCCTCCAGAGCGGCCAGGGTGATCCCGCCCGGCGCCGTCCGCTCCCCGATGGTGATCACGTGCTCGAGGTCGGGGCAGTCACCGACCGCGGAGAACCGTTCGAGATAGTCGATGGAGCGCCAGCGGTCGGGCATGACCAGCGCCCGCGCGCCCGACTGTCGCAGGATGTAGCCGACCTCGGTCGGCCCGTAGATGTGCACGACGGGCACCAGGACCAGCCCCAGCGAGATCGCCGCGTGGTAGACGACCGCGCCCTCCAGCCAGTTGGGAACCTGGCAGGCGATCACATCGCCGCGCCGCAGCCCGAGCCGGGCGAACGCGCCGGCGAGGCGGGCGCCGCGGCGGTGGATGTCGATCAGGCGGGCCGACGCCGGGTGCGTCTCCGAGTCGAAGATCATCAGCGATTGGGGGTGCCGTGCGGCGCCGTCCCGCAACGCGTCGACCAGGGTCTGGGTGGTGTGCAGCCCGGTGGCGTACCAGTGGTCGTTCGCCGGCGCGCGGCGCAGGGGACCGGTCATGGCAGCACTGTAGCCCTCATCACCTGTACAAGCTATATCCTTAAGATGATTAGATTCTCTTCACCGTCTGCCCTGTGATGCTGCCAGACGATCCCCGCGGAGGTCACGAGATGCAGCGTTCCGTCTTCACCCCCGACCACGAGGAGTACCGCCGGCTGGCCCGTACCTTCGTGGAGAAGGAGTGCCTGCCCCACAACGACCGGTGGGAGGCCGAGGGCATCGTCGACCGGGCCGCCTGGCTGCGGGCCGGCGAGGTGGGCCTGCTCGGCCCGGCCGTGCCCGAGCAGTACGGCGGCGCCGGCATCGACGACCCCCGCTACGGCGCCGTCGTCGCCGAGGAGTTCGCCACCGCCGGCATCGGTGGTTTCGCCATCCAGCTGCACAACGACCTGATCGGCCCGTACCTGCTGGAGCTGACGACCGACGAGCAGAAGGCGCGCTGGCTGCCCGGCTACGTCCGCGGCGGGCTGATCACGGCGATCGCGATGACCGAGCCCGTCGCCGGCAGCGACCTGCGGGGCATGCGCACCACGGCGGTGCGCGACGGCGACCACTACGTCGTCAACGGGTCCAAGACGTTCATCAGCAACGGCATCCTCGCCGACCTGGTGGTGCTGTGCGCGAAGACGACCCGCGCGGACGGCGACCAGGGGATCAGCCTCATCGTCGTCGAACGCGACACCCCCGGCTTCGAGCGTGGCCGGCGCCTGGACAAGGTCGGCGCCCGCTCGCAGGACACCGCCGAGCTGTTCTTCACCGACGCCCGCGTCCCGGTCGCCAACCTGCTCGGCGAGGAGAACGAGGGCCTGCACTACCTGATGCGCAACCTGGCGAACGAACGCCTGTCGATCGCGATCTCCTCGGTGCAGAACGTCTTTCGCGCGCTGGAGCTCACGACCACCTACGTCCGCGAGCGCAAGGCGTTCGGCAAGCCGATCGGCAGCTTCCAGAACACCCGTTTCGTCCTCGCCGACCTGCAGGCCCGCGCGTGGATGGCCCGGTCCTTCGTCGACGCCTGCCTGGCCGCCCTGGCCGCGGGGGAGCTGACGGGGGTCGAGGCGGCGGCGGCGAAGCTGTGCGCGACCGAGCTGGAGGACGCCGCGGTGGACGCCGGAGTACAGCTGCACGGCGGCTACGGCTGGATGAACGAGTACCCGATCGCCCGGATGTACCGGGACAGCCGGATCAGCCGCATCCTCGGCGGTTCCAACGAGATCATGAAGGAGATCATCGGCCGCTCGATGCAGCTGGGCTGAGCGGCCGACGACCTGCTTCAGGCGGCCGGTGGGTCAGTTGTGGCGCAGCTCGTTGAAGGGTCGGTCGAGGTCGTGGGCGGGTTCGCGGGGCAGCCCGAGGATCCGCTCGCTGATCCCGTTGCGCTGCATCTCGTTGGTGCCGCCGGCGATGGCCAGGATCCGGCCGTTGAGGTAGTTCAGCGCCGTCGTCGACGCCTCGGTGTCCTCGGGATGCCAGGCGACGCCGGCGGCGGCGGCGATCTCCAGGCCGATCGACGCCCGGACCGGGTTGAGGGTGCCGGCGGCGAGCTTGGAGTACGAGCCCAGGTTCGGGTTGGCCGTCCCCGACTCGGCCTGGGCGGCGACGTAGGCGTCGAGCTGCTCCTTGACGAGGTCGATGACGTGAGCGCGGGCGATGAGCTGGCGGGTCACCGGGTCGTCCTGGCGGCCCACCCGCCGTGCCAGGGCGACGAGGTCGGGGGCGAGCTCGCGGGCGCCGGAGTGGCGGGGCGACTCGTCGGGGTCGCCGCCGAGCCGCTCGAAGACCATCATCGTGCGGGCGACCGTCCAGCCGTCCCCGACGGCACCGATCCGGTTGGCGTCGGAGACGACCACGTCGTCGAAGAACTCCTCGCAGAACTCCGAGCTGCCGTTGATCTCCCGGATCGGCCGGATCGTCACCCCGTCGCTGGTCAGCGGCACACCGAACCAGGTCAGCCCGCGGTGCTTCGGCACGGTCGGGTCGGTCCGGGCCAGGCACAGGCCGTAGTCGGCGTAGTAGGCGCCGCTGGTCCACACCTTCGACCCGTTGAGCACCCAGTCGCCCGCGTCGGTGCGGGTGGCCCGGGTCGACACCCCGGCGAGGTCGGAACCCGCGCCCGGCTCGGAGAACAGCTGCACCCAGATCTCCTCGCCGGACAGCATCCGCGGGATGTGGGTGCGGCGGAACTCGTCCGTGCCGTGGGCGAGGATCGTCGGCCCGCAGACCCGGGTGGTCGTCAGGCCCGCGATGCCCAGGTCCGCCACGACGTAGCCGCGGCTCTCCTGCGCGAAGATCTCCTCGTGCGCGGGGGTGAGGCCCTGCCCGCCGAACTCCGCGGGCCAGGTGATGCCCGTGTACCCGCCCTCGTGGACGCGGCGCTGCAGGTCCCGTTGCTGGGCGACCCGCTCGGGGGAGAGGTTGGCGGCGTCGCCGCCGCGCAGGCGGGCCGGGGCGTCGTCGTCCCTGGGATCCAGGTTCGCCGCGAGCCACGCCCGCACCTCGCGCCGGTAGGCCTCGAGATCGTCCGCTGTCTGCCCGCTCATCGCTCTGCCTCCGCTCATCGCTCTGCCTCCGATCGTCGCGGTGTGCTCATCGGTCGTCGCTCTCTCTCACCGGCCGGGCAGCTCTCTCCTACCGGCCGGCAGCTCTCTCACAGGCCGTGCAGCCGGCAGATGCGTTCGCGGTGCCAGGCGGGGTCGCCGAACACGACCCGGTCGGTCGCCAGCCGGCGCAGGTAGAGGTGCAGGTCGTGCTCCCACGTGTAGCCGATGCCGCCGTGCAGTTGCAGGCAGCCCTGGGAGACGTCGATCGCGGCGTCGCCGACGAACGCCTTAGCCGCGCTGGCCAGCTCCGCGGCGTCCGGCGTCTGCTCCTGCACGGCGGTGAGCGCTCCCGTGGCGATGGCGCGGCTGCACTCCACCGCGAGGCTGAGGTCCGCGAGCTGGTGTTTCACCGCCTGGAACGAGCCGATCACCCGGCCGAACGCCGCGCGGTTGCGGGCATGCTCCAGCGTCATCGCGAACAGCTCGCCGATGGCGCCGACCATCTCGGCCACCGTCAGCACCGCGGCGACCTGCAGCAGCCGCTCGCCGAGGTCGTCGCCGCCGATCTGCCCGACCACCGCGGAGGCGGGCACGGCGACGTCGCGCAGGACCAGCTCGGCGTACCGGTGGGTCAGGTCGAGCCCGGCCAGCGGCTCGATGCTCAGCCCGGGGGCGTCGGCGGGCAGCAGGAACAGCGCCGGGCGGCCGTCCACCGCGGCGCTGACGAGGAACCAGCCGGCCAGGTGGGCGTCCTGGACGAGGCCCTTGGTTCCGGACAGCACGAAGCCGGTCCCGTCGCGGCGGACCGCGACGCCGGCCGAGGCCTCCCAGCCACCCGCCGGGTCGCCGAGGGCCCAGGCCGCGAGGGCCTTGCCGCCGGCGAGGTCGTCGAGCAGGGCGCGCTGCTCGCCGGTGCCGCCGAGCGTGATCGCCAGCGCCGCGACGTTCGACCCGACGATTCCCCCGGGCTGCAGGTACCGGCCGCGCTGCTCGGCGATGAGGCCGGCGTCGAGGACCGGCTGACCGGACGGGCTGCCGCCACCGTGTTCCTCGGGCACGAACAGCGCCAGCCAGCCCAGTTCGCCGATCTCGGTGAAGTAGCCGCCGTCGAGCTCCTCCTCCCGCTGCGCCACCCGGCGCACCGTCGAGACGGGGCAGGTCGACCTGATGAAGCGCTCGGCCGTCTCGGCGAACAGTTTCTGGTCCGCGGTCACACCCGGAAGCACGGGCGGTCTCCTCTCGATCCTGGGGCGCCGGTGGCATGCCCTCGTCCAGCAAACGCCGTTCGTCCAGCAAACGCCGTTCGGTCCGGCGGCGCTCGCGGCACGGGACGGCCTGGTCGGTCGGCCAGGCGCCCGGGCGGGCCGCGGGGCCGCTGTCGGGCCGACCAGTGACGCAGCCGACCGCTCGTGCGACTGCCGTGATAGCGACTATTAAGGTAGCTTACTCAAATCATCTATCTGATCCAACTTAAGGAGTGGACGTGAAGGTCGACGTTGGTCTGTGGGCCGATCTTGACGACATCGCCAGCCGATCACGCGAACTCGAGTCCCTGGGCTACGACGCGCTCTACGTCCCGGAGACCGCGCACGACCCGTTCCTGCCCGTGGTCCTGGCGGCTCAGGCAACCGAGCGCGTCATGATCCGCACCGGCGTGGCCGTCGCCTTCCCGCGCAGCCCCATGCACCTGGCGATGGTCGCCAACGACCTGCACACCATCAGCAGGGGCCGGTTCGTCCTCGGGCTCGGATCGCAGGTCAAGCCGCACATCGAGAAGCGCTTCAGCGCCGTGTGGTCCGAGCCGGCCAAGCGCATGCGGGAGATCGTCCTGGCCATCCAGGCGATCTGGCGGTGCTGGAACGACGGCGAGCGCCTCGACTTCCAGGGCGAGTTCTACCAGCACACCCTGATGACGCCGTTCTTCAACCCGGGGCCCAACCCGTACGGGACGCCTCGCATTCAGCTCGCCGCCCTCGGGCCGCGCATGACCGAGGTCGCCGGTGAGGTCTCCGACGGGATCCTGCTGCACGGCCTGTCCTCCGAGCGGTTCGTGCGCGAGGTGACCCTGCCGGCGCTGGAGCGGGGCCTGGCGCGCGCCGGGCGCAAGCGTTCGGACGTCGAGCTGACCTTCCCCACCCTCATCGCCACCGGCGACACCGAGCAGGAGCTGGCCGAGTCGGAGAAGAAGCTGCGCCAGCACTTCGCCTTCTACGCCTCCACCCCCGCCTACAGCGCGGTCCTGGAACTGCACGGCTGGGGCAGCCTGCAGCGTGACCTCTACGAGCTGACCCGCGACGGCCGCTGGCAGGATCTCGGTTCGCTCGTCACCGAGGAGGTGCTGGAGGTCTTCACGGCGCGGGGCACCCCGGAGGACATCCCCAAGCAGATCCGGGCCCGCGTCGGCGATATCGCCGACCGGGTGAGCTTCTACTCGCCCGCCCCCATCACCCCCGAGGTGATCTCCCGCATCCTCGCCGGCCTGAAGGACTGACACCGGTTCACCGCGGCGGCGGGTCGCGGCGTGCCGAGCGCGGTGTGCCGGGCAGAGTGCGCCGGACGCGGTGCGCCGGACGCGGTGTGCTGCAGCCCGCACCGTTACGGACTGCGATGGCGGCATGGGGGCCGGGCTGAGATGGCGGCCCGGTCCGCCGCGGCCGTCACCCGAGCCTGAACGGGCTGTCGGGGCTGGACGGGGATGTTAGTTGTGGCTAACTTCGACTGGGTTAGCGGACGCTAACGTGCGGGCGGCTCCGGCATGGCGCCGCCCACTGCTGCGGGAGGCGGGTGCGCGGGTGGACAAGGTGGTCGCGAGTGCGGCCCTGGCGGTGGCCGACATCCCGGACGGGGCGTCGCTGGCGGTCGGGGGGTTCGGGTTGTGTGGCATCCCGAGTGTCCTGATCGACGCGCTGCTGGCGGCGGGGGTCAGCGGTCTGGAGACCGTCAGCAACAACTGCGGGGTCGACGACTGGGGGCTCGGCCTGCTGCTGCGGGCCGGGCGGATCCGGCGCACGACCGGGTCGTACGTGGGGGAGAACAAGGAGTTCGAGCGCCAGTTCCTCGCCGGGGAACTGGAGGTGGAGCTGGTGCCGCAGGGCACGCTCGCCGAACGGCTGCGGGCCGGTGGGGCGGGGATCCCGGCGTTCTACACCCCAGCGGGGGTGGGCACGCAGGTCGCCGAGGGCGGCGTCCCGCTGCGCCACGACGCCTCCGGTCGCGTCGCGCTGGCGTCCCCGCCGAAAGAAACCCGGGTGTTCGACGGCACCGAGTACGTCCTGGAGCGGGGGATCGTCTGTGACTTCGGGTTGGTGCACGCCTGGCGCGGCGACCGGCACGGCAACCTCGTCTACCGGGCGAGCGCGGCGAACTTCAACCCGCTGTGCGCGGCGGCGGGCCGGGTGACGATCGCCGAGGTGGAGGAGCTGGTGGAACCCGGCGAGCTCGACCCGGATCAGGTGCACACCCCGGGGATCCTGGTCCAGCGAGTGGTGTACGCGCCGGATCCGGAGAAGCGGATCGAACGCAGGACGGTGACGGCGTGACGCTGACACGGGACGGGCTGGCCGCACGGGTGGCGCGGGAGCTGGTCGACGGCCAGTACGTCAATCTTGGGATCGGGCTGCCGACCCTGGTGCCGGGCCATCTGCCGGCGGATGTGACGGTGGTGCTGCACAGCGAGAACGGCATCCTCGGGGTCGGCCCCTATCCGACCGCGGACCGGGTCGACGCCGACCTGGTCAACGCGGGCAAGGAGACGGTGACGGTCCTGGCGGGCGCGTCCTACTTCGACTCGGCGACGTCGTTCGGGATGATCCGCGGCGGGCATGTCGACGTCGCGGTGCTCGGCGCGATGCAGGTCTCCGCGCAGGGTGACCTCGCGAACTGGATGATCCCCGGGAAGATGGTCAAGGGGATGGGCGGCGCGATGGACCTCGTGCACGGCGCCCGCCGGGTCATCGTGATGATGGAGCACGTCGCCCGCGACGGGACCCACAAGCTGGTGCGGGAGTGTTCCCTGCCGCTGACGGGCCGCCGCTGCGTGCATCGGATCATCACCGATCTCGCCGTCCTCGACGTGGAGCCCGGCCTGGGCCTGGTGCTACGCGAACTCGCGCCGGGCGTCACCGTCGACGAGGTCCGCACCGCCACCGGCCCCGACCTCACCGTCCAGCTCGGCTGACCCGTCCAGCTCGACTGACCCGTCCAGCTCGACTGACCCGTCGGACGCAGACCCCCGCATCGGCATCGGTGGCCGCGGTGGCGGCGTCAGCGGTGCGTCACGAGCCGATCGGCGCGCTCGGGTCGGCCAGGTCCTCGGCCGGCTCGGGTGGGCCCTCGACCGTGCGGACCGGGATCACTCCCGCCCAGTGGGGCAGGGCCAGGTCCTCGGGGTCGTCCACCGGCCCGCCTGTGCGCGCCTTCAGCGTCACCTGGGTGGCGGGGTCGTCCAGGGCGACGGCGAGTACGGCGGTCGCGGCCAGCTCCCGGCGGTTCGCCGGCCGGCAGGCGCCCGAGCGACCCGGTGCGGTCCGGTCGACGAACGTGGCGAGCACGGCGCGCTTGTCGTCCTCGTCGAGCACGGCCGAGGCGAGCCCGCGGATCAGCACCGACCGGTAGTTCACCGAGTGGCGGACGGCGGAGCGGGCCAGCACCAGCCCGTCGAGCAGCGAGACCGTGACGCAGATCGGCAGGTGGCCGGCACGGCCGGCGGCCAGTACCCGGGCGCCCGCCGAGCCGTGAATGTAGAGGGTGTCACCGCGCCGGACGTGCAGGGTCGGCAGGACGTGCGGCCAGCCGTCGACGACCACGCCGACATGGCAGATCCGTGCCTCGTCGAGGACGGCGTGGATCCGTTCAGTCTCGCGGTGAATCCGGTCCCGCGCCCGGGTGGGGGCGAGATGCGCGGATCCGGCCGGTGGAGTCTGCATGCCTGCAGCCTGGCATCGCCGCGATGCCCCGCCCACCGGATTTCCGGGCCCAGCGGGGTACCCGGGGCGAGGCCCACGCGTACCTGTTCCACCGGGTGGAGCGGCATCCCGGACGGCTATCCGACAGCCCGTCGATCCAGCCACGGAAACGGGACATACTGACCACGGGTCGCAACGTCGGTCAGGGGAGCGTGCGTGTCGTCAGGTAGACGTCTTGGGCTCGGAGCCGGTGCCGTCGTCGGAGTGTTGGCGGTGATCTTCGGTCTGGTCGTGGGGGCGAGTGCGCTCGGTTCGTTCGCGTCGACGTCGGGCGGGCAGATCGCGGTGGTCCGCAACGGTGGCCCGTTCGACAATCACCGGATCCGCCAGATCGTCAATCCCGCCTCGTCGAGAACCTACGTCGGCCTGTATTCCTCGATGCACAACTATCCGGCGCAGCAGCGTTACTACACGATCACGTCCGTCGCCGGTGAGGGCGACCGTGGCAAGGTCGATGTCGTGACGACACCGTCGAAGGACGGTGTGAGCATGGGGATCGAGGGCACGTTCTACTTCACCCTCAACCTCGACCACGACGTCATACGCCGGTTCGACGACAAGTTCGGCACCAGGAAGTTCCCGCTGGCGAGCAAGGGTGGGAAGCTTTACTACGCCTGGTCGGGTGACGACGGCTGGTCCGCGTTCCTGGGCGCCATCATCCGGCCGGTCATCGACAACGACCTTCGTGAGCAGATCAACAACTTCACCTGCGCCGACCTCGTCTCCTCCTGCGCCTTGGTCCAGATGGGCGCAAACCAGCAGGCCGGGGCCCAGACGGCACTCAACGCGGCGTCGAGCAACGGCAACATCCAGGCCGTCCAGAACGCGATCAACAAGTCGCTGGCCACCGACCTCAACGACAATCTCGGTGGCCCGTTCCTGGAGAACCTGCGATTCACCCTCGCTCGGGTCACACTGCCGGAGAACGTCCAGGGGGCCGTGAACAGCGCCCAGGCGGCGTTTGCGCGGATTACCGAGGCGCAGGCGCGAGTCGCCGAGGCGAAGGCGGAGGCTGAGGCGAACCGCCAGCGCCAGTCGGGCTATGCGCAGTGCCCGGCCTGTGCCAAGATCGACGAACTCAAGGCGATTCCGTCGAACGTGACGACCTACGCGCCCGGCGCGGAAGTCGCGGTCACCGCGGGTAAATAGCTCCACCGGGGGTCGGGCGGTCGGTCCTCACGGATTCCGCCCGCCCGGTATACGCGGTGGCGAAAGATCGTCGATGTTCGAGGGCGCCCGACGTGTCTCTGTCGCAGGGATCATTCGCCACGATCATCACGTCCCGGGTTGCGGTACTCGACGGTCGCCGCGGCCGTCGCCATCGCGTGCAGCGTGGTTGCCCTGACCGCGGGATCGAGGGCGCCGGAGCTGTGCGGGGTCGAGTTGATCAGGCCGAAGATCGCGTGGGCGCGGACGCGGGCGGCGGGAGCGGTCAGCTCCGGGCGCAGGCGACGCAGCACGCCGACCCACAGTTCGACGTAGGCGCGTTGCAGCCGCCGGACCTCGTGCTCGTCCGGCGCTGGCAGGCTGTGCAGGTCACGGTCGTGGATGACGATCAGGTCGGGGTTGCCGACGGCGAACTCGACATGCCGGCGGACCAAGCGGTCGAGGGCGTCGGACGCGCTCGGTTCCGCGCTCAGCACGGCCTGGGCCCCGTGGAGCAGATGCTCGCTGATGCCCACGAGCAGCTCCGTGAGCATCGCGTCCTTGCTGGCGAAGTGGCGGTAGATGCCGGGCCCGCGGATGCCGACGGCGGCGCCGATCTGCTCGATGCCGACCCCGCGGAACCCCCTCTCGGCGAACAGCTGCGCCGCCGCCTGCAGCAGGTCGTCCCGGCGCCCGGTGCGAGGCCGCCTGACCGGCGAAGCCGCGGTGGGGGCCGGGTCGGGCTCGATCGCGGCCGGCGCGGAAGCGGGATCCTCCACCTCCGCGAGGGCGGGAGAGCCGGCGGCGTCGGAGAAGGTGGGGATCAGACCTGCCGGGGGCGTCACCCGGGTGGCACGCGACGGCACGATGTGGTCCTCCTCCGGGCAGAGGTTACCAAGCGTCGTCCACCGGTCGGCGGCTGGAAGTACGTAGGCAGGGGGCGGGCGTCCTGGCCAGGCCGGACGGTCGACGGGAGTGTTAGCGCGCGCTAACATCTGGACCCATGTTAGCGACTGTTAACGTCGGCGACGGTCCGGCCGCCGCACGCGCACGGGCAGCGGCGGCGGAGGACCTCACCGGGCCACCGCTGCGCAGCGCCGTCGACGCCGCCTCGCCCGCGGCGCGCGGATACGCCGAGACCCACGCGGCGCTCGTCGCCGAGCTGCGCGAGCGGCTCGCCGCGGCGGCCCTGGGCGGCCCCGAGCCCGTCCGGCGCCGGCACGTCGAGCGCGGCAAGCTGCTGGCGCGCGAGCGCATCGAGGTGCTACTCGACCCGGGCAGCCCCTTCCTGGAACTGTCCCCGCTGGCCGCGGACGGGATGTACGACGGCGACGCGCCGGCCGCGGGCATCGTCACGGGAATAGGCCGGATCGCCGGGCGGGAATGCGTCGTCGTCGCGAACGACGCGACCGTCAAGGGCGGGACGTACTACCCGCTGACGGTGAAGAAGCACCTGCGGGCGCAGGAGGTGGCGCTGCACAACCGGCTGCCCTGCGTCTACCTCGTCGACTCCGGTGGGGCGTTCCTGCCGATGCAGGACGACGTGTTCCCGGACCGGGAGCACTTCGGCCGGATCTTCTACAACCAGGCCACGATGTCGAAGGCCGGCATCGCCCAGATCGCGGCCGTGCTGGGCTCGTCGACGGCGGGTGGGGCCTACGTCCCGGCGATGAGCGACGAGACGGTCATCGTCCGCAACCAGGGGACGATCTTCCTGGGTGGGCCGCCGCTGGTCAAGGCCGCCACCGGGGAGGTGGTCGCGGCCGAGGACCTCGGCGGCGGCCTGCTGCACGCGAAGACCTCCGGGGTCGTCGACCACCTGGCCGACGACGACGCCGACGCCCTACAGACCGTGCGCCGGATCGTCGCCAGCCTCGCCCCGAGAACGGCGCGGCCCTGGCCGGTCGCGGCAGTCGAGGAGCCCGCCGTGGACCCGGCCGGTCTGTACGCGGCGGTGCCGACGGATTCGCGCACGCCGTATGACGTGCGGGAGGTGATTGCGCGGATCGTGGATGGGAGTCGGTTCGCGGAGTTCAAGC
>NZ_JAMPTM010000330.1 GCF_025403375.1 Frankia gtarii
GTCGGCATGGGGCGGGTCCTCGTCAGCGGCTGGTGGTGAGCACGCGTGGACGGTCCGGGAGGCCACCGAAGGTGCACCGTGGGTCGTGGGCACGCTCGGGGTGGGACGTGCGTCGACCCAGATACGTGACTGGCACGGTTTCGACCCCCCGGTCTCGCCTTTGTCGCCGGTCCCATCGATGGACGGGGTTCCAGGGCCGGCTGCGGTGGGCGGCCCAGGCCAGCGGCGATGCGGACAGCCTAAGCACGCAGGCGCGGCTCGCCGATTGTCAGTAACCAGCATTGAGCGGGACGAGCGACCTCTAGTGGCAGGGATGGGTCGGTGTTGTCCCCGGATGGTCCCGGGACGGGCCGGGACCATCCCCGGACAAGGGGGTGATCCTGTCAGAGGTGGCGGTGCCGGATATGCGCAGGCGGCCTATCTTGCGGGCCGCACTCCCGAAATGCCCCGTTTGCGGGAAGCATTAATGACGATTTAGCGGCATCTGACCGAATCCGGCAATGCCGCGTCACCGTCTCGTAGATTCGCTGCTCATCGGCTCCTGGCGACGCTGGTGCCCGCGAGGACCCCGTCGGGGGCGGTCTCTGGCACTTTCAGGCCATCGGCAGAGCCGGGGAGGCCCGCGTGGCGGGTCGGGACGGTGCCCCCACGTCCCGACCCACAGGGGGCCGCCGAGACTCGCCGGCTGCCCCCCGGGCGAGGTCAGCCCCGCTTGCGACCGGAGCCGTCGAGGGTGATCTGGTCGCCGGTGACGATCCCGGCCCGCCGCAGCGCATCGGCGATGGCCCCGTCCGGCGCACCACCGCGCCCGCCTCGACCGCCACCCGCGCCGCTACCGGAACCGGCACCGCTCCGGCCACCACCCGCGCCGCTACCGGAACCGGCGCCGCCCCGGCCACCACCGCGTGCGCCGGGCCCCCGACCGGCCGATCCGTCCCGGCCGCCGGCGCCACGGCCTCGGCCGCCCGCACCGTCCCGGCGCTCACCGCCAGCCTCGCCGCGACGCGCGCCCTCCCGACCCACGCCGACGTTGCTGCCGCCCGAGCTCCGCCGTTCGCCACCCGGGCTACCGGTACCGGCACCCGGGCTACCGGTACCGGCACCCGGGCTACCGGCACCCGCGCTACCGCGGCGCCCGGAGCCTCCCGAACCGCGCCCCCCGCCGCCCGCCGGCGCTCCGATCTCGTCGTCCAGGCGTAGCGTCAGCGAGATCCGCTTGCGCGGGATGTCGACATCGAGAACCTTCACCGTGACGATGTCGCCGGGCTTGGCGACCTCCCGCGGGTCGCTGACGAAGTTCTTCGACATCGCCGAGACGTGCACCAGGCCGTCCTGGTGCACGCCGACGTCGACGAAGGCACCGAACGCGGCCACGTTCGTCACGGTGCCCTCCAGCGTCATCCCGGGGGTCAGGTCCGCGAGGGTCTCGATGCCCTCGGTGAACGCCGCCGTGCGGAACGCCGGCCGCGGGTCGCGCCCCGGCTTCTCCAGCTCGGCGAGGATGTCGGTGACCGTCGGCAGTCCGACGGTGTCATCGACGAACTCGGTCGGCTTCAGCGACCGCAGCACGGCGCCGTTACCGATGAGGGTGTTCAGCTCTCCGCCGGTGGCCGCGAGCATGCGCCGGACCACCGGGTAGGACTCGGGGTGCACGCTGGAGCCGTCCAACGGGTCGTCCCCGCCGCGGATGCGCAGGAAGCCGGCACACTGCTCGAACGCCTTCGGCCCGAGCCGGGGCACGTCCCGCAGCGCCTCGCGGGTGCGGAACGGGCCGTTGGCGTCGCGGTGGCGGACCAGGTTCTCGGCGAGGCCCGCCCCGATTCCGGAAACCCGGGTCAGCAGCGGCGCCGACGCGGTGTTGACGTCCACCCCGACGGCGTTCACGCAGTCCTCCACCACGGCGTCGAGGGACGACGACAGCCGCGCCTCGGCCAGGTCGTGCTGGTACTGGCCCACCCCGATCGACTTCGGATCGATTTTGACGAGCTCGGCGAGCGGGTCCTGCAGACGACGGGCGATCGAGACCGCGCCGCGCAGCGAGACGTCCATCCCGGGCAGCTCGGCCGAGGCGTAGGCGGACGCCGAATACACCGACGCCCCCGCCTCGGAGACGGTCACCTTCGTCAGCGACAGCTCCGGATGCCGGCGGATGAGATCGTCGGCCAGCTTGTCGGTCTCCCGGGAGGCCGTCCCGTTTCCGATCGAGATCAGGTCGACGTGATGTTCGGCGGCGAGGCGGGCCAGGGTGGCGATCGACTCGTCCCAGCGCCGGGCCGGGACGTGGGGATGGATGGTGTCCGTGGCGACCGCCTTGCCGGTTGCGTCGACCACCGCGACCTTCACGCCCGTGCGGTACCCCGGGTCCAGGCCCATCGTCGCCCGGCTGCCGGCCGGCGCCGCGAGCAGCAGGTCGCGCAGGTTGGCCGCGAACACGCGCACGGCGGTGTCCTCCGCCGCCGTCCACAGCCGCATCCGCAGGTCCACCCCGAGGTGGACGATGATGCGGGTGCGCCAGGCCCAGCGGACGGTGTCGACGAGCCAACGGTCCGCCGGCCGGCCCGCGTCGGAGATCCCGAACGTCTCGGCGATCCGCTGCTCGTAGCTCGTCGGCCCGGGCACGGGCGGGGCGCCAGGCTCGGGCGGGGTGTCCGGCTCCAGGGTGAGGTCGAGAATCTCCTCCTTCTCGCCCCGGAACGCGGCCAGGATGCGGTGCGAGGGCAGCGAGGTGAACGGCTCGGAGAAGTCGAAGTAGTCGGCGAACTTCGCGCCGGCCTCCTGTTTGCCCTCCCGGACCCGGGAGACGAGCACGCCACGGGACCACATCTGCTCCCGCAGCGCGCCGATGAGGTCGGCGTCCTCGCCGAACCGCTCGACGAGGATCGCCCGCGCGCCCTCCAACGCGGCGCCGGCGTCCGCCACCCCCTTGTCCGCGTCGACGTAGCCGCTCGCCGTGCCGTGCGGGTCTCCGGTGGGGTCGGCCAGCAGGGCCAGCGCCAGCGGCTCCAGGCCCGCCTCGCGGGCGATCTGTGCCTTCGTCCGCCGCTTGGGCTTGTACGGCAGGTAGATGTCCTCCAGGCGGGCCTTGGAATCCGCGGCCAGAATCTGCGCCTCGAGGGCGTCGTCGAGCTTGTCCTGGGCGCGGATGGACTCCAGCACCGCCGTGCGCCGCTCCTCCAGCTCCCGCAGGTAGCGCAGCCGCTCCTCCAGGGTGCGTAGCTGGGTGTCGTCGAGGGTGCCCGTCGCCTCCTTGCGGTAGCGGGCGATGAAGGGCACGGTGGCGCCCCCGTCGAGCAGGTCGACCGCCGCCGTCACCTGCCCCTGGCGCACGCCGAGCTCGTCGGCGATCCGCTGATGGATGGACCGCTGCGGGACAGATGTCGTCGTCACAATGCCTGATCCGCCTTCTCGTCCTCGTCGGTGCTGTGCGCGATGCACGGTGCCGGGCCGTCCGGCCGATCCGCGCTGACTGCGAGACTACGGGCGATCACCTGCCGCTTTCCGTTCGGGCGGTCATCCGGGCTGATCCGCCGGCCGTCGCCGATCGGCGATGGTGCGACGATCGGCCCGAGCCGCCGCCGGTCGAGATCATCCGCCGTGGTGGTGGCTGGTCCGGTGTGATCCGGTGTGATCCGTCCCGTTCGATTACGTTGCTCGGCATATCCCATTGGTTCGACATGACCTATGATGTGCGCGTGCGCATGGGGGATGGGGCCGCGAGTGCGGGACGCTGTTATTCTCCGCATTCCAAGCCGGGCCCGGTCGGATACGGTGCGCTCGCGCCGGTGCCGTCCGCCGCCGGTTTGCGACGCAGGGCGGCGGAGTGAGTCGGGAGAGTACTCTGGGCCCCATCCGTGGCTCGGCCCTCAGTCCGACCGGTGTCGGTGGCATTCGGCACGAGGCTTTTCTGTACCACGGTGACGTCGGCTTCCTTGCCGCGACCAGGGATTTCATCCTCGCCGGTCTGGCGGCGGACGAGGATGTTCTCGTGGCGGTGACGCGGCCGCGGACGGCGCTTCTCCGCGTCGCGCTCGGTCGAGCCGCGAGTCGGGTCACTTTTGTCGATATGACCGAGGTCGGCCGGAATCCGGCGCGTATCATCCCGGCCTGGCAGGAATTCCTCGACCTCGGGATCGAACGGGGTCGGACCATCCGCGGGATCGGCGAGCCGCTGTGGTCCGGGCGTTCCGTCCCCGAACAGCGGGAATGCATGCTCCACGAGGCCCTGCTCAACGAGGCGTTCGTGGCCCCGCCGGCCTGGCGGCTGCGCTGCCCCTACGAGGTGACCACGCTCAGTTCGCTGACCGCTGACGAGGTGTGGCAGACCCATCCGGTGGTGGTGGACGGCGGGCTCGGTCGCATCAGCACGCGCTATCGGCCGCCGGCCGGGCCGGCCGCTGTTTCCCCCGCTTCGGTGACGGCCGCTGCCGCCTCCGTCGTCGTCGCGGTGGCCGATGCCGGGGCCGCCTCCGCCGCCTCCGCCGCCTCCGTGGTGGCCGACACCGGCGTCACCTCTGCCAGTGCCACCTCTGTCGCCGCTGTCGCCGCTGTCGCCACCGCGGCGGTGACCGACGCCGCCGTGGCCGCCGTGGCCGTCGCGGCAGGCGTTGCCGCCGGCCCGGGTGGCGGGGCCGATTCGCATACCCGGCCCGGCGAGGCCACCCGCTCGGATCCGCTTTCCGAGCCGCTGCCGGATCTGGGTCACCCGCAGGCCGAGATCGCGTTCGGCCCGCCTGACCTCGGTCTGGTTCGCGCGGCGGCGACCCGTGCGGCCCGCGCCGACGGGCTGGGGGAGGACCGAGCTGGCGATCTCGAACTCGCCGTGCACGAGGTCGCGACGAACAGCATCCGCCACGGCGGCGGGCGGGGAGTCGCGCGCTTCTGGAGCGGCGATGGCTGCCTGATCTGCGAGGTCACCGACTCCGGTCAGCTCGCCGATCGGCTCGCCGGGCGACGGCGCCCGGACCTCGACCTCAGCGGTGGGCGCGGGCTCTGGCTCGTCAACCAGCTCTGCGATCTCGTGCAGCTCCGCTCGGAGCGTGCCGGCACGACCGTGCGGATGTTCATGTACGTCTGATCGGTCGCGGCGCCGATGCGCATGCCCGGCGGGGCCGGCGGGGGAGGAGACGATGGTGACATCACAGGAGCGCATCCGGGTCGGGCGCGGCGCCTGGCCCGCGGACGGCCGGGGCGGCACCCTGGCCCCGGCGGACGGCGGATCCGCCGCCGGGCCGGGCCGGTGCTACGGGGTCGGCGCGGGCGAGGCCCCGCCCGCCGGCAGCACCGACGCGGACAACCTTGCCGTCCGGGCCGGCGTCACCGCGATCAGCCGGGCGCTGAACTGGCACGGCGGGCCGGGCACCCCGGTGCCGACCGACGGCCACTTCACCGCTGCCACCAGGGCGGCCGTCGCCGCCTTCCAGGAAAAGCTGCAGCCGGTGATCAACCGTGACATGTACCTGCCAACGGTCGAGTACAGCCCAACGGGATTCGTCAACAAGGAGACGTCGTACGCGTTGTTCATGCCGATTGCGGACCGTTACGCGTTGAAGTACACCGTCCCCCGCGGATTGCTGCGCGGAATCACCACCATCGAGAGTAACTGGGACCCGGGCGCGGTCGGTTACTGGACCAGCTCGGATTTCGGGCTCTGTCAGTGGAACACCACACTTCCCGAGGTCACCACCGCCCGGGCGCTCGATCCCTACTGGGCGCTCGACTCCACCGCCCGGGCGATGCGAGAACGATTTGATTCCGACCGCTGGGGCCACAACTGGCTGTACGTCATTGCCGCGCACAACGTCCCGACCTGGGCCGCGCAGTGGGCCCAGGGTGAACTGTCCGCCGCCGATCCGGCCGACAAACCCAAACTTGACCGAATGAACGGCTACGTCAGCAACGTCCTGGCCCGCGTCTGGTAACCGTGGTGGCCGGCTCGCCGCCGAGAGGCCCCCGTGGCGCGGGTCAGCCAGGCTGGTCTGTGACCTTGTCCAGGACCGCGGTGTTCAGCCGGCGAATGCCGATCGGAGCGAAGGTGCGCTCGAAGAAGCCGCCGACCCCGCCGGCGCCGTCCCAGGTGGTAGTCGCCGTGACAGTGCTCTGCTGCTCGCCGGCACCGGGCGCCACCTGCCACCGGGTCTGCAGCGAGGAGTTCTGGTCCACTTCGACCAGGGTGGTCGGATCCGGTGCGGACACCGTCGCGTCGACCTGGCGGACCCGCTTGCGGGTGGCCTGCAGCCGGTAGGCGATCCGGCTGCCCGCGCCGGTGCCGCCCGCCAGCACCCGGTACTCCGAGACGTTCTCCGGCCAGGACCGGGCCCGGGCGCCCTGGTAGTCGGCCAGCTTCGCGACGACCTGCTCGGGAGTGCCGGGCACGGCCCGCTGGACCACGACCTTGATCTGTGCCACCGCTGTTCCTCCCACGCTGCCGGGCGTCCGCACCGATCAGACTCGCACGCCGGCCGGCGAGCCGCACCAGGGCCGTCCGAGCGCCGGCCGGGATGGCCGACTCCGCTACGCAGAGTTACATTGCCGGGGATGCTGGTGGCGGGCCCGAGGCGGGCCGCAGCCAACTGGGCGCCGACGGGGGGTAGGCCGATTTCTCGCGTGTGGCCAGGGTATCCGCGGGCCTTCGGCGATCTGTTGGTCTTCTGCGCCGGTGCGGACAGCCGCGCGGTGGCTCCGCAGGACCGGCCCCGCTTCGTCACCGCCGGTGCACTGATGCTGCTGACCGCCGGACTCGCCACCTACGCGGGGGCGACGGTCGCCGGGATGGGCCTGCATCGCTCGACCCTCGGCGCGCTCCCGTTCGGCCTGTTCTACGCGGCGGTGATCTTCTTCATTGACCGCTCGGTGCTGCTGTCCACGCGGCCGTACCGTCACGGGCGGGACGGGACGGTGCTGGTGGGTCGGGCCAGGCC
>NZ_JAMPTM010000331.1 GCF_025403375.1 Frankia gtarii
CCGCCGGTACCCGCACCGTCCATGTCCGCCCCGTTCTGCGAGCCACCCGCCGGGCGCCGCGTGCCATCGGCCGATCCGAGCGTGAGCCCCGGCCCGGCCGGCACGCCGAGTTCGGCGGCGCGGTCGGCGAGAGCGGCGGTGGCCTGCGTGGTCACCTCGTCGTGCAGGGCGGCGACGCTCGTGCGGTCCGAGCGCAGGGCCGCCACCTGCCCGATCATGAACATGCCGTCCCGGGCCTGGGCCGCCGGGCCGACCTGGACGACCTCGCCGCCGTCGCGGCGCAACCCCTTGCTGGCCACCCGAAGCCGGCCGAGGTTGAGCGCCTCCAGCTCCTCCCACATCTGCTGGCGGGGGGTGGCGGCGGCGAGCAGTTCACGGCGCCGGTCCAGAAAAGTGCGGACGTAGGCGGACTCGACACACCGGGTCGCATGCCCCGGGGAGGTCTCCAGCAGCACCGTGCGTTCGCAGTCGAGGGCGGCCTGCTGGAAGCCGGGCAGGATCGCGCCGGAGGCGACGGCCTCATCGGTGAACAGGTAGGCCGTGCCCATCAGCACGCCGATGCCGGCGCCCCGTTCAGCGAGCGGGGCGGCCGCGGCGGCGACCATCGCCGCCGAGCGGGCGTCGTGTACCCCGCCGGCGAACAGCAGGTGCAGTCCGGCGAAGAAGTCCGGACCGGCCTGGTCGCTCTCGCCGAACGCGAGCAGTCCCGCGATCTGCGCCTCCCACAGCGGGAAACTCGCCCGCGGCCCGACGTGACCGCCACACTCCCGGCCCTCGAAGACGAACTTGCGGGCCCCGTCCGCCAGGAATCGGTGCAGCAGTCGCGGGGACGGCACATGCAGGAACGTTTCGATGCCGGCTGCCTCCAGCGATGCCGCCTGCGCCGGCCGGCCGCCGGCCACGATCGCACACGGTGGACGCACATCCCGCACGGCGGCGAGCTGTGCGTTGCGCAGATCCGCCGGGGCGAAACCGAGCACGCCCACGCCCCACGGCGCGTCCCCGAGCAGGTCGGCGGTCTGCGTCAGCAACGCGCGGCTGTCCTCTCCGCTCATCAGGGCCAAGGCGAGGAACGGCAGGCCACCCTCGTCGGCGATCGCACGGGCGAACGCCGCCCGGTCGCTGACCCTGGTCATCGGCCCCTGCGCGACGGGATGGCGCAACCCCCGCGCGGCCGCGAACGGCGCGCCGACGGCCAGCGGACGGATGCGGGCGGCGGCCGCAATGCCGTCCCGGATGCCCTCGCGCACCGCCCGCACCACCCCGGTGGCACTGCCGTAACGGTCGGCGAGCGCGGCGGCGAACGCGCCGTCCTGGCCGATCGGAAGGAACTGGTCAACCAGGTCGCGGGCGCCGAGACGGGCCGCGACCGCGGCGCCATCTCCACCAGCCTCGCCGCCACCGTCGCCGCCGACCCCGCCGCCGCCTGTTCCGGAGGCGGTGACCGCGCCGTCCGCGGCGAGTTCACCGCCGGTGTCGCGCAGGTCGACGGCGGGCCGCTCGGTCCGCCCGGCGAGGGCGGCGATGGGCAGATCGGGCCGGACGTAGAGCCGGTGGCCCCCGTGGAGGATGGTCTCGCTGCCATCCATGGCCCGCACGGCCGCAGCGACCTGCTCGGGCAACTCCATCTCCCGGACCAGGGCAAGCTGGGAGTCCAGCACGACCCCGGCGGCGCCGCCCGCCACCGCCGCCGCCGCCGTCGCGGGGCCGATCCCCCCGGCGGCGAAGGCGGGCACCGCGCCGCCCATGGCGTCGCGCAGCCCGGCGGCCAGCAGATGCTGCAGCAGGGTGAACGTGGTCAGGTCGCCGACGACACCGCCCGATTCGTTGCCTCTGGCGACGAGCCCGACCGCGCCGGCCGCGACCGCGTCGCGGGCCTGGGCGACCGAGGTCACCTCCACCCAGACCCGCAGGCCCCGCCGGATCAACTCCCCCGGCTCCCAGCGCCGATCTGCCCCCGGGTCACCTGCGACGGCGCTGACACCGGCCGCAGCGCCGACCAGCCGGGGGGCGAGCACCACCAGATCCACCGCGTCGGGCAGCTCGTCCGGGTCGAGCGGGCAGCCGACGGCGACGCGCACCCCGAACCGTCCCGGCGTCCAGCGGGCGGCGTCCCGCAGGGCGTCTCGCGCCGCCTGAGCGGACCGTCCCAGGTCAAGCACGCCCAGGCTGCCCGCCCGCGCCGCCGCGGCGACGAGGGCGGCCGAGGGCTGCGCGAACGGCGTGATCACGACTACCAGTTCGCGCGCTTCGAGCAGATCGGAGGCGCCGAACAGGTCGGGCGTGTCGAGCAGGTCGGGTGTGTCGGAACGGGCCGGGGAGGCCGCGGGTGACACGCGGGGTGCGGTGGTCATCGGCAGGTCCTCCTGGCAGGTCGCGGCCGGGGGCAGGGTGCTGTCGGGGACGAACTAGTCCGGGCCACTGGGCCCGCCGAGGCCGTCCGATCGTCCGATCGGTCCCACGCATCCGGCACGTGGTCCGCCCCCGGATCACCACAAGGACATATCCAGGACAAGAGGCTCACCCACCAAACCAACGTGATGGACACGTTCTGGACGACAGGATCGTCCACATCATCGGTGACCTCCTGGCCGGTGCCGCTGGGCGACAGACGTCCCGGGGAAGCTGCATCTGCACTGACTACGCGGAAAGCGAACCGACCCCCAACAACTCTTGTGGAACTGGTACGACCGGCGCCCGGAGCGGCTGACTTGCTTAGCCGACCCGACAGCGTCAACGTGCGCGGAATACTAGTCGGCTCGGTCCGGAGCACTGCACGGCGGCAGGCCAAAGTCGCGATCACGCACGCCCTGGAGCTCCGCGACGATCGCCGTGACCTGGTCGGGACTCCTCCGGTCCAGCGGTTCCCCCACCGCCGGACATCGTCGGTGATGTCGCGGATCGGGATTACGCAGAGCCCGTGCGGATGCGCACCGGGCGACCTTATCAATCCCGGCGTCGATCGGTGGAGGTTACGAATTGGTGGCACGCAGGGCGGTATCCCGGGCCACCGAACCCGGCGGTTTCCATTCTGCTTCGATCGGCTAAAGGGACGGTGAACAGCCGAGACTACATTCCTTGGGCACGGACCGGCACGCGCAAGGTCAGAAGAAATCGGCGGCGAGAGTAGCGCCCCGGGACGTATCGAACCACGGGTGAAGAGCATCCGAAAATTGATCGTGGCAACCGCCGGCCGGGTCAGTCACCGACGGTTGGGTGGCCCCTTCGGGCCCCTCTCGGCTAGCAAGGACACGGGTCAACCTAGTCACAGCGCGCCATCAGCCGCAAGCGGGGCTGGGCGGAATGATGCTGGCGTCCGCCACTGCACCACCTAACCGAACCAGCCTGCTACGACGGGCAAAGGACAGTATCCCACAGATGGGGTATGCCGCGCATCTCTCGCAGAAGCCGCCAAGGTGATGATCTACCGCAAGTCCGGAGGATACGGAGACCGGCTGGTCTCTGGCCTGGCCTGGCCCGGCCGTGCCTGGCATTCCCTCGGCGGCCGACGCCACCGGGGCAGGATGGACAGCAACCGGGATACGGATCGCAACCGGGATGCAGCGGGCACGAAGGGCTGCGGCGAGGCTAAGAGGGGGGCCGCCGGTCCGCGGGGACGGCAGCACGCGAAACCCGCAGGCGCGCGGACGGGGCTGGCCCGTGGCGCGGGCGGGACCTTAAACGACCGCGGGTGGCGCGGCCGGTATCGGCCCGCGCCACCCGCGGTTCGTCGGAAGCCAGGTTTCGGAAGTCAGGTTGTCGAGGCGCGCCCATGGCGCGTCGCGTCGCGTCGGTGCGTCGGCCTTCCGCCCGTTCGGGCAGGACCGGCCGGCTTGCGGGCCCCGTGGGTGCTGGGAACCGGGCGCCCGCGCCGGCGAGGCACGGGGGTCGGTTCCGCGCCGGGCATGCCCGGCCAGAGCAGGCTGCCGGGGCAGGCCCGGCGCGCTGCCGGCCGGCAGACGACCAGCCGGCATGAGGACCGCCGCCGCGGCCGAGGACCGATATCCGGGGTCCAGGGTGGGATCGGCGGCAAGGGACAGGGCCAGGGGCACCAGGCGGCAACGGGCCGCGAACGCGTGACCTCGAACCGGAACCCCCGTGTCCGGACGCGGCCGGGGAGCTCCGACGGTTGGGTCAGTTCCTCAACCGGCGAGTCAGGGCCGGGGCGGGCTGGGGGGAGCGAACGCGCTGGTCTCCCGTTGCCAGGCGATGGCGAGCTGCGTGCGGTTCGAGCATCCCGTCGCCACGAGAGCGTGGGTGAGGTGGTGCTTGACCGTGTCGATGCTGATGCACAGCGCCTCGGCGACCTGCCGGTTGGACCGGCCCTCGGCGACGAGTCGCACCACGTCCCGCTCACGGGCGGACAGCCGTCCCGCGACGGACGGACCAGGATCGGTCCGGATGTAGAAACGCAGCAGGTTGCCGAGGTGACGGCCGAGGACGGCGCCGACCGCCCGGTCCCGCGGGCCGAACGCGCCCGGCCGCGAGTCCAGCAGGGAGATGAGCGCACCCACGTTCGACGGGCCGAACAGGCGCACGAGCAGCTTGGCGTGGATGCCGTGGGCGCGCAGGAAACGCTCCAGCCGCATCCGCACCTCGGGACGCTCCGGAACGCCCAGGTCATCGAGGGTGGCGAGGCCACGCTCGCGGACCGAGCGCAGGCTTTCCGGGTTGCTCAGCGCCTCCAACTCCCGGTAACGCTCCATGTACGGGCCGGCGAGGCGCAGGGCGAGTCCCCGGCCGGTGGGCCGAGCGTCCTGGAACGCCGTCTCGATCGAGGCGCCCAGGAAGAAGGCCGAATGGCGATAACCCAGGTGGCGGGCCATGCCGTCGAGGGCCAGTTCGCGGAAGGAGGCGAGCGAGGAGGCCCGCTCGCAGTCCTCCACGACGCGCAGGATGCCGCGCAGCTCGGCCGCTCCGAGCGCGAGGTCACGCGGCATCGGGGCGCCGGTGCGGGCGGCCATGCCCGGGCGCATCTGCGCGCCCGGCTGGCCCGGAACCTCACCGCGTCCCATGGGGGACCCGGTCATCGAGGACCCGGAGCGGGGATGCGACAATTGCCGAGCAGCGGCGCTGCCCGTGCTCGTGGTCGGTGCGGGGTGCCGCGCTGGCGCCGGCGCCGCACGGTGTGGGGCGGACGGCGGAGCGGGTGAGCTCGCCGAGGCTCGCCTGGCGATGTGACCCGCCATGCCTATCTCGGTGGATGTGTCCACGGTCACGCCGATTCGCGGCCGATGGGGTGCATCCTCGCCGATAGCATCGGTCGAGAGGGGAACTCGGTCGGTCACGCGTGCCTCCGGGGGTCAGACTCAGAATCAAACCGGGCGGTGGCCCGGCTGTGGCGATGCCACCGGGTGAATTTCCGGTGAAGGTGGACATGTTCGGCAAGCGTAGGGCCCACCTCCCTCGCTACGCCACCAGTTGCCCACGCCCCTCATTCTCCGCCGAGCCAAACCCACCGTTTGGGTGGGAGAATCGTGCCCTCAACCCGGCCATATCTTTCCCGGGCTGCCACCCTCACGCTTGAAGCGACCACTTCGCGTGATTTTTCCCTCCCGGAACCATCCCCTGAAGGGGCCACCTCGTCGGCGGTATGCGAGCCTCGTGGCACCCCGATCGCCGGCCAACGCCGAGATCCAGCCAGTCGACCGGCAGCGGGCGCGACGGTCGCGAAACGTTCCCACTACTCGCCACCCTCCACGATGGGTGACCACCAACCCACTAAGTGCCTCATCAGCATGGGCCATCGTCACCGAGGGTATTGATATAGGCGTCCCGCCGTTTCGATCGGCACACCTCCACCGGTCCCCCGCGAGGTCCAACGCCCACGACGCAGCCCGCCGAAATCGCTGAGGCCCAGTACGGTCTCGCGCCACCGATACCCTCCCGCCGAAGCCTGGCGGCTGCCGACCATCCCGGTCCGCCGCCGTCCCGCCGGCGGGACGAACGAGGTGAACGACTGATGACTCTGGGACTGTCGGTCTTCCTGGTTGTGGTGGGTGCCACGCTTCGATATGCCCTGACGTGGCGGGTGGCCGGGGTAGATCTCCCGGTTCTGGGCCTGATTCTGATGGTCGCGGGGATCGTGACCTCGGTGATCTGCGTGCTCCGGGCGGTCGTGCCGCTACCGGCACGGGCCGCCGCTCGCGAGCGGCGGCCCGACTCCCTCGGCTGGCCCGCCGCCGCCCCGGGCCGGGGCCAGGCGGATCGGGCAGTGCGGCGGACGATTCCGCTGGCCGACGGCCGGCGGGGTCGGACCGGCCGCTCCGCATCCGCGGATTCCCTGACCGTCCCGGACCCACTCGGCGCCGCCGCCTTCCCTGCCGGGGACGTGGAGGCGCCCGAGCTGCCGGAGCCGTACCCGGACCTCACGCAACGCCCGGACCTCGCGCAGCATCCGTACTTCGCGTTGGAACAACGCATCTTCGGAGGACGGGTGGAGGCCGAGCCGGCGGAACCTCGGGACGAGGCTGGAATCTGAAGACACCCGTCGCGCCGACGGCGCCGGATGTCCGCCGGCCGGAATGAGGCTGCTTCAGAGCAGGTGGAGTTTCAGAGCAGGTGGAGTTCGCGGGCACGGTGCACGGCGTCCCGGCGGCGCGGCACGTCGAGCTTGCGGTAGATGCTTTTCAGGTGCGTCTTCACGGTGTTCACCGAGACGTAGAGTTCGGCCGCGATCTCGGCTGTCGTCAGCATCGTCGGCAGGTAGCTGAGAACCGCGAGCTCCCGATCGCTGAGACGGTCGCCCGCGGCCGGACCGCCGCCGGCGCGTCGGCGGTCCGGCTCCCGGGGCCACCTGTCCGTCGCCCCGGTCCGCGGGACGCCGCCGAATGCCTCGCTCCCTGCGACCGGATGCGGACCCGGGAACGGGCCGCCGGGTCGCCGATCGTGCCGCGTCACGTTGGCCG